>JBBSHM010000016.1:0-36970 GCA_038253125.1 Acidimicrobiales bacterium
GCCGCCGGCCGCAGCTTCATCGCCATCTGGCACGTCGGGCCGATCAACGGCCTGTCCTACTGGGCCACCATCGCCACCTCACCCGAACTGCTCGTGTTCGTGTTCTTCATGATCTCCGACCCCCAGACCGCCCCCAAAACCTCCAGCGGGCGTGCCGTCTACGGGGCCGCTGTCGCCGCCTTGGCCGCCGGCCTCATCTCCTTCCAGCCCACCGAGTTCGCCATCAAGGTCGCCATACTCACCAGCCTCACCGTCGTCTGCGCCCTAGTCCCCCTCATCGACAGCGTCAGCCGACGCCTCGTACAGCCCCAGCCGGACAGGACAGACGCCGCCCGCCCCGAGGTGCCACCGATCGGAAGGCGCCTAGCCGCCTCCGCCCGCCGACCGGCCGTAGCCGCCGCAGTCATCATCGCCCTCGCCGCACCCATGGACGCCGCCGCCCTGGCCGGAAACAAACAGGTGATCCTCATCGAACGAGGCCAGATCGGAAAACGCAACGCCCAATAGCTTGGGTGCAGCCGGGCCGGCGCCCGCAACGCCGGCAGGGAGTGCTCAGCTCAGGCCTCTTCCGTTCCGTCGTCCCAGAACCGGGCGGTCCAGACCACGCCGAGCAGGGTGACGGCCAGGCCGGGGAGACCGTGCCAGGCCAGTGCCCCACCGGGAACGAGGCCCTGGCGGGTCTGGCTGATCAAACCCACATGGGTGGCGAGCATCCAGAAGCCGGCCAGGGTGATGACCCCTCCACCCCCGAACATCAGCAACGAAGACGGCTCAGCGCCGCCCAGCACCACATAGCCCAGGGCGGCGACGGCGATCACAATGACCCCGGGCAGCGCATGGTCGACGAACTCAACGGCAGGGCTCCTGACCGCCAACTTCCCGAATAGGACGACGTAGGGCGGCACGATCGCCCAAAGCCCGACAGCAAGGCCGACCAGGGAGAGCCGCGACGGGTGCCGTTGGACCTGCACCGGCCCGAATCTACCCGTCCTACGCTTCCCGGAGCACGGACCTCTGGGCTGCGGTGGGGGGACTTGAACCCCCACGTCCTGGTGGACACCAGCCCCTCAAGCTGGCGGAACGTCCAGGTCGCCTCGGTACGCTTTCCTTCATGTCCGAAGCCGCCGGTGTGCCGCAGGCACGCTACGACGCCACCCTGGCCGGTGAGATCGAGGCCCGGTGGCAGGCGTGGTGGGACTCCGACGGCACCTGGGAGGTGCCGAACCCGTCGGGGCCGCTGTCCCAGGGGTGGGAAGCCGTCGCCCAGCGTCCGAAGGCCTACGTGCTGGACATGTTCCCCTACCCGTCGGGGTCAGGGCTGCACGTCGGGCACCCGCTTGGCTACATCGGCACCGACGTGTACGGCCGCTTCCTGCGCATGACGGGTCGCAACGTCATCCACACCATCGGCTACGACGCCTTTGGCCTGCCCGCCGAGCAGTACGCGGTGCAGACCGGCCAGCACCCCCGGGTCACCACCGAGGCGAACATCGCCAACATGCGGCGCCAGCTGAAGAGGCTGGGGCTGGCGCACGACCAGCGGCGGGCGGTGGCCACCACCGACGCCGGTTTCGTGCGGTGGACCCAGTGGATCTTCCTCCGGATCTACAACAGCTGGTTCGATCCCGAGCAGCAGCGGGCCCGGCCCATCTCCGAGCTCGAGGCTCGCCTGGCCGACGAGCCGGGCTGGGCCGAGCTGGCCGACACAGAGCGGCGCCGCCGGGTCGACGGCCACCGCCTCGCCTACCGGGCCAACGCCATGGTGAACTGGTGCCCCGGGCTCGGGACCGTGCTGGCCAACGAGGAGGTGACAGCCGACGGCCGCAGCGAACGGGGCAGCTACCCCGTCTTCCGCCGGCCCCTGACGCAGTGGATGCTGCGGATCACCGCCTACGCCGACCGCCTGATCGCCGACCTCGACACCCTCGACTGGCCCGAGCCGGTGAAGCTGATGCAGCGCAACTGGATCGGCCGCTCGACCGGCGCCACCGTCAGCTTCGCCTCGTCCGCCGGACCCGGTGCTCCCCGCTCTGGGGGGCCGCTCGGGCCCATCGAGGTCTTCACCACCCGGCCCGACACCCTGTTCGGCGCCACGTTCATGGTGCTGGCGCCCGAGCACCCGCTGGTCGACGGCCTGGTGGCCGACGCCTGGCCCGACGGCACCCGGGAACGCTGGACGGGTGGCTACGGCACCCCGGTCGAGGCGGTGGCCGCCTACCGGGCGTCGGCCAGCCGGGCCAGCGACCAGGACCGCATGTCCGAGGCCCGGGCCAAGACCGGGGTGTTCACCGGCGGCTGGGCCACCAACCCCACAACCGGCCGGCCGATCCCGGTGTTCGTGGCCGACTACGTGCTGATGGGCTACGGGACCGGGGCGATCATGGCTGTGCCGGCCCAGGACGAGCGGGACTGGGCCTTCGCCCATGCCTACGACCTCGACATCGTCCGCACGGTCCAGCCCCCCGAGGGTTGGGAGGGGGGCGCCTTCACAGGTGACGGCCCGGCCATCAACTCGGCCGGTCCCGGGGTCAACCTCGACGGCATGGCGGTTGCCGAGGCCAAGGCCTGGATCACCGGCTGGCTGGAGGACGAGGGCCATGGGCGGGGAGCGACGGTCTACAAGCTGCGGGACTGGCTGTTCTCCCGCCAGCGGTACTGGGGCGAGCCGTTCCCGATCGTCTACGACGACGACGGACTGCCAGTGGCGCTGCCCGAGTCGATGCTGCCGGTGGAGCTGCCCGAGCTCGACGACTTCGCCCCCCGCAGCCGGCCCGACGACGACACCTCGGAGCCGGAGCCGCCCCTCGGGCGCTGCCAGGAGTGGGTGCTGGTCGAGCTTGACCTGGGCGAAGGGCCGAAGCGTTACCGGCGCGAGCTGAACACCATGCCCCAGTGGGCGGGCAGCTGCTGGTATTACCTGCGCTACCTGGACCCCACCAACGACGAGCGCTTCGTCGATCGGGAGGTCGAGCGCTACTGGATGGCCAGCGGGGGCAAGGCCGGCGGCGTCGACCTTTACGTCGGCGGCGTCGAGCACGCCGTCCTGCACCTGTTGTACAGCCGCTTCTGGCACAAGGTGCTGTTCGATCTGGGCGAGGTGTCGACCCCTGAACCGTTTCAGCGCCTGTTCAACCAGGGAATGATCGGCGCCCCCTCCTACCTGGACGAGCGCGGCCTGCACGTGCCGGCCGCCGAGGTCGTCGAGGACGCGGGAGGGGTCTTCTCCCACGATGGCCGGACCGTCACCCGGGAGATGGGCAAGATGGGCAAGTCGCTGAAGAACTCGGTGACACCTGACGAGATCTACGAGACCTACGGGGCCGACACCCTGCGGGTCTATGAGATGTCGATGGGCCCGCTCGACATGGGGCGCCCGTGGAACACCCGGGACATCGTCGGCAGCCACCGGCTGCTGCAGCGGGCGTGGCGGGCTGTGGTCGACGAGTGGGACGGCACCACCCGGGTGGCGGACGAGGCGCCCGACCCGGCGACGGCCCGGGTGCTGGCCCGCACCGTCGCCGGGGTGACCGCCGATTACGCCGCCCTGCGCTTCAACACCGCCGTGGCCAAGATCAACGAACTGGTGAACCACCTGACCAAGTCGGGGAGGTGCGATCGCCAGTCGGGCGAGACCCTGGCCCTGCTCCTGGCACCCCTGGCCCCCCACGTGGCCGAGGAGCTGTGGGCCCGCCTGGGCCACCAGCCCTCGGTCGGCCTCCAGCCCTTCCCGACCGCCGATCCTGCCCTCCTCGTCGAGGACACGGTGACCCTGGTGGTCCAGGTCAACGGCAAGCTGCGCGACCGCATCGAGGTGCCCGCCACGATCACCGCAGAGGAGGCCGAGGAGGCGGCGCTGTCCAGCCCCAAGGTCCTCGACCTCCTCGCCGGCAACACCCCCCGCAAGGTCATCAGCCGCCCCCCCTCCCTGGTGAACGTCGTCCTCTGAGGGGCATCCCCGTCGGGAGTGCCCAGACGGCGTTACTCCCCAAGTCCGATTCCTGAGGATCACGAACCCCGATTGTCGAGGGACATCAGCTCGGAAAACGGAGGGTGCCTCAGGAGCGGAGTAGCTCGGCGGTGCGGAAGGCCAGGTCGAGGGACTGGCGGGCGTTGAGGCGGGGGTCGCAGGCGCTGGTGTAGTGGGAGTCGAGCTGCTCCTCTAGGACGTTCTCGCCGCCGCCCAGGCACTCGGTGACGTCGTCGCCGGTCAGCTCGCAGTGGAGGCCGCCCGGCCACACGCCTTCGGCTCGGCACACCTCGAAGAAGCCGGCGACCTCGTCGACCACGACCTCGAAACGGCGGGTCTTGCGGCCGTTGGCGGCGGTGAAGGTGTTGCCGTGCATGGGGTCGCACGCCCACAGCACCGGCGTGCCCTCGGCGGCGACGGCCCGGACGATGGCGGGCAGGGCGTGGCGCACGTTGCCGGCCCCCATGCGGCAGATGAAGCTGAGGCGGCCCGGGACCCGGTTCGGATTGAGGCGCCGGGCCAGGGCCACCGCGTCCTCCGGTGTGGCCTTCGGCCCCAGCTTCACCCCGAGCGGGTTGCCCACGCCTTCGAGGAAGGCGACGTGGGCATGGTCGAGCTGACGGGTGCGCTCACCGATCCAGAGCATGTGGGCGCTGCAGTCGTACCAGTCGCCGGTGAGCGAGTCGCAGCGGGTGAGCGCCTCCTCGTAGCCGAGCAGGAGCGCCTCGTGCGAGGTCCAGAAGTCGACCTGGTGGAGACCGGCCTCGCGGTCGAGGTCGATGCCGCACGCCCGCATGAAGCTCATGGCCCGGTCGATCTCGCCGGCCAGCTGGTCGTAGCGCCGCCCCTGGGAGCTGGTCGTGACGAACTGCTGGTTCCAGGTGTGGACCCGGGACAGGTCGGCGAACCCACCCTTGGTGAAGGCCCGGAGCAGGTTAAGGGTGGACGCGGCCTGGTGGTAGGCCTGCACGAGCCGCTGCGGGTCCGGGGTGCGGGCCTCGGTGGTGGGGGCGTCGTCGTTCACGCTGTGGCCCCGGAAGCTGGGCAGCTCGACACCGTCGACGAGCTCGGTGTCGCTGGAGCGGGGCTTGGCGAACTGGCCGGCGATGCGCCCCACCTTCACCACGGGCACCCCGCTGCTGTAGGTGAGGACGACCGCCATCTGCAGGATGACCTTGAGCTTGTCGCGGATGGCATCGGCCGAGAAGTCCGAGAAGCTCTCGGCGCAGTCGCCGGCCTGGAGGAGGAAGGCCCGGCCGCCGACGACCTCACCGAGCGCCTCGGTCAGCTGGCGCGCCTCGCCCGCGAACACCAGCGGCGGTATGGAAGCCAGGTGCTTCTCGGCCAGCTGGACGGCGGCGGGATCGGGCCAGGCCGGCTGCTGCACCACGGGAAGGTCGCGCCACGACGACGGCGTCCAGGTCTGTGCCACACCCAATGATCCCTCGCCGGGGGCCGTTCGGCAAAGGGGCCGCCGATCCCGGCCCGGTACCCTCTTGCCTGTGGAACGTTTCACCCCTAGCCTCCGGCGCCATGGAGCAGGGAGCACGGGTTCGCCTGGTCGACGTGGCCCGGGCGGCCGGGGTGTCGCTCTCGGCGGCCAGCGTCGCCCTGAACGGCCGGCCGGGCGTCAGCGATCCCACCCGGGCCCGGGTGCAGGCGGCGGCCCGCAAGCTCGGCTACGTGGCCGACGCCTCGGCGGCCTCCATGCGCAGCGGCCGCACCAGGATCATCGCCTACGTCAGCGACGGCGCCTGGACCCAGCACCTGGAGGCCATGGCGGCAGCCGCCGCCGACGCCGGCCACCTCCTGGTCGTCGCCCCGCCGGACAGCATCGCCTTCCTGGTGGGCCGCGGTGTTGACGGGTTGGTGGTGTCGGGCAGTGACAAGGCGGCCACGGCGTGGGCCAAGACGGGACGCCCGCTGGTGGTGCTCGGCGAGGGGCGGGTCCCCCGCGGCGCCACGCGGGTCCCAGCAGGTGACGGCGCCGGCGCCGTATCTGCTCTCACCGAGCTCAGCTAGGGCTCCGGTGCGGGCCTGCCGCGGCGCTACCCCGATGGGCGCGGAGCCGACGGTCGTCGAGGGGCCGGGCGGCGCATGAGCGGCGCCATCGGTGTCTTCGGGGGGACCTTCGACCCTGTCCATGTCGGCCACCTCGTGGCCGCGGTCAACGTGCGCCACGCCCTTGACCTCGACCTGGTGCTCCTCGTCGTGGCCAACCGGCCGTGGCAGAAGGTGGGCGGGCGGGCCGTCTCCCCGGCTGAGGACCGCCTCGCCGTGGTGCGGGCCGCGGTCGGTGAGGTTCCCGGCGTCGAGGCCAGTGACCTCGAGGTCGCCCGCCGCGGGGTGAGCTACACGGCCGACACCCTGGCCGACCTCCAGCGCGCTGAGCCCGGGGCCGACCTCGTCCTGGTCATCGGGGCCGACGTCGCCGCCCTCCTGCACACCTGGGAGCGGGTGGAGGAGGTGCGGGCACGGTGCCGGCTGGCCATCGTCAACCGGCCGGGGGCGCCCCCGCCGGCGGTCCCAGCGGGATGGCGGGCCGACGTCGTCGAGATCCCCGCCCTCGAGGTGTCGTCGACGGATCTTCGGGCCCGGGTGGGAGACGGCCGCCCGCTCGACTACCTGGTGCCCGAGGCGGCGGTGCGCGAAGTCCGCAGGAGGGGGCTGTACGCTGACCTGCGGATGGACGAACGGCTGGAAGACCCGCCTTGCCCATGACCCAGCCCGACACCTTCGAGCTCTGCTGTGTCGCCGCCCGGGCCGCCGCCGACAAGAAGTCCGACCACCCGGTGATCCTGGACGTCGGCCGCCTGCTCGGCATCGTGGACGCTTTCGTCATCTGCTCCGCCGGCAACGACCGACAGGTCCGGGCCATCGCCGATGAGGTCGAGCGCAGGGTGAAGGAGCACGGGGGCACGGCGCCGCTGAGGGTCGAGGGCATGGACGCGGCAACGTGGATCCTCATCGACTACGGCGACATGATCGTGCACGTGTTCCTCGACGAGTGGCGGGCCTACTACGACCTCGAGCGGCTATGGAAGGACGCACCCCGGGTCGACTGGGATGCCGAGCTGGTCGCCGTCGACGTGCACCCTGCCACGGTCGACTGAACAACCGTCGGGCCAGCGGCCCGCATCGATGCCCCCATCATCGGGTAGGAGCCCTACATGGAACAACGCTCCCTCGCTGACCTGACCGTCTCAGCCATTGGGCTCGGCTGCATGGGCATGTCCGAGTTCTACGGCCGGACCGATGACGCGCAGTCGACCGCGGTGATCCGGCGCGCCCTGGACCTCGGCTGCAGCTTCCTCGACACCGCCGACATGTACGGGCCCTTCACCAACGAGCGCCTCGTGGGCCTGGCCATCGCCGACCGCCGCGACGAGGTGGTGCTGGCCACCAAGTTTGGCAACGAGCGGCGCGAGGACGGGTCGTGGGTCGGGATCAACGGCAGCCCGGACTACGTGCGCTCGGCCTGCGACGCCTCGCTGCGGCGGCTGGGGGTGGACCACATCGATCTCTACTACCAGCACCGCGTGGACACCAAGGTGCCGATCGAGGAGACGGTGGGGGCCATGGGCGAGCTGGTGTCGGCCGGCAAGGTGCGCCACCTGGGGCTGTCCGAGGCGTCGGCTGCGACCATCCGGCGAGCCGCCGCCGTTCACCCGATCGCCGCCCTTCAGAGCGAGTACAGCCTGTGGACCCGTGACGTCGAGGCCGAGGTGCTCCCGACGGTCCGCGAGCTCGGGATCGGGTTCGTGGCCTACAGCCCGCTCGGCCGGGGATTCCTCACCGGCGCCTACCGGTCGGCGGCTGACCTGCCCGAGGGTGACTCACGGGCCGAACGATTTCCCCGGTTCAGCACGGCAAACTTCGACCGGAACCTTGCTCTGGTGGACCGGGTGGTCGAGCTGGCCGACCGCAAGGGCTGCAAGCCGGGGCAGGTGGCGCTGGCCTGGGTGCTCGCCCAGGGCGACGACGTGGTCCCCATCCCGGGCACCAAGCGGGTCGCCTACCTCGAGGAGAACCTGGCCGCTGCTCAGCTGGAGCTGGATGCTGACGACCTCGCCTGGATCGGCGCCAACATCGGCGAGGCCGCCGGTGACCGCTACGCCGACATGGGAACCGTGAACCGCTGAGGTGTTGACTGAGTTGACTGAGCCGATGGGCGGCGGGCCTGGCACCAGGCGTCCTGTGGCCCGCCAGCTCGGCTCAGTGCACAGCAGGAGCCGGTGACTCCTCTCTCTCGACGTTGCGGGTGTTCGGCAGCCTGGACGCCAGCAGGAAGCCGATGGCGGTGAACAGCACGGTGAACAGCAGCGCCGTGCGGTCGGCCCGCACGGTGGCGTCGTCGGCCAGCCGCTTGATCTCGACCCGCTCGTTGACCGTCAGCGGCTGGGCGCTGACGAGCGGTGCGCCGAACTCGACGGCTGAGGCCTGCGCCTTCACCTCGCGGCTCACCTCGGCCCGGTAGGCAGGGTCGATGACGGCGCTGGACCTGACGCCGCCGGAGAGGCCGCCTGCTATCGAAGCGATCAGCACCGAGCCGATGATGGCGGTGCCGAGCGAGGACCCGATCTGACGGACGGTGTTGTTGACGCCGGACGCCTCGCCGGCCTGGTTGACGGACACGGCCGACATGGTGATGTTGCCAAGCTGGGACATGCTCAGCCCGAGCCCGCTGGCGTAGACGGCCAGCGGGCCGATGAGGTCAGCGGCGGTGGTGCCGGCGTTCAGCGAGTGGCGGAGGAGGATCAGCCCGACGACACTGATCATCAGGCCGGTCTGGACGATCCGCTTGGGGTTGACGTGGGCGGCCAGGTAGCCGCCCAACGGTGCGGTCACCAGCAACCCGGCGGAGAGCGGCAGCAGCGCATAGCCGGTGTGCAGCGCGTCGAGCCCCCGAACCGACTGCAGGAAAACCGGGATGCAGAAGGTCAGGCCGACCTGGCCGAGTGACATCGCCCCCGTCAGCGATGCGCCGGCGGTGAACCCAGCAGGCCTAGCGACGACAGGCCGATTCCGACGTAGTCGATCGACGGCTTCTCGTCCCGGTCCCGCCCAGCGGGAGCGGATCACCCGACAGCTGGCCGCCCGGCCGGCAGACGAGCACCCGTTCCTGTCGTTGGCAACGCTGGTGGGCGACATGGCCGACCACGTTGGCGCCCAAGCGACGACATCGTCCTCCGCCGTCGGATCGCTGCCCAGAACCCGGCCGTCTGGTCCTATGAGCGCACCATGCTGGAAGCCGACATGGCCGACACCCTCGCCGGCTTCGTCGCCGCCCGCCTGGGCGTCCCGGCTGCCACCGACCCCCGCCCCCGGGTGTGGGCCGCCCTGGTGATGGCGACATTCCGCATCGCCCTGCACCTGTGCTCGACAACGGCCAGGAGGGGCGGCTGCGCGAAGCCGTGGACCACGCCCTGGCCGCCGCCGCCGAGGCTGCCCACGTCCTCGAGCGCCCGGCACCCTACGTCGGCCTAGCCGCGACCCGACCGACCGGGTGACGCTAGCTTTAAGGCCGATCAGCGGCCCATCTCGGACCAGAGGTGGGCCCGGCACAACCCGTGAGCGACAGCCGTCAGGCTGCAACGGTCGAGCCGGCAAGGTCGCCTTCGCCGAGCCTTGTTGGTCCAGTAGGAGATGAGCTCCTCTCTCCATGTCTCATATTGGATCTTCTTGTACGAGTCCGGTAGGTGGGCGTCCATGAACGGGACGATCACCTCAACGAGGTCGCGCATCCGGGTGACGACGAAGGCGATCTCGTCGTCGTAGTGGGCTCGGCGCCGCTCGTAGGTGACCAGCCGGCCGATGCCGAGAGCTTCTTGCAAGGTTTCGCACACCGATGTGTCTGAAGCACCAAGGCCGACCTGGAAGGTGAATCGGCGATGGGCACCGATCTCCGTCGCGCTGAAGCAGCCCTCGGCGGCGACGAAGCCCCCGATCCACCAGACCAGCGCGTCAGTAGCCCGTTGCACGGTAGTAGTGCATCCGGCACAGCCCGCGCCCACGCACAGGTTGGCCGCAGCCTGGTTGGGAACATGAAGACGGCCCCCGGCCCCACCGGGTCGGGTGCTCGAGCTCATAGGCAGCAAGCGCAGCCCTCCACTGCTCGAACTGCCTCCGTTTGGCGCTTTGGAGCAGGTAGTGCTCCATGAAGGGGATCGTCCGTTGGTGATGAGCCAGGTGGCTGCGTACGGCGAATGTGGCTGTCGGCTGATGGTGCTCCTGGGCGGCGGCCCTCCAGCTGATCCCACCGCCGAGGTGTCGCCTCAGCAGCTCGAGCAGCCTCTGGTCGCGCTGGGCGACCTCGACGCAGAAGACGAACTTCATCCTCGGGCTGCCGTCAGCGAACGAACCAGGTTGAAGGCACGCGGTGAAGCATCCTTCGCCGGCGATGAAGCCTCCGAGCATCCAGGGCTCGGAGGCCTCAGGCGGCGATGTGGAGCTAGTGGGAATTGAACCCACGGCCTCGTCCATGCCATGGACGCGCTCTGCCAACTGAGCTATAGCCCCGTCCTTTGAACTGGCGACCGTAGCACCCCCAGCCAACGTGCTGGCGAGGCGCTTGCAGACAACGCACATGAGCGAAGGGTATGGACGGCTGTGACGACGAGCAGACTGACGGCTCATGTCCGCCGCTCCCGGTCCGGTCGCCGCCATCGCTGAACGCTATGTGGAGGAGCTCTGCACGCTGGAGCCGACGACGGCGACGTTCCTCGGTGTATCCGGCCATGACCACGAGATCGGCGACCTGTCGCCTGCGGGGGTGGCGGCCGGCGAGGCGCTGGTGCGGCGGACGCTGGCCAGCCTGACGGCGGCCCGCCCGGTCGGGGACCGGGAGCGGACGGCAGCGGCGCTGATGCAGGAACGGCTGGGACTGGAGCTCGAGCGCTACCAGGCCAACGTGGCCTTCGGGAACCTCAACGTCATCGCCAGCGCACCGCAGGGCGTGCGGGAGGTCTTCGACCTGATGGCCACCGACACCGAGGAGCAGCGCCAGGTGCTGGGGGCTCGGCTGGCGGCGGTGCCGGCGGCGCTGGCCGGGCTGGCCGAGACCTACCGGGAAGGGCTGCGGCTGGGCGTCGCCCCGGCGCGCCGCCAGGTGACCCAGGTGGCCACCCAGTGCCGGCGCTGGGCCGGGATGCAGGACCAGGCCGGCTTCTTCTCGACTCTCGCCGCCGGCCTGCCGGACGGCGATCATCTGGCCGGTGCGGCGGCGGCCGCCGACGCCGCCTACGCCCTGCTGGCTGAGCACCTGGAGAACGAGCTCGCTCCCCATGCCCGCCCGCAGGACGCCGTCGGCCCCGACCGGTACCCGCTCGAGGCCCGGGTCTTCACCGGGGCCCAGCTCGACCTCGACGAGACCTACGCCTGGGGCTGGGACGAACTGGCCCGCATCGAGGCGGAAAAGGCGGCGGTGGCCGACGCCGTGGTCTCCGGCGGCTCGGTGGCCGACGCCGCCGCTGCCCTCAACTCGGATCCCGGCCGCATCCTCCACGGTGCCGACGCCCTGCAGGCGTGGATGCAGGACCTGTCGGACCGGGCCGTCGCAGAGCTGAACGGCACCCACTTCGACATCCCTGAATCGATTCGGTCCTTGCGCTGCGCCATCTCCCCCCCGGGAGGCAACGCCATGGCCTACTACACAGGGCCTTCCGAGGACCTGACTCGGCCCGGCACGATGTGGTGGTCGCTCGCCGCCGGCCAGGAGGACTTCTCCACATGGCTTGAGGTGACCACCGTGTACCACGAGGGGGTGCCCGGCCACCACCTCCAGGTGGCCCAGGCCACCGTAAACGCCGCCAACCTGAACCGCTTCCAGCGCTCCTGCTGCTTCGTGAGCGGCCACGGCGAGGGGTGGGCGCTGTACGCCGAGAGGCTGATGGATGAGCTCGGCTACCTCGACGACCCGGGCAATCGTCTCGGCATGCTCGACGCCCAGTCCCTGCGGGCCACCCGGGTGGTGCTCGACATCGGAGCGCACATGCAGCTGAGCATTCCGAAGAACGCGTTCGGCTGGCGCCAAGGCGAGCAGTGGACGCCGGAGGCGATGCGCGAGCTGCTCGCCGCCCACACGCTGCTCGAGCCGACCTACGTCGTCGACGAGGTGAACCGCTACCTGGGATGGCCCGGCCAGGCCATCTCCTACAAGATCGGCGAACGGGTGTGGCTGCAGACGCGTGAGGAGGCCCGGAAACGCCAGGGTGGCGCCTTTGACCTGAAGGCCTTCCACGCCGCCGCCCTGGACCTCGGACCGCTGGGCCTCGACCAGCTGCGCCAGGAGATGGCACGGCTCGGGTAGCCCTCAGCGGCGGCCCCGACCCGTGGGCCGTCGCCGCCCACCTGGCCGACGAGCCGTGGGCTGTGGCGTTCATCGGCGACTGGGCCGGCGGTGTCGCCCTGCTGGCCGACCGGCCCGCCGAGGTCGCCGACCCGGCCGACGACCCGTTCGACCTCCTCGACCAGACGGCCAGCGGCACCTGGGCCGGCTGGCTGGGCTACCGACTGGGCGCTCGCCTCGAGCGGCTGCCCGGCGACGGAGACCGGCCGGTGCCGCGCCGCTCCTCGGCGCTGGCCCGGTTCGAGTCGGTGTGCCGGGGGCGACGGCCACGGCCGCTGGTGGCTGGAGTCTGTCGGCCGGCCCGACCCGGCCGAGGTTGCCCGGTGGCAGGCTCGGATCGACCGGCCCCGCCCGCCGCCAGCGTGGTCGGCCGGCCCCCTCACGGCCCAGCCATGTCGGAGCGGTCACATCGGCGCCGTCGAGGAGGCTGTCTTGCGCGTCGCCGCCGGGCAGCTGTACCAGGCCAACGTCTGTGTGCGGCTCGAAGCCTGCTTCTGCGGCTCGGCCCTGGGCCTTTGGTGTGAGGCCGGCGCCCGGCTGCGTCCGCCCCGGGCCGCCTTCGTGGCCTCAGGCGATGGCGCCGTCGCCAGCCTGTCGCCCGAGGTGTTCCTCGCCCGCCACGGGCGGCACGTCCGCAGCGAGCCGATCAAGGGCACCCGCCCCCTTACCGACGCCGGGCGGGCCGACCTGGCCGGCGCCACCAAGGACCGGGCCGAGCACATGATGATCGTCGACCTGGTGCGCAACGACCTCGGCCGGGTGTGCACTCCCGGCACGGTCCAAGTCCCCCGTCAGGCCGAGGTGGAGGCGCTGGCCGGCGTGTGGCACCTGGTCTCCACCGTCGAGGGCACCCTGGGCGAGGCCACGAGCGACGCCGAGCTGGTACGGGCGGGCTTCCCGCCCGGCTCGGTCACTGGGGCGCCGAAGGTTGCGGCCGAGACGCTGTGCAACCGCCTCGAGCCGACGGCCCGGGAGGCATACTGCGGCGCGATGGGATTCGCCTCAGCCGATCATGGGCTGGAGCTGAATGCCGCCCACCGGGCCCGCTTCCGCCGGTCCACCGGGACCGACCTCGCGCCGGCCTTGGCCGCCGCCCTCGCCTCCCTCGGCGCCGGCACCTGGAAGATCCGGGTGGACGAGGGGGATCCAGGGGTGACCACCACAGCTGGGCCGGTGGCCCGGCCGCCCGTGCTGGACGGCGGCTGGTCGCAGGCCGACATCGCCCTGGTCACCGTGGCCGATGGTCTGGGCGCCCACAAGTGGGCCGACCGTGCCGCGGTGCTGGCGCTGGAGCAGGCCGTCGCCCCGCATGTGCCCGTGCTGTGCGACGAGGACGGCTCGGTGCTGGAGGCGACTTGGGCCAACGCCTTCGCCGTCATCGACGGGCGCCTCTGCACCCCGTCCCTCGACGGACGGATCCTCCCCGGTGTCACCCGTCGCTGCCTGCTCGATGAGGCGGTCGACCTCGGTGTGCCGCTGCGCATCGGGCGCCTCGGCTCGGACGAGCTGATTGCCGCCGACGGCGTGCTGCTGACCAGCGCCGTCAAAGGCCTGGTGTGGGTGTCAGCCATCGCCGGCGCCCGCCGGTTCGACAAGCCTCACGAGATCGTGGCGCTGCTCGCCGGTGCCCTCGGCCGGCGCTGGTCGGCCTGAAGGCTCTGGAAGGGGGACCTTCAGGGCTTGGGCTTCAGCGGGCGGTGCGGCTGCGGAACACGCTGTACCCGCCGGGGCCGACCAGGCAGGCGACGACGAAGAGGACGATGGCGAAGATGATCTGGCCTTGGAACAGCTGGACCACGCCGACGATGGCGATGACCGCGGCCACGATCCACAAGATGAAGTTCATGCCCGGCTTGTTCCCCATGTCGGGACTTCTAACCGTCGCGTGCACCGAGTCGACGCGCCGGGCCTCACTGGTCGCGCAGGAAGCGCTCCAGCTCGGTGGCCAGCTCGTCGCCGCTCGGCAGGTCGGTCGGCATGGGACCTGAGATGCGGCCGAGATCCGCGTCCCACTGCTGCTCAAGGGCGTGCAGCATCGCCGAGTGCTCGTCGCTGTTGGAGATGAGCGAGCCGATGCGAGAGTTCGTGACGCCGGCCGCCGCCTGCAGCTCGCCGGTGTCGATGTCGACGCCGGCCACCAGCCGCAGGCCGTCGAGGATGGCCACCGATGCCGCCGGGTACGGGAGGTTGGAGATGTAGTGGGGAACCCGGGCCCACAGCCCCGTGGCCGGCCGGCCCTCCGCCCCCATCGCCTGCTCGATCGCCGCGTGGATGCCGCCCGGCACGTCGATGGTCCCGGGGACGAAGCCGATGCTGTCGGCCAGCTCACGGGAGGTGGCCGTGGCCGCCAGGCGAACCGGCCGGGTGTGGGGGACAGGGGCCGGGAAGGCGCCGAAGCCGACGGTCATGGTGACCGAAAGGTCGGTGGCCAGGCGCAGGACGTCCTCGGTGAAAGCCCGCCACATCAGGTCGGGCTCGGGCCCGGTGATCAGCACGATCCCGGCGCCGAGGCGATCCGTGCCGGCCCGCACCTCGATGGTCGGCCAGCTGATGGCGGTGTGGACCCCCTCGGTCAGTTGCACCATCGGGCGCCGGGCCCGGGCGTCGATGAGGGCGTCGCTGTCGAAGGTGCCGACGACCTCGGTGGTGGTGTCGGCCAGCAGGGCGGCCATGGCCTGAGCGCCCCCGGCACCGGCGTCGATCCAGCCCTCGAGCCCGAGGACGAGCACCCGGTCCATGCGGGGCGGCTGGGCGATCAGCTCGTACAGGGCCATCTCCGAGACCCTACGGCGCGCCGCCGTGGTCTAGCCGAGGGTGGCTCGTGCGGCCTCGGCGAGCAGGCCGACCTGGATGGCGAGGGCGTCGAAGCCGGTCTGGTCGCCGCCTGCCGAGCCGCCTGCCGATGGCGGTGCGGAACACGGTGGGCCCCGTGTAGGTTTCCCC
Organism: Acidimicrobiales bacterium; assembly: GCA_038253125.1. Lineage (GTDB taxonomy): Bacteria > Actinomycetota > Acidimicrobiia > Acidimicrobiales > JAUJNH01 > JAUJNH01. The sequence continues at coordinate 15,258 of JBBSHM010000016.1, forward strand.
TTTCGTGGCCCTCGACGTGACCGATGCGACGTTTCAGTCCGCTGTCTACGAACGCTCCTTCCAGGTGCCGGTGGTGGTCGACCTGTGGGCCGAGTGGTGCGGCCCGTGCAAGGCGCTCGGGCCGGTGCTCGAACGGGTGGTGGCCGAGACAGCCGGTGCCGTCGAGCTGGCCAAGGTCGACGTGGACGCCAGCCCGCAGGTGGCCGCGATGTTCAAGGTCCAGTCGATCCCGGCCGTGTTCGCCGTGGTCAAGGGCCAGGTCACCGATCAGTTCGTGGGTGCCCTGCCCGAGGCCCAGGTGCGCGAGTTCATCGCCCGTCTCGGCCCGATCCAGTCGCCGGCCGACGCCCTGGTCGCCGCCGGCGACGAGGCCTCGCTGCGCCAGGCGTTGGAGCTCGAGCCCGGGCATCTCGCCGCCACTCTGGCCCTGGCCGAGGTACTGGTCGAGCGCGGCGACACCGAGGAAGCCTCGGTGCTGCTCAACAAGGTGCCCGAGACCGCCGAGGTCCGCCACCTGAAGGCCAGGGCCCACAACCCGGACCTGCCGCCCGACGTGGACGCCCGGCTGGGCGAGCTGCTGGGCCGGGTGAAGGCGGATGAGGGGGCCCGCAAGGACTTCCTCGACCTTCTCGAGGTCCTCGGGTCCGACGACCCCCGCACCGGCACCTGGCGCAAGCGCCTGACCACGACGCTGTTCTAGCGGCGCTGTCCAGCCCGTTGCCGTTGCCCCGGTGTTCCCGAAGCTGATGCGGTTCGTCCGGCACGAGGGGGCGGTGCTCGTGGTTGGCGGGCCGGTCCCGCCCGGAGCCGACGCCATGACCATCGGCCGGTTCATCCTCGTGCGCCGGGGCTACGAGCACAGCAGTCACCTCTTGGCCCATGAGCTGGTCCATGTCCGCCAGTACCGCGAGCGGGGCGTGCCGGGCTTCCTGGTGCGCTACCTCGGCCGCTACCTGTTGCTCCGCCTCGACGGCTGGGGTCATGACGCCGCCTACCGGCGCCTCCCCGAAGAGATCGAGGCCGAGTGGCAAGCTCGCCGCACCCTCGGCTGGGGATGCCCGCCTGAGCGCTGAGCCCCGTGTGCCCTGAGCCCCGTGTGCCCTGAGCCCTAGCGCACGCGGTCGCTGAGGAGATACGCTTTCGACTGCAGCGCTTCCCCCTCGCTGGACGACCGCATTTCTGTCTTCCCGAGGAGTTGGCGCCATGCCCGACGCCCCTTTGCCAGCGTTGCCGCCGGCTGGTCAGCCCGAGTGGCGTGTCGCCCTGGCCGAGCTGAAGCGGCGGCTGCTGCTGTTCCGGCCCTCCTACGTGTTCGCTGGCGTACTCGCAGTCGTCCTGGTCGTGGTGGGGGTGGTGGTGCTCCGGCCGTCTCGGTCCACGTCGGTGGCCGGGGCGATGCCGACGGCGACGCCGGCACTGGCCGAGCCCGCTGACCCGGGCTCTGGACCGGTGGCTGGCCGCGGGCCGGGATCCGGGGCGGCGTCGGGGGCAGGACCGGGGGTCTCCGCCAAGGCCGCCGGCAAGGAGGGGGACGACGTGGTCGTCGACGTAGCCGGCGCGGTGGCCCGTCCGGGCCTGGTGCACCTGAAGCCTGGGATGCGGGTGGCGGACGCGGTGTCGGCTGCCGGTGGCGCCGCCGCCGATGCCGACGTGGCGGGCCTGAACCAGGCCCGGGTGGTGGCCGACGGCGAGCAGGTGCGGGTGCCCAGGCAGGGCGAGCCGCCGCCCCCGGCTCCGGCCGGGGCGCCGGGCAGCCCGGGGGCGCCGCCGGGACCTCCGGCCCCGGTCGACCTGAACCGGGCCACGCCGGCCGAACTCGACACGCTGCCGGGCGTGGGCCCGGCGACGGCCACGGCCATCATCGCCTGGCGGGACAAGAACGGCCGGTTCCGCCGGCCCGAGGACCTGCTCGACGTGCCTGGCATCGGCCCCGCCCGCCTCGAGCGCCTGCGCCCCCTCGTGCGGGTGTAGCGATGGAGGACCGCCATTGCGTGGTGCTGGCCATCCTGGTGGCGGCCGGCGCCCTGGCCTCCCGGTCGCTGCCCCGGGCCGGCGCCGGCCGCCCGGCGCTGCTGGCGGCCGCAGCCGGGTGCGCCCTGGCCGTCGTCGTCTCCCGCCCGCTGCTGCTGGGGGTCTGCGGCCTGGCCCTGGCCGCTGTCCTCGGGGCCCGGTCATGGTCTGGGGTGGTGCCGCCGCCACCGAGCCGCTGGGCCGGGACGGCGACCCTGGTGACCGACCCGGCGCCCGGCGGTGGTGCGGTGCTGACCGAGTTGCGCCTGGCCGGCGGCCGGCACGTCGAGACCATCGCCTTTGGCCCGGTCGCCTCGTGCATCCGGCCGCTGCTGGCCGGCGAGCGCATCGCGGCGGCGGGAACCCTGGAGGCACCGTCGCGTGGATCGCAGGCCTTTCTGGCCACCCGTCACGTCTCGGCCCGGTTGAGCATCATCACCTGTCGGCCGGCGGGCAGGGGGCCGCCCTGGGTCCGTGCGGCCAACGCCTTCCGCCGGACGCTGGCCCGCGGTTCGACCGCCCTGCCGCAGGACCGTCGCGGGCTGTGGGCCGGCCTGGTCGTTGGCGACGGCCGCGACGAGCCCGCTGGCGTCGAGGCGGACTTCAAGGCCGCCGGTCTCACCCACCTCCTGGTCGTGTCAGGGGAGAACGTCGCCTTCGCCCTGGCCGCCGTGGGCCCGCTGCTGCGCCGCCTGGGGCTGCGGGGTCGGCTCGTGGCCGCAGTGGTGGTGCTGGGCCTGTTCGGAACCGCAGTCAGGTGGGAACCATCGGTGCTGCGGGCCACGGCGATGGCCGCCCTGGCTCTGCTGGCCGGCGCGCTGGGCATCGAAGCCTCGGCGCTGCGACTCGTAGCGCTGGCCGTAGCCGGGCTGGTGCTGGTCGACCCGATGCTGGTGCACCGCCTCGGCTTCCAGCTCTCGGTGGCCGCGGTGGTCGGCCTGGCCCTGTGGGCCCGGCCGCTCGCCGCCCGTCTCCGTGGGCCGGCCGTTCTGCGCGAGGCGGTGGCGGCGACCCTGGCCGCCCAGGCCGCCACCGCTCCGCTGCTGCTCACCCTCGGTGGGCTGCCACCGGCCTCTATCCCGGCCAACGCCCTGGCCGTTCCCGCCGCCGCACCGGTGATGGTGTGGGGCCTCACGGGTGGCCTGGCCGCCGGCCTCCTCGGCGGCCCGGCGGCCGTCCTCATCCACCTGCCGAGCCGGCTGCTGCTGGCCTGGCTGGTGGCGGTCTCCCACCTGGCCGCCCTCCTGCCGCTGGCGCCCGTTGGCGCCGTGACCGTGCTCCTCGCCGCTGTCCTGGTGTGGTGGGCCGTGCGCGGCGATGACCCCCGCCGGCCCAGCCGCCGGGTGCTCGCCACCGCCGCCGCCACCGTCCTCCTCGTCCCTTCGATCAGGCTCGCCGCCGCCGGGCCCGGAGACCTGGTCGACGACCGATCGACGACCGGGCTGCGGCTGTGGCGCTCAGCCGGCACCACCGTCGCCGCCCTCGACGGCGGAGATCCCGCCCGGGTGCTCAGCGCCCTGCGGTCCCGGCAGGTGGGCCGGATCGACCTGGTCGTGGCCACCCGCACCGGGCCCCGCGTCCTGGCCCCGCTGGCCGCCCTCCTGCAACGCCACACCGTCACCACCCTGGCCGGCCCGGTCCGCCTCAACGTCGCCGGCCTCCGCCCCCTGCCACCGGGCACCACGATCCGCGCCGGCCCCTATGTGGTCACCCCCGGCCCCCCGGGCGCGATCCAGGTGGCGCGGCAGGGCAGAGCGTGAGACCGATCAAGAGGCGGTAGGGGCCAACCCAGAGCGGCATCAGGGGCTGAGCATCCCAGCTCGGATCTTCGGGCCGGGAAGGCCGCGTGGTCCGTCGCTAGCGTCAGGGGACGTGCGCCTCCGCCTCGGCTCGTCTGAGCACGACCTCACGATGCGCACGCTGGTGATGGGGGTCCTGAACCGCACGCCCGACTCGTTCTTCGACCAGGGTGCCCACTTCGCCTTTGACGCCTTTCTCGTCCGGGCCGACCAGCTGGTGGCCGAGGGGGCTGACGTACTCGACGTCGGAGGGGTGAAGGCCGGGCCGGGACCGGAGGTGGGTGAGGCCGAGGAGCTGGAGCGGGTGGTGCCGGCGGTCGAGGCGCTGCGGGCCCGCTTCGACGTGGCGCTGTCGGTCGACACCTGGCGGGCCGGCGTCCTGGCCGCGGCGTGCGCCGCCGGTGCGGTGGTCGGCAACGACATCAGCGGCTTTGCCGACGGCGCCTACCTGCCCACGGCGGCGGCGGCCGGGGCGACCGTGGTGGCCACCCACATCCGCCTGCAGCCCCGGGTGGCCGACCCCGAGCCGGTCTACGCCGACCTGGTGGGGGAGGTGCGCAGCTTCCTGGCCGACCGGGTGGCCCGGGCGCAGGCGGCGGGCATCCCCGCCGATCGGATCATCGTCGACGCCGGCCTCGACCTCGGCAAGACCTCCGCCCAGTCGCTGACCCTGCTCCGCCACACGGGTGAGCTGGCCAACCTCGGCCCGCCGCTGCTGCTCAGCGCCTCGAACAAGCGTTTCCTCGGTGACCTGCTCGGGCTAGGAGTCGGGGAGCGGCGGTCGGCCAGCCACGCCGCCCATGCCCTCGGCATAGCCCGGGGATGCCGGCTGATCCGGGTCCATGACGTGCGGGGCGCCAGGCGGGTGGCCCTGGTGATGGAGGCGGTGCTGTCGGCCCGCCTGGCCCACCTCGACGGGGCGCGCCGCCAGGTGCAGGTGGTCGGTGGCTGAGCGGGCGTATGTGGTGAAGGGCGACCCGGCGCTGGTGGCCGACGCCCTCCACGACCTGCTCGTCGACCTGCGCACGGCCGGACTCGACATCGAGGAGCTGGGGGGTGACGACCTCACCGTCGGCTCGGTGGTCGAGGCGTGCAACGCCTTCTTCCTGGGCGGAGCCGACAAGGCGGTGGTGGTGCGTGACGCGGAGGACCACCTGAGGGGGGCCGAGGACCTGCGCCGCCTGAGCGCCTACCTGGGCGACCCGAACCCCCAGACCAGCCTGGTCCTGGTCCTGTCGGGTGAGCACAAGAAGCTGGTGGACGCGGCCCGCAAGGCCGGCGCCAGGATCCTGGACCCTAGCCCTCCCGGCCAGGCCAAGGCCCGCAGCGGGTGGCTGGCCGACCGGCTCAAGTCGGCGCCCGTCCGGCTCGACCGTGGCGCCGCCGCCCGCCTCGGCGACCACCTGGGCGAGGACCTCGGCCGCCTGCCCGGCATCCTCAGCGTCCTGGCCGCCGCCCACGGAGAGGGCGCGGCGATCTCAGCCGTCGACCTGGACCCCGTCCTCGGCGCCGAAGGCGGCGGCGCCCCGTGGGACCTGACCGACGCCATCGACGGCGGCGACGCCCGCGCCGCCCTTCACCAGCTGCACCGCCTCCTCCACGTCCGCCACCCCTTCGTCGTCCTGGCCTCGCTGTGGGGCCACTACCAGCGCATCCTGCGCCTCGAGGGCAGCGGCGCCCGCAACGAGGCGCAGGCCGCGGCGATCCTGGGTCTGAAGGGCAGCACCTTCCCGGCCCGAAAGGCGCTGGCCCAGGCGGCCAGGCTGGGTCCCGCCGGCGTCGGCCGGGCCGTCGAGCTGCTGCACCGGGCCGACCTCGACCTACGGGGCCTGCGCACCTACGGCTCCGGCCGCAGCACCGAGCAGATCACCCTCGAGCTGCTCGTCGCCCGCCTCGCCCGCCTGGCCCCGGCCCGCCGGTAGCGTCCAAAGCGATGCCTTCCGCCACCCGGAGCCTGCCGGCCCCCTTTGTCCCCGTCGAGCGGCACACGCTCGCCAACGGGCTGCGGGTCGTGCTGGCCCCCGACACCACGGCCCCGTCGGTGGCCGTCCTGGCCCGCTACGACGTGGGCTTCCGCAGCGAACCGCAGGGCCGCACCGGCTTCGCCCACCTGTTTGAGCACCTGATGTTCGAAGGGTCGGCCAGCCTCGACAAGCTGCGGCACGCCCAGCTCGTCCAGGGCAACGGTGGCACCTTCAACGGCCACACCACCCCCGACGCCACCGTCTACTTCGAGCAGCTGCCTTCGGGCGCTCTCGAGCTCGGCCTGTTCCTCGAAGCCGACCGCATGCGGGCGGTGCGCCTCAGCGAGGAGACGATGGCCAACCAGATCGCCGTGGTGAAGGAGGAGATCAGGGTCAACGTGATGAACCGGCCGTACGGCGGGTTCCCCTGGATCCAGCTGCCCGCCGTGCTCTTCCAGACCTTCAACAACGCCCATGACGGCTACGGCTCGTTCGTTGACCTCGAGTCGGCCACCATCGCCGATGCCGCCTCGTTCTTCGCCCGCTACTACGCCCCCGGCAACGCCGTGCTGGTGGTGGCGGGCGATTTCGACGTGGACGCGGCCATGGTCCTGGTCGAGCGCCAGTTCGACGACATCCCGAAGGGGAAGGTGCCCCGCCGGCCATCCTTCGCCGAGCCGCCTCCCGGGGCCGAGCTGCGGGCGCAGGTGCACGATGCCGCCGCCCCCCTGCCGGCCGTGGCCGTCGGCTACCGGGTGCCCGACCCGGTGAAGGGCTTCGACGAGTACCTGGCCGTCCTGCTCGCCATCGACGTCCTGGTCGACGGCGACGCCAGCCGCCTGGCCCGCCGGCTCGTGCAGACCGATCACCTGGCGACCCACGTGGGCGGCTACGCCGGCACCTTCGGCGACGCCTTCGCCCAGCGCGACCCGGTCATCGCCCAGCTCGTGGCCCACTTCACCGGAAGCCTCGACCCGCTGCTGGCGGCGATGGACGAGGAGGTCGGCGACGTGGCCACCAAGGTGGAGGGTGACGAGCTCGAGCGGGTGGTGGTGGCCAACGTCGCCGCCCACCTGCGCCGCTGCGACGACCTGCTGTCCAGGGCCGAGCTGCTGGCGGCTCTCGAGCAGGTGCACGGCGGCACCGACCTGCTGGGCAACCTGCCCGAGCGCCTGGGCGCCGTGACCCCGAACGAGGTGTCGGCCGCTTGCGGCCGCTGGCTCGCCACCGACCGCCGCGCCGTCCTCGAGGTCGTGGCCGGCGCCCGCCCCGGCTCGGCATGAGCGCCAAGCCGCCCGGGCAACCACGGGAGATCCCGTTGGTTGCACCTCCCTCGGCCATGAAGGTGCCGGCGCCCCGGGTCCGCACGCTGGGCAACGGTCTCACCGTCTGGGCCGTCAACAAGCCGGGAATCCCCCTGGTGCAGCTTCGGCTCGTGCTGCCGACCGCCCGGGCGAGGCTCAGCCGGTCGGACGGGGCCCGCCAGCGGGTGATGGCCCGCACCCTGCTGGCCGGAACCAGCCTCCACAGCCAGACCCAGCTGGCTGCTCGGCTGCAGGGCATCGGCGGGTCCCTGGCCGCGGGCGCCGACGCCGAGGACGTGTCCCTGTCGGGGTCGGCGCTGTCGACCAACCTCGTCCCGCTGCTTGACCTGGCCCGCGAGGTGCTGGCCGAGCCGACCTTCCCCGCCGACGAGGTGGCCACCGAGCGGGGGCGCCTGCAGGAGGAGCTGGCCATGGCCGCCAGCCAGCCCAGCACCATGGCCCGCCTGGCCATCACCTCCCGGGTCTACGGCCGGCACCCCTACGGCGAGCCGCTGCCCTCGACCGACGAGGTCGGCCGGGTCACCAGGGGCCATCTGGCCGCCTACCGACGCGACCGGGTCGGCCCGTCCGGCGGCCATCTGGTGCTGGTCGGAGACGTGACCCCCGGGCGGCTGCTCGACGCCGCCGAGGCGGCGCTGGGCGGCTGGTCGTCGGGCTCACCGGCCGAGGAGCTGGCGCCGCCACCTGCCTTCACCACCGGGCCCGTCACCATCGTCGACCGCCCCGGCAGCGTCCAGAGCTCGATCCGCATGGCCGCCCCGGCGCTGCCCCGCGGCCACCCTGACTCGCCCGCCCTCGCCCTCGCCGTCACCATCTTCGGCGGCTCGTTCTCCAGCCGGCTCAACGCCAACCTGCGTGAGGACAAGGGCTGGACGTACTCGCCCCACGCCGGCATCGAGCACCTCCAGGCCGCCGACCTGCTGACGGTGTCGGCCGACGTGGCCACCGAGGTCACGGCCGCCTCTCTGGTCGAGGTGGCCTACGAGCTGGGGCGGATGGCCACCAGGCCGGTCACCGCCGAGGAGCTCGAATCGGCCCGCCGCTACCGGGTCGGCAGCATGGCCCTGTCGTTGCAGACCCAGAGCGGCCTGGCCAGCCAACTGGTGGTCCTGGCCTCGGTCGGCCTTGACGTCGCCTGGCTGGGTGGCATGCCCGGCCGCTTCGCCAAGGTGACGGTGGAGGACATCCTGCGGGTCAGCCGACTTCACCTGGCGCCTGGGCGCCTCGTCACGATCCTGGTGGGCGACGCCGAGCGGGTCCGCAGCGACGTCGAGGCCCTGGGGGCGGTGAACCGGCCCTCCGGGAGCTAGCCCTCGGAGGCAGGCTGGGCCAGGGCCCGCTTCATCAGCGCCGACTTGCGGTTGGCCGCCTGGTTCTTGTGGATGACGCCCTTGGCCGCCGCCTTGTCCAGCCGCTTGCAGGCCAGCCGGAGGGCGTCGACGGTGGTGTCGGCACCAGTCTCGACCGCGGTCGTCGTGGCCTTGATGCGGGTCTTGACTTCGCTGCGCACAGCCTTGTTGCGCACGCGGGCCCGCTCGTTCTGCTTGTTGCGCTTGATCTGGCTCTTGATGTTCGCCATCGGGCGGGGATCCTTGTCTTCAGAGAACCTCAGCAGGTTAGCGGCCGTCCGGCCAGCCTGTCACCTCACCGGGGATGACGGTGCTGCGGCCATCGTTCCCGGCCTCAAGCAAAAGGGCCGCAAGGCCGGAGGGGCCCGGCGTAGGGTTTCTTCAGCGGAAGGCTGGAGAGCGATCTCGGAAGGGGCGGTCCATGATCGAGGTTCGAGATCTGACCAAGCAGTACGGCAGCACCCGGGCGGTGGACCACCTGTCGTTCGCCGTCCAGGAGGGCAAGGTGACGGGCTTCCTCGGCCCCAACGGCGCCGGCAAGTCGACCACGATGCGGCTGATCCTGGGCCTTGACCGGCCCGACGGGGGAACCGCCACGATCGGTGGGCGCCCCTACCGTGAGCTGTCGCAGCCGCTGCGGGTGGTGGGCGCCCTCCTGGAGGCCCGGGCCGTGCACTCCGGCCGCTCGGCCTACAACCACCTGCTGTGCCTGGCCCAGAGCCAGGGCCTGCCCCGTCGACGGGTGGACGAGGTCATCGAGCTGATCGGCCTTACCCAGGTGGCCCGCAAGCGGGCTGGCGGCTTCTCGCTCGGCATGGGCCAGCGCCTGGGCATCGCCGCCGCGCTGCTCGGCGACCCGAAGGTGCTGGTCCTGGACGAGCCGGTCAACGGCCTCGACCCCGAAGGGATCCGCTGGATCCGCAACCTGATGAAGCGCCTGGCCGCCGAGGGTCGCACGGTGCTCGTCTCCAGCCACCTGATGAACGAGATGGCGGTCACCGCCGACCATCTGGTCGTGATCGGCCGGGGCCGGCTGATCGCCGACTGCCCGACCGAGGAGTTCATCGAGCGCAGCTCGCACAAGTTCGTGCGGGTGAAGGGGCCCGACCCGGTGGGCCTTGAGCGGGCCATCGTCGGTGGGGGTGGCCGGGTCGGCGCCACCGACGGCGGCGCCCTCGCCGTCAGCGGCATGGACGCCGCCCACATCGGCGAGCTGGCCGCTCGCCACGGCCTGGTGCTGCACGAGCTGGCACCCCAGCTGGCGTCCATGGAGGAGGCGTTCATGGAGTTGACCGGCGACAGCGTCGAGTACGGCGCCCAGGCCGACGAGCCGGCCGGCCCGGCCATGGCGGCGTCACCGGCGGAGGGGCGGTAGGGATGACGGCCGCCACCTCCGGAGCCGACACCCCGTCCGGCGTCGACAGCGGTCGGTCATGGGGCTTCGGCGGTCTCCTGCGGGCCGAGTGGACCAAGTTGCGCTCGGTGCGCTCGACGGTGTGGTCGCTGCTGCTGCTGGTCGTGCTGACCCTGGGCTTCACGACGCTGTTCACCGCGCTCACCGTGTCTCAGTGGTCCAAGTCGAGCGTGTCCCAGCAACGCCAGATCGTCGCCGATCCGGTCGGGATGATCCTTGGCGCCGGCTTCCAGCTCAGCCAGCTCGCCATCTGCGTGCTCGGAGTGATGGTGATGGCCAGCGAGTACTCCACCGGCATGATCCGTTCCAGCCTGCTGGCCGTGCCCAAGAGAACCCCGATGCTGTGGGCCAAATGCGTGGTGTTCGCAGCGTTGGTGTTCGTCGTGGCCGAGGTGGCGGCCATACCCTCGTTCTTCATCGGCGCGGCGATCCTGCACCCGAAGGCGCCGGTGGCACTGGGCGACCCGGGCGTGGCCCGGGCGATCGTCGGTGCCGGGCTCTACCTGTGCGTCCTGTCGTTGTTCGCTCTCGCCATCGGGGCGCTCCTGCGCCACACCGCGGCCGCCATCACCGGCATCATCGGTTTCGTCCTGGTGCTCTCACCGTTGGCCCAGCTGCTGCCGGGCAGCTTCGGCGAGCACGTGCACGCCTACCTGCCGTCCGAGGCGGGCCACCTGATCGCCCAGGCCCGCCAGGGCACCAACGACCTGCTCAGCCCATGGCAGGGCTTCGGGGTGTTCTGCCTGTGGACCGCGGTTCTCCTCGCCGCCGCCGCCTACCTGCTCAAGCGCCGGGACGCCTGACCGCAGGATCACTGCCCACCAAACCTCGGAGGCGGCCGGGGTGCACCACAATGGCCCGCCCCCATGCCCGACCTCAGCCGCCTCCGCTCGCTCTGCATCGTCGCCCACGTCGACCACGGCAAGAGCACGCTCGCCGACCGGATCCTCCAGCTGACGGGCGCCGTCGACGCCCGTGACATGCGGGCGCAGTTCCTCGACTCGATGGACATCGAGCGCGAACGCGGCATCACCATCAAGGCCCAAAACGTGCGGGTGCCGTGGAAGGACCATCTGATCCAGTTCGTCGACACGCCCGGCCACGTCGACTTCGGCTACGAGGTGAGCCGCAGCCTGGCCGCCTGCGAGGGGGTGGTGCTCGTGGTCGACGCCGCCCAGGGCATCGAGGCCCAGACGCTGGCCAACTGCTACCTGGCCCTGGAGAACGACCTGGCCATCGTCGCCTGCCTCAACAAGATCGACCTGCCGGCCGCCGACCCGGACCGCTACGCGGCGGAGATCGAGACGGTCCTCGGCATCCCGGCGGAGGAGATCCTGCGCATCAGCGCCAAGTCGGGGGTGGGGGTGCCGGCCCTGCTCGACGCCGTCGTCGACCGGATCCCTCCGCCCACGGGCTCCCGCGACGTGCCGCTGCGGGCCCTCATCTTCGACTCGTACTACGACCAGTACCGGGGGGTGGTGTCGGCCCTGCGGGTGAAGGAGGGCACGCTGCGGGCCAGCGACCGGCTCCGGTTCATGCAGGCCGGTGTCACCCACGATGTCGAGGAGCTCGGCGTGCGCATGCCGGTGCCCACCCCGGTGGCCGACCTCGGGCCCGGCGAGGTGGGCTATCTGATCGCCGGCATCAAGGACCTCTCCGAGGCCCGCTCCGGCGAGACGGTGACCACCGCCAACAGGGGATCGGCCGAGCCGCTGTCGGGCTACCGCGACCCCAAGCCCATGGTGTTCTGCGGCCTCTACCCGGTCGACGGCGACGAGTACTCCGACCTGCGCGACTCCCTCGAGAAGCTGAAGCTGAACGACGCCTCGTTCACCTACGAGCCCGAGACCTCGGGCGCCCTCGGGTTCGGTTTCCGGTGCGGCTTCCTCGGCCTGCTGCACATGGAGATCGTCCGCGAGCGGCTGGAGCGCGAGTTCGACCTGACCCTCATCGCCACCGCCCCGTCGGTGTCGTACCTGGCCCGGCTCGAGGGCAGCGGCGAGGTTGTCGAGTTCCACAACCCCTCCGAGATGCCCGAGTTCAACAAGGTCGAGGCCATCGAAGAGCCCATGCTGCGCATCTCGATCCTCCTGCCCGCCGACTACACGGGCACCGTGATGGAGCTGGCCCAGAGCCGCCGGGGCGAGATGGTGCGCATGGACTACCTGTCGCCCGAGCGCCTCGAGCTGGTGTACCGGGTGCCCCTGGGCGAGGTGGTGGTCGACTTCTTCGACGCCCTGAAGAGCCGCACCAAGGGCTACGCCTCGCTCGACTACGAGCCCGACGGCTACGCCGAGGCGAACCTGGTGAAGCTCGACATCCTGCTGAACGGCCAGCCGGTCGACGCCTTCTCGGCCGTGCTGCACCGGGACAAGGCCCAGTCCCACGGCCGGGCCATGGCCGAGAAGCTGCGCGAGCTGATCCCCCGCCAGATGTTCGACGTGCCCATCCAGGCCGCCATCGGCGGTCGGATCGTCGCCCGTGAGACGGTGAAGGCCAAGCGCAAGGACGTGCTGGCCAAGTGCTACGGCGGCGACATCACCCGCAAGCGCAAGCTGCTCGACAAGCAGAAGGAGGGCAAGAAGAAGATGAAGTCGATCGGCCGGGTCGAGGTCCCCCAGGAGGCGTTCGTGGCCGCCCTCCGCCTCGACGACTGACGCGGCCTCAACGGTCAGTGCCCGGTGGTGGGCGGCTGGTTCTCCCCGTCCGCCTCCTCGTCCTGGGCGGCCAGGGCCAGGCTCCTGAGCACGTCGGCGCGGGCCTGGGCGACCTCGGCCTGGGCCAGGAGGGTCTGGGCATAGGGACTCCCCCCGTCGGCGTCGTCGGCGTCGGGCGGCCCGGGCCGCTCCGGAGGTCGGTCGGGCTCCTCGGGGAGCGGCTCGCCCGTGAGCAGGGCGGCGACGGTGGCGGCGTCGTGGTCCAGCCACACGGCCTCGAGCACCGCCGCCCGGTCGGCGTCGAGCAGCACCACGATGCAGAGCGGCCCGGCGGCCACGGCCCCCAGCTCCTCGAACGGGCCGGCGTAGAGGTCGTCCCCCTCGGGGTGGCCGCCCTGGGGATCCGGCAGGTGGGGGCATATCAGCGCCCGGCCCGGCCCGTCGATGGCCACCAGCAGTCGGGCGGGCAGGCGGGACCGCCTCCGGTTCGTCCGGCGCGACACCGTTCTGGTCAGCGCGGTGCGGGCGTCGGGGTCGGGCCCGGGCCGGAACAGCCCGGCCACCGCCACCTCGTCCCCCCACCGGGCCCGCGCCTGGGCCAGCGCCAGTGTCGGCTCGGGGGCGGCAGCCATGTCACCATGGTGCCTGTCCGCCTGCAGGGCCGCGCAATCCGAGCCGGACGGACGGGCGGCCCTGTTGCTGGCCAAGGTCCGACAAGCGGCCTGGCACTCGGTAGGCTCGACTGCCAACCATGCTGGATGATCGAAAGGCGGCAATCCTTCGGGCCGTGGTGGAGGAGTACATCGAGACGGCGCAGCCCGTCGGGTCACAGCACGTCGCCCGGGCCCGGGGGGTGCAGGCCTCCTCGGCCACGATCCGCAACGAGATGTCGGTGCTGGAGCGCGACGGCTACCTCGTGCAGCCTCACACCTCGGCCGGCCGCATCCCGACCGACAAGGGCTACCGCTTCTTCGTCGACTCGCTGCAGAGCTGGGGCGCCGGCCAGCTCAACGCTGGCCAGCGGGCCGAGGTCAAGTCGTTCTTCACCCGGGCCCACGGCGAGCTCGAGCACATGCTCTCCGAGACCAGCCAGCTCCTCAGCCGCCTGACCGACCACACCGCCGTCGTCATAGCCCCGCCCCACGAGGCGGCGACGATCCGTTCGGTGCAGGTGGTCGGCCTCGGCGGTCGCACAGCCCTGGTGGTGGCCGTGCTCTCCAACGGCACGGTCGAGAAGCGCACGCTGGAGCTGGCCCTGCACGAGGACGGCGAGCCAGTCGGCGCCGGCGTGGTGGCGGCCGCCTCGACCCGCCTGGCCGGCCACCTGACCGGCCGGCCCGTGGGCCAGCTGGGAGTGGCGCCGGCCACCGGTGAGGCTGCGGTGGACCACCTGCTCGGCGAGTCCATGGCGGCGCTGGCCGGCGGCCACTCCGAGGAGGCGGGCTCGGTATTCGTCGGAGGGGCCAGCCGGATGGCGAACGCCTTTGACGCCGTGGCTACCGTTCGCCAGGTGCTCGGGATCCTGGAGGAGCAGTTCGTGGTGGTCACGTTGCTTCGTGACCTGCTCGACCGAGGCCTCACCGTGGCCATCGGCGCCGACGAGCACGGCTTGACCCCGCTGGCCGAGTGCTCCGTCGTGGTGGCCCCCGTGCGGGGCGGCAACGGCGAGGGCGGCACCATCGGCATCCTCGGCCCCACCCGCATGAACTACCCGCAGGCGCTGGCCGCGGTGGCCGTGGTCAGCCAGCGCCTCGGCCGGCGCATGGAGGAGGGCTGATGGCCGAGCTCTACGACGTGCTCGGGGTTCCCCGCAGCGCCGGTGACGACGAGATCAAGAAGGCCTACCGCAAGCTGGCCCGCGAGCTGCACCCCGACCTGAACCCCGGCGACCCCGCCGCTGAGGAGCGGTTCAAGCAGCTCACCGTGGCCTACGAGACCCTCTCTGATCCCGAGAAGCGCCGCCGCTACGACACCTTCGGCGAGTCCGGCATGGGCGGGGGACAGGATCCCTTCGGCGGCGGTGGGGGCGGCCTCGGCGACCTCATCGACGCCTTCTTCGGCGGCAGCGGCGGCGGCGGTCGGGGCCGGGGCCCGGGCGGGCCGCCCCGGGGGCCCGATCTGGAGACGGTCCTGGACCTCGACTTCGCCGAGGCGGTGTTCGGCGCCACCCACGACGTCTCCATCAAGGCCCCCGTCACCTGCGAGACCTGCACCGGCACGGGTGCAGCGGCCGGCACCCAGCCCGCCACCTGCAGCATGTGCGGCGGCGTGGGCGAGCTGCGACGGGTGCGCCAGTCGATCCTGGGTCAGATGGTCACCTCCTCGCCCTGCCCTCGCTGCGCCGGCCTGGGCCGTGAGATCGCCTCACCCTGTGAGACATGCCGGGGCGAAGGCCGGGTGACCCGTCCGCGCACCTACTCAGTCGACGTGCCCGCCGGGGTCGACCACGGCGCCACCCTGCGCCTCGAAGGCCGGGGCGCCACTGGACCCCGGGGCGGCCCGCCCGGCGACCTGTTCGTGCACCTGCGGGTCGGACGCCACCCTCGCTTCACCCGGGAGGGCGCCGAGCTGATCAGCGTGCTCCACGTGCCTTCCACCGCGGCCGCTCTCGGCGTCGACCTGGAGTTCGAGACCCTCGACGGCACCGAGGACCTCCACCTGCCGGCTGGCACCCAGACCGGTCGTGAGCTGCGGCTGCGGGGGCGCGGGGTCCCTGAGGTGCGCCGCATCGACCGGCGGGGTGAACCCGTGCGGGGCGATCTGGTCCTGCGTGTGGTGGTCGACACCCCGACCGGCCTCACAGCCAGGCAGGAGGAGCTGATGCGCCAGCTGGCGGCCGAGCGGGGCGAAGCGGTTGCCGCCCCAGACGCCGGTCTGCTCGGCCGGATCCGCTCCGCCTTCAAATGAGCCGCCTTCAAATGAGCCGCCTTCAGGTGAGCCGCCTTCAAGTCTGCGGGTGAGGCCGGTCGCCTGGGTCTTCGTCGAGGACCTCGACGGGCTCGGCCTGACACGGGCCGACGCCCACCACCTGGGCCGGGTGCTGCGCCTCCGCCCCGGCGAGGCGGTGGGAGCCAGCGACGGGGCCGGGCGCTGGCGGCCCTGCACGGTGACCGCCATGGCGGGCGACGGGACGGCCGACGTGCGCCTCGAGCCTGACGGCGACGTGGTCACCGTGGCGGCGCCGCAGCCCCCGGTCACCGTCGGCTTCTCCCTGGTGAAGGGCGACCGCCCGGAGCTGGTCGTGCAGAAGCTGACCGAGCTCGGCGTGGACCGGATCCTGCCCCTGGCCGCCTCCCGCTCGGTCGTGCGCTGGGACGCCGAGCGGGCGGAGCGCAACCTGGCCCGGCTCCGCCAGGTCGCCCGGGAGGCGGCGATGCAGTCACGCCGGCCCCGCCTGCCTGAGGTGGCCATGGTGTCGACGTTGGCGGCCGCCGCCGAGGCCCTCGGCGCCGAAGGCGCCCTGTGCCAGCAGGGCGGGGAGGCGGCGCTGACCCTGAGGCGCCCGGGCCTCCTCGTCGGCCCCGAAGGCGGTTGGGCTCCCGACGAGCTGGCCTGCGGGCTGGCCTCCGTCGATCTCGGGCCGACCACCATGCGTGCTGAGACCGCAGCCATTGCCGCCGCTGTCCTGCTCTGCGGGCTGCGCTCGGCAACTGTGGGTGAGACAGCACCGGCTCCTCACCTTCGGAGGTAGCTCGAGCGATCCAGCTCATTGAACAGACTTCACTGGCCTGGCCGGAAGTCAGCGGCGGCTCGGCTGCCGGTGCGTGGCGCTCGGCGTAGCCTCCCCGCCGGTGTACGAGCGGTTCACCAGGGATGCCCGACGTGTGCTCGTCACCGCCCAGGAGGAGGTGCGCGAGCTGGCCAGCGAGGTGGCCGGCACCGAGCACCTGCTGCTGGCGCTGAGCCGGGTCGACGCGCTGGTCGGCGACTTCCTTCACGGCCTGGGCGTCACCCATGAGCGGCTGCGGCGCGAGGTGCTTCCCGGGCGGGGATCGAGCGAGGTGGTGCCCCTCGGTCCCGACTTCAAGGCTGCGCTTGAGGCGGCCGTCGAGCACGCCGACCGCCTGGGACGAACGGGTGTGGGACCCGAGCACCTGCTGCTCGGGGTGTTGGAGGCCGGAGGGGTGGCCGGCGCCTGCCTGCACGAGCTTGGAGTCTCGGCCTCCGAGGTGAGCGAGACCCTGCTCTCGCTGGCCAGCGTTGATCCCGGGGCCGAGGAGGTGGAGCAGCTCTTTGCCTTGGCGCCGGCGACCGCCCAGATGGAGGGAGACGTGCTCGGCAGGGAGTCGGTCGAGCCTCGCTGCCCGGCGTGCCGCAAGGCGGCCGTGAATGCCGTGCGCCACCTGCGGGTCCCGGTCGACATCGAGGTTACCGTCGACCTGGTGTACTGCGGCTGGTGCGGCCACCTGCTGACCACCAGGATCGTCGAACGGGGATGAGCCCGCCGAGGCCGCCGTTCACGGGCTTCGGGGTCTACGTGCACGTGCCCTTCTGCGCCTCGCGGTGCGACTACTGCGCCTTTGCCACCTGGACCGACCGCCATCACCTGGCCGAGCGGTACGTGCGGGCCGTGGTCGCCGAGGCGACGGGCGCCGGGCTGAGTCCGGCCACCAGCCTGTTCGTCGGCGGTGGGACCCCGTCGCAGCTGCCCGCCGACCTGCTGGCCGAGGTGGTGGCCGCCGTGCCGCTGGCTCCCGGCGCCGAGGTCACCGTCGAGTGCAACCCCGACGACGCCACCGGCGACCTGCTGGCCACGTGGCGTCACGCCGGTGTGACCCGGGTCAGCCTCGGCGTCCAGTCTCTGGACCCGGTGGTGCTGGCCGGTCTCGGTCGGCGCCACGATCCGCAGGCCGTGGTCGAGGCCGTCGGGCTCATCGGCGCCGCCGGCTTCCCGACGTGGAACCTCGACCTCATCATGGGTGGCGCCGGCGAGGACGACGCATCGTGGCGGCGGACCCTCGAATGCGCCTTGGCTCTGGAGCCTCCGCACGTGTCCGCCTACTGCCTCACCGTCGAGCCCGGCACACCGCTGGCCGCCGACCCGTCACGCCACCCCGACGACGACGAGCAGGCTGGCAGGTACCTGCTGGCCGACGAGGTGCTGGGCCACGCCGGCCTGGACTGGTACGAGATCTCGAGCTGGGCCCGCCCCGGCCACTGGTGCCGGCACAACAGCCTCACCCGGGAGCAGGGTGACTACCGGGGTCTCGGCTGCGCAGCCCACAGCCACACGGCTGGAACCAGGTGGTGGAACGTGCGCACCCCTGAGCGCTACTGCGCCCTGGTGGAGAGCGGCGCTGGACCGGTGGCGGGTGAGGAGGTGCTCGACGGCGCCGCCCGAGCCCAGGAGGCGCTGGAGCTGGCCCTGCGCACCAGCCGCGGCGTCCCCGCCGCCGCCCTCGACACCAACGACCCGGCGCTGGCGGGCCTGGTCGAGCCGGTGGGCGACCGCCTGGTCCTGACCCCGAGAGGTCGACTGCTGGCCAGCGAGGTGTCCCTGCGGCTGAGGGTCCCGTTGCCGGTCTGATTCCGCTCGCCATGCCGGGCCAGCCGCACCATCCGGCCGCCAGGGCCGTCAGGATGCGACCATGGCTGTCATGTTGCTCCCGCGGCGGGCGAAGCACGCCGCGCCGCCGGTTCGGCCCCATCCCCCGGCGGTTGTTGCCGTTGCCCTTCTGGCCGTTGCCCTTCTGGCGGGTCTGGTGACGCTGGTAATGCGGGGACCCGGCGGGGGTGTGCTCAACACCGCGGCCGCCACCGACTCGGTCAACGCCACCGGCCAGAACCGAGGCCGGCGGGGCGGCGGGGCGGCCGTCACCCTCGCCTTTGGCGGCGACGTCCACTTCGAGGGCAGGATACGGGCCAGCCTCGATGCCGATCCCGGGAGCGTGATGGCGGGGGTCGCCCCCGTGCTGCGCGGCGCCGACCTCGCCGTCGTCAACCTGGAGACCGCGGTGACCGGCCGCGGCACCAAGCCCGACGGCAAGCAGTACGGCTTCCGGGCGCCGCCCTCGGCGTTCGCCGCCCTGCGGGCCGGAGGGGTGGACGTTGCGACCATGGCCAACAACCACGGCATGGACTTCGGCCGCGAAGGCCTCGACGACAGCCTGGCGGCGGCAGCATCGGGCGGCGTTCCCGTGGTCGGCATCGGCCGGAACGCCACCGAAGCGTACCGCCCCTTCATCACCGAGGTGAAGGGCCAGCGCATCGCCGTGATCGGGGCGACCCAGGTGCTGGATGACGAGCTGCGGAGCGCCTGGACGGCGACGGACTCCCAGCCCGGCCTGGCCTCGGCCAAGGAGATAGACCGGCTCACCGCCGCTGTCCGGTCAGCCCGGGCGCAGGCGGACACCGTCGTTGTGTTCCTGCACTGGGGGACCGAGGGCCAGACCTGCCCCAACGACGCGCAGCCCGTGCTGGCCCGCACGTTGGCGGAGGCGGGCGCCGACGTCATCGTCGGGGGCCATGCCCATCGCCTCGAGGGCGCCGGCCGGATGGGCTCAGCCTTCGTGGCCTACGGGCTCGGGAACTTCGTCTTCTACTCCGACGACGGCCCGGGCACCGAGACGGGTGTCCTGACGCTGACCGTTACCGGCCGCGACATCGACGAATACCACTGGACGCCGGCACGCCTTGTTGGTCAGCTGCCCAGGCCCCTGACCGGGGCCGCCGCCACCAAGGCACTCGCCGGCTGGGAAGCACTACGGGGCTGCACCGGACTCGCCAGGTAGCGTCCGCGCCGGTACCTCGGCTAATGCTCCTGGCGAGCGACACTGACTACTGCGAAGATGGCTCTTCCTGACCATCGACATCGGACTCCGTGTCGGCCATGCTGTGATGAAGCGCATCGTTCGGCGGCCGCCGGGTGCAGCGACAACCACTTAAGCGGGGGAGCGAGATTCATGAGAGCACGGACCGTCAAGGCGGTACGAACGCGTGCCGCTAGCTCTAGGGTTTGGCGCCTCAGGCTAGGTCGCCGCGCTGGCCGGTCAGTGACGCTCCCTTTGGGAGTCGCTGTCGCATTTCTCGCCGCCGGATGCGGCGGGGCCTCGCATTCGACCACGCCGACTACCACACCCCGCGAAAGCACGAGCGTTCCCAGTCAGACGACGGCTCCGGCTGCAGATGCAGCCGCGCCGCAGCTAGCTAAGATCCTGTTTCAGTTCGACGTGCATCCGACGGCTACGCCTCTATGATGGGCAACGGCACGCTCGACCAGGCCAAAGCCACTGCAGTCAGCCTGCGCGGCGCCTACTTCACCGCCGACGTTGCCATTCGCCAGTTGAGGCTGTCGCCCGCCGCGGCCGCCGACCTCAACACCTTCCTTGCCAACAGTGCCAGCATCGTGGGCGGCCTCGACCTGCTTCAGGGTATCGGGACCCTGTCGGAGTTCCAGACGAGCATCGGGACCGAGGCGGCGAAGCTGACCACTTACACCGCGAGCAAGGAAGCGTTGCGGCATGACGTGGGCCTGCCCCAGAGGGACCCTTGGTTCTCGGCGCACTCGGTCGGCACGACGATCTATGCGGACGACTTCACCAATCCGAAGAGCGGCTGGCTGACCGCCGCCGGAGTGAAGTACGCCAACGGTCATCTGGTCGTCACCGCCGCGAATGGTGGCAACGAGGGTTCTTCGCCATCGACTCCGTACAACTTCGACGGCAGTCATGTCAGCTACCAGGCTGACGTCAAGTTGCTCGCGCCTTCAACGACCGTGACCTACTACGGCCTTCAGTGTGCGCCGCAGGCCGGCAACCTCGATGTTCACCTACAGGGCCTGCTCGGAAGTGACGGCAGCTGGATCATCGGCCACGGCGAACAGAACGGGAACGGGACATACGAGCTGACCGCCGGCAAACCCGGTGCCCCCAGCATAAAGACGGGTAGCGTCAGCAATCATCTTCGGATTGACTGCGACCAGTCGGCGGCGGGAGACGCAACGGTCCGCTTCTACATCAACGGAACCATGGTCGGCTACGGTGACGACCCACTCCAGCTGGCCAAAGACAACGACGGTGGTGTGATCGTCAACTCCCAAGGTGGGCCGTCGGTAACTGCCGAGTACAGCAACTGGGTCGTGTCCACCATCGGGGCCGCCGGGTAACTCTCAGCCTGTATCCGTCCGGACCGAGTCATTCTATGGAGGAAAGCATGAAGCTCTTCGGCAGCAAGCCCACGCAGACGATTGAGGTCACAGTCGACCAGGCTGCGCTTCGCCCCGGCGACGCTGTGCATGCAACGATCCGCATCGTCGGAACGCCCGACAAGAAAGTCAGAAGCGCTGTAGCTCGCCTCAGTTGCGCCCAGCGCTGGGCGCAAGAGACGAACGATGAGGATGGACGCAGCATCAGCTGGAAGGTTGACACGGTCGTCGCCGCCGAGAAGATACTCTTCGCCGAGGGGCAACCAATCGAGGCAGGCGAGCACATCGTGGAGTTCATCTTGCCGAACGACGCTGTGGCCAGCGCCGTCGACGCGGTGACATGGAACGTAGAGGGGATCATTTCTCGCCACCTGGGCAATGACATCCGCGGCGCCGCCCACCCAACCGTGCTGAAAACAGCGCAACAGAACGGGTACGTGGCCACGAATCCGCCGGTTGACCAGCACGACCCCTTCTTTCACATCGAAGCGGCATCTCGCACGCTCCGATCCGGGGACGTGGTGTCCGGGAAAGTGGTCTTGCACCCGACCACCGACGTCAGAGTTAAAGAGTTGTTCGTGAATCTGCAGTTGGAGCGGCTCGACGCCAAGGATCTGGCCAAGTCGGGCTCCCGGTACCGCACCGTTCGGAGCTTCTCCAAGGTGACACTCGCCGAGGAGCTAAGCATGCCCGCTGGCGCGGAAAAGGATCTGCCCTTCGAGGTGCGTATCCCCCCCGCCGAGATGCCACCCACTCTGTTCTCTCCTCACACCAGGTTGGCGTGGTGGGTGGTGGCGATCGCCAAGACACCAATGCTCCAGCACAACCACATCCAGCAGCTCGAGCTCAACGTCTACAATGACCCCGAAAGCCTGTAACCCGAGATCATGAGAGCCAAAGAAGTCAAAGGTGGGCGGGTTCCACCGGTGGTTGCAACGGGACGGCCAGGATGGCCGCAGCACCCCGAGGCAACCGACCAGTGGAGACCCAATCATGGCAGGAAGACGACTGTGTGTGGAGGAGCGTGAGCTGATCGACGTACGGCTCCGGGA
>JBBSHM010000017.1:0-36540 GCA_038253125.1 Acidimicrobiales bacterium
AGCTCGCGGCCGCCACCAGGATCGTGACCGACCCCGAGCGACAGCTCCCCACCGGCACCGAGGCGGTTGCCGGCACACCGTTCGACTTCAACGCCCGCCGCCCGATCGGCTCCCTCCAGGTCGACTCCGCCTACACCGACCTTGAACGCGATGACGCCGGGAGGGCCTGGACCCGGCTATTCCGGCCCGACGGCACCGGCGTCGAGCTGTGGGTGGGCTCCGGCTATCCCATCATCGAGATCTACACCGGCGACACCCTGGCCCCCGCCCGCCGCCGCCTCGGCCTCGGCACCGAACCCATGTCCTGTCCGCCCAACGCGTTCCAGACCGGCGCAGCCGTCGTGCGCCTGGAGCCCGGCCGGTCGGTCACCACCCAGTGGGGCGCCCGCCTCGTCAGCTGACGGCAGGGCGACGCCACCGGCCCCAGCCCGGGCTGCTAGATCGACTGTCGGTAGCCGAAGAACTCGTGGTCCTCGTTGTAGCCGCCGTAGCGGCCGCCCACCTTGGAGTAGTCGGCGACGAACTCGATGCCCTGCAGCCACTTGACCTGTTTGAAGCCGAGCTCGATCTCGTTGCGCAGGCGCAGCGGGGCACCGTGCCCGAAGCTCAACGGCTGGCCGTTCATGTCGTAGGCGAGCATGGTCAGGTGGTGGCGCATCTGTTCGATTGGATGGGCGTCGTAGTAGATGCCCTTGTCGGCACCTTCGCCTAGGGAGTAGAAGATGACCCACTCGGCGGTCGGGTGAGGTCGGACCAGGTCGAGGATTGCCGCCATCGGCACCCCGCCCCACTTGGCGATGCCCGACCAGCCCTGGATGCAGAAGTGCTGGGTGATCTGCTCCTGGTGGGGCAGGCCACGCAGCTGGACCAGATCCAGCTCCACGGGGTTGTCGACCAGCCCGTGGACCCGCAGCCGGTAGTCGGCGAAGCCGGAGTCGAACAGTGTTTTGTACTCGTCAGAGTCCGGGTACTGCCCGTTGTGCCAGAAGTACGTGGAGATGTCTGCCTCGGTGTACTCCCCCGCTCGGGGGTCGACGTGCTCGAACAGGTGCTGGACCGGCCCGACCAGGGCCTGGCCGACCCGCTGGACGACCCGGGGGTGGCGAAGGGTCAGCGGCGTGGCAGCCGCCCAGCCCACCACGACCACGACCATCGACGCCGAAAACGTGGCGAAGCCGACCCAGCTGTGGTCGTTGCGCCCGGGGTAGATGTGGTTCAGGTTGACCAGGGCGCCGGTGGTGAACACCAGGCTCACGTGGACGACGAGGAACAGCAGGAACCACACCAGGACGACGAAGTGCACGGAGCGGGCCACCTGGATGCTGACCACCCGGCTGACCCGCCTGAAGCGGGTCGACAAGGCCGGCGACATGCCGAGCCCGGTGATGAGGGCGAGCGGAGCGGCGACGAATACCGTGAGGAAGTAGGCGATCAGCTGCAGGCTGTTGTAGGCCGCCCAGCTGTTCTCGGTGGGCCAGTCGAGCGACAGGTATTGGATCAGGGCGGCCAGAGCACTCGGGAACACCTCCCAGGTGGTGGGCACCAGCCGGTGCCACTGCGGGGTGGCGAACAGCAGCACGTAGAAGGCCAGGCCGTTCACCAGCCACAGGACGCTGGTGCCGAGGTGCCACCAGCGGGCCAGGCCGATCGAGTGGCGAAGCCCGGGCAGCCCGACCTGGGCCGGCAGGCTGATGGAGTCCTGCTTGGCCGTCCAGAGCGGGTCAGGCGGGACAGCCTTCTGCATGCGCAGCCAGTCCCGCCCGGGGGTGCAGTGGCGGGTCCAGTATAGGCGCGGGTGGTCGGACAGGATCTGGACGCCGGACCGGATGATGAAGATCATCAGGAACAGGTTGAAGAGGTGCTGCCAGCGCTCCCACGTCGGCAGGCCGGGGCTCGCCTCGGAGCCTGCGATGGTGCCGGGGTGCTGGATGATGAAGCGCTGCACCGACGGGACGTGGCGCAGACCCTGCGCGGTCGCCACCGCCGCCACCAGCAGGACCAGACCGATGGGAAGCAGCCACAGCAGGTTGAGCCACCGGCTCCGGCTGATGCGCACCCGGGGGGCGATACCACCGACCTGGGGTATGGCGCCGGCCCACGTGGCTGGGTCGATCACGTCCTCACCGGGCGTGAGCCGGTAGAGGCTGCTGCGCACGACGTCGGGGGACACCCCGGACGGGGCGGAAGGGCTGGGGTCCTTTGGCTCTGGGCCGCCGCTGCTCATCTGCCTGAGTCTTGGTCGGGCTCAGCCGGTGACGGTGATCGGGACCCTGATCTCACGGCCTCCAGGTTTGCACGACAGCTCGTATGTCCGACCGGCCTTCAGCTCCGCGCTGAGGCTGCGGGAGGTGCCGGGGCCCACGTTCTCGACCTCAGTGAGAAGCTTGCCGTCCTGGTAGACGTAGAGCTCGGTGGCCGAGGAGGCGCTGTTCTTGATCGCCAGCTTGACCTTGCCGGGGGCGAACGTCGTCCTGGCTGGCGTGCACGCATCGTTGGTGGAGACGATCTCGACCGCACCCGAGCTGTCCGTGTTCCCCGAGCCGCCGCCGCACCCGACCAGCAACGTCGGGCCGAGGGCGAGCAGGCCGACGGCCACGGAACGGGGGTGGCGGGTAATTGGGGAGGCTCCTTCGGGGTGTTTGAGGGGGTGGCTCAGGCGGCGACGCGGGAAGCGGCGACGCTCGGCACGGCGCAGCTCGGGGCCTTCTGCCTGGGCGTGCGCAGGAACAGGTAGATCACGGGCACGAGATAGGCCAGGTAGGCGACGATCTGGAGCCAGGTGGGGTCAGGCTGCCAGTTGAAGACGCCCTTCAGCAGGGTCCCGTACCAGGACGAGGGCGGCACCGCCCTCGACACGTCAAATGCCTGCGCCCCGATGCCGGGGATGGCGCCCGCCTCCTGCAGGTCGTGGAGGCCGTAGGCCAGCACGCCGGCGGCCACCACGACCAGGCCGGCACCGGTGAGCTTGAAGAAGGCGGCCAGGTTCAGGTGCACCGACCGCCGGTAGAGCAGGTAGGCCAGCACGATGGCGCCGAGGATCCCGAGGATGGCCCCTGCGCCGGCGTCGTAGCCGGTGGCCTTGAGCGACGGCCACAGGAACAGAGCAGTCTCCAGGCCCTCACGGCCCGTGGCCAGGAAGGCGGTCGAGGCCATGGCCAGCGCACCTCCGGTGAGGGCGGCGTCGGCCTTCTCCTTCAGCTCGCCCGACAGGGCCCGGCTGTTCCGCTTCATCCAGAAGACCATGCCGGTCACAAAGCCGACGGCCACGATCGACATGGTGCCGCCGAAGATCTCCTGGGCCTTGAACGACAGCGCGTGGCTTGTGAACACCAGCAGCGCCCCGATGGCCAGGCTCAGGCCCACGGCACTGCCCACCCCCAGCCACAGGGCGGCCAGCCGGTCGGTGCGGCCCGTCTTCTTCAGGTAGGCCACCAGGATGCTCACCACCAGCGCCGCTTCGAGGCCCTCACGCAGGCCGATCAGGAAGTTGCCGCTCAGGATGTCGCTGATCACGCCCAGCCTCCTCAGGGGACTCGGAATCTTCGGACGACCTAATGCCTAGCGCATGGTGACCCTCTCATGCAAGGTGAGGAAGGAGGATCAGGCTCCCAGCAGCTCGCGCATGGCTTCGCCCGGGGCGCTCGGGTGGCGCAGCTTGCACATGGCCTTCACCTCGATCTGGCGGATGCGCTCCCTGGTCAGGTCGAAGTGTGACGAGACGTCCTCCAGGGTTCTCGGGTCGCCGCCCCCGTCAAGGCCGTAGCGCAGCTCGAGGATGCGGCGCTCGCGCTCGTCCAGGTGCCCGAGCAGCCGGTCGATCTGGAAGCTGGTGTCGGCGGCGACGACCTCGCCGGCCGGGTCCTGACCGACGTCGGCGACCCGGTCACCGAGGGACAGGTCGCCCTCGGCGCCGATGGGCTGGTCGAGGCTGGTCGTGTCCTGCATCCAGCGCTGGGTGTCCTCGACCTGGGCCGCTGACAGCCCCGACTCGTGAGCCAGCTCCTCGCTGGTCGGCCGCCGTCCCAGCTGGCCCTCCAGGCGGGCGCTGGTGCGCACCAGCAGGGTCACGATGTCTCCGGTGTGGACCGGGAGCCGGATGGTCCGCTCCTGGTTGGCGATGCCCCTGGTGATCGACTGCTTGATCCACCAGGTGGCGTAGGTGGAGAACTTGAAGCCCTTGCGCCAGTCGAACTTCTCGACGGCGTGCATCAGCCCCAGGTTGCCCTCCTGGATCAGGTCGGCCAACGGCATGCCCGACGACTGGTAGCGCCGGGCGATCGAGATGACCAGCCGGAGGTTGGCGCGGGTGAAGTGGTCGGCGGCGTCCCGGCCGGCCCGGGCCTGGGCTCGGGCCGTGCGCCGCTCCTCGGCCGACAGGACCTCGTCCCCATCCAGCCGGGCGTGGGCCGCCGCCCCCGCCTCGATGAGGGCGCCCAGCCGGGCCTCGTCTTCCTTGGTGAGCAGGGCCCAACGCCCAAGCCCCTCCATGTACAGCCCGACCGAGTCGGCCTCAAGCCCCTGATCGCGCCGTCTCTCCTTCAGCTTCGCCACCACGTTGCTCCTGTCTCGTCTCATGTGTTCGGTCCGGGGGATGCCGACGGATCACCGCCAACGACTGCCCCGCTCCGAGCCGGCCCCCGGGTCGCTCGAAGGGCGCCGGTTAGTCGGGCGGCCAGATGACCGCTCCTGGTTGAACGCCGGCGCCGGGAGGCGCATTCCAAGACGCCCGGCCTCGTCCTCAGACATCTGCCGGGACGACGGGTGCGCTCAACGACGCCGGCTCCCGGCGGCCGACCGGATCCTAGGATCGGCGGGATGAGCGCCAACCGGGACCGCCTCGACCACTGCCTGGTCCAGGCCGACGACGAGGACCTGCCCCTGGAGGGCCGGCTGGCGGCGGTGAACATCGCCCGCCAGTACCTGGAGGGGCTGACGAGGGAGATGGTGAGCGAGGCCCGCGAGGCCGGCAAGTCCTGGGACGAGCTGGCCGAGGTCTTCGGCACCTCGGCCCAGAACCTCAAGAGCCGCTTCGGCAGCTACCGCGAGTACGACGACTGAGCCGGCGAGGTCACTCGACCTCGAAGGCCTCGGTGGCCGGCCGGCTCATCAGCAAGTCGGCCACCTCCTGCTTCATCGCCGCAAAGCGGACATCCTCCTCCGGCGTGCGGTCTGAGGCGCTGGCCATGGCCACGAACTCATCGGTGACGTTGCCCTCCCGCAGGATCAGCGACACCATCGTCGCCCGACAGGAGACGCGGAAGGAGAAGGACTGCAGGGTCGGCCCCCGCTCCGGCCGCTCCAGGTCCATGTCGATCAGGTACCGCCCGTCCGTCAGAGCCCGGGTGACGAGCTCGCAGGCGTCACGGGCACCCGGCCCCCGGAAGGCCGTGCTGACCGAGACTTCCCGCCGCTCCACCGGCCGTCCGCCGTCGAGCAACGGCAGGGCCCGCTCAAGCAGCTTGAAGCCGAGAGCCACCCCACCCGGGCTGCCGGGACCGCTGTACCGCAGCATCTCGTCGAAGCTGAAGGCCACCGCCCGCCCCTCGTCCTGCACCTCGATGCTGTCGCTCATCGGTCCTCCCTGGTTCGACCCGGGCCCAGGCTGGCACGGCACGGGACGGCCCGGCCACGACGTCCTCGTCACCGGCCTCGGTGCTGCTCAGGGGACGGCGATGGGCGCTTCCGTCGGAAGCGCTGCTCACCCCTGAGCAGCGGCGGTGCCTCGTAGGATCGGCACGTGGGCAGCGGGCTCGAGGCGGCGGTGTTCGACGTCGACGGCACCCTGGTTGACAGTGAGCGGCACGGGCACCGGGTGGCTTTCAACGCCGCGTTCGCCGCCGCTGGCCTGGACCACTCGTGGGACGAGAAGTCCTACGGCCGCTGGCTCGCCGTCCACGGCGGCGTGCGCCGCATCGACGCCTTCCTGAGCGAGGTCGGGCTTCCCGAGGATCAGCGGGTCGAGCTGGCCCCCCGGCTGCACGCGGACAAGACCCGCCTGCTGAGGGAAATGATCGACGCCGGGCAGATCCCGGCCCGGCCGGGGATGCCCGAGCTGCTTGAGCAGCTGGCCGGCGCCGGCGTGCGCCTGGGCGTGGCCACCGTCGGCAGCGCCGGCTGGGTCAACCACCTCCTCGGCCGGGTGTTCCCGGGCGTCCGCTTCGAGGTCGTGGTGACCGGGGCGGACGTGGCCGAGAAGAAGCCGCACCCCGGCTGCTACCGCCAGGCTCTGGACCGCCTGGGCGTGGTACCGGGGGCGGCGGTGGCGGTCGAGGACTCGGCCACCGGGCTGACCTCGGCCCGCGCCGCGGGACTGGCCTGTGTGGTCGTGGTGAACGACTACACCGCCGGCGAGGACATGGGCGCGGCGCAGCTGGTGCTCAGCGGTGTCGATGCGCAGAGCCGGGTCCTGGAGGACCCGCTGGGCCTGTCGCCCCTACTGCCTCTCGGGATCGAGACGCTAGGGCGCATCCTCGCCGCCGACTGAGGCTGGCACCGCAGGCGATTCCTGCGCCAAGGTGAGGGTCGTGGCCTCTCGATCAGCGCTCGTGACCGGGGCGACCGGCTTCATCGGGGGCCGGCTCGTGTCGGCCCTGCTCGATGACGGGTGGACCGTGCGGGCGTGCGGGCGCCGGCCTCGGCCCGGAGACCTCCCGGACGCCGCCGGGTACCAGGCCGTCGACCTGGCCGGCGGAGGCGACCTCAGCGGCCTGTACGCCGGGATCAGCCACCTGTTCCACCTGGCCGGGGCCTCCAGCTCGAACGCCGACCAGGCCGAGATGGACCGGTCCAACGTGCTGGCCACCGAGCGGCTGCTGGCGGCCGCCCCGCCCGGTCAGCTCGAGCGGGTCGTGCACATGAGCTCGACCTCGGTCTACGGCGAGGAGGAGCAGCTCCCCGCCCCCGTCACCGAGGACGTCGAGCCTCACCCCAGCCGGGGCTACGGCCAGGCCAAGTGGCGGGGCGAGCAGGTCGTGAGCCAGGCCGGCCGGGCCGGGCTCCCGGTGGTGGTCCTGCGTCCCGTCTCGGTGTACGGGCCGGGCAACGTGAAGCTTCTGGCCAGCGCCATCCTGGACGTGGCCATCGAGGCCTTTGCCGGCGCCCGGGTCGTTCCGGTGCCGGCCGAGCCCATCGAGCAGCGCCTGGTGCACATCGACGACCTGCTCCGGGCCACCGTGCACGTCGCCTCGGCCGGCGGCGTGGTGGGCCGCACCTTCAACGTGGTGGACGAGCGCTACCCCACCAGCCACGACGTCGCCCGCATCCTCGCCGCCCACCTCGGGGTCGAGACCGCGCCGGCCGAAGATCTCGACGCCGGCCCCGCCTTTGAGGAACGCCGGGCCACCCACGGCGCCATGGTCACCCAGGGCATGGTGCCCAGCATCCTGCTCACGAAGGAGCGCTTCCGCTTCATGCGCAAGGCCAACCGCAACAACCGCCTCAGCGTCGACGCCCTGCTGTCAACAGGTTTCCGCTTTCAGCACACCGACCTCGACTCCGACATCGCCGGGACGATCGCCTGGTACCGCGAGCACCGTTGGATCCTGTGATGCCCCGGGCTCTGGGGTGCTGATCGGCTGGCTGGCCGTCTCGGCGGCGGGGGTGGCCGGCATCGTGTGGGGAGCCGAGACGTTCGCTGAACATCTCGCCGTCGCCTCGTCGCGGCTGGGGGTGAGCGTCTTCGCCCTCGCCGTCCTGCTCGCCGGTGCGGAACCCGAAGAGCTCGCCACCGCAGTGGCGGCCTCGCTGCGCCACGCCCCGGCCATCGCCTTTGGGGACGTGATCGGTGCCAATGTGACGATCTGCCTGGTCGCCCTCGGCCTCGGGGCGGTGCTGGCACCCGTGCCCTTCGACCAGCGCGTCCGCCGGTACGCCCTCGCCGGCCTTCTCGCCGGCACCCTGGCCGCCGCCGTCGCCTGGGACGGCCAGGTGTCACGCATCGAAGGGGCTGTCCTGGTGGCCAGCTACGTCGCGTTCGTGGCCACGATCTGGATCGTCGAACGGCAACCGCCGGCCATCGGCGAGTCCGCCGAGGTTGAACAGGCCCGCCAACAGGACGGCCGATCGACAGGCAGGGTCGGCCGTGAGCTGGGGCTGGTGATCGCCGCCGTGGCCGCCATGGCTGTCGGCGCCACAGCCGTCGTCGAGGGCGTGCGGCGGATCAGCAGCGTCGAGTCGACCCAGACCCGCCTCGGGCTCATCATCGTCGGCTTCGCCACCGCGTTCGAGCTCGTCGTCCTGGCCTGGTCGGCCAGTCGCCGCGGCATCACCACCGCGGTTGTAGCCGGAGTTATCGGGTCGTTCACCTACAACGTCACCATGACCCTCGGCGCTGGCGCCCTGGCCCGCCCCCTCCGGATCAGCGACGCCTCTTCGCTCCACCTCCCCTGGGCGTTCATGCTCGGCGCCCTGGCCATCGTCCTCGGCCTTTCCTGGCCACGCCAGCGACTGGGGCGCCCCGCCGGCGCACTCTGCCTCTCCCTGTACCCGGTGTTCGTGCTCGTCGTCCTCCTCGGCTGACAGCGTGTCCGGCGGTGCTTGACTTGGCCGCCATGACGACGAACCCTTTGCGGGCAGCTCTGCGTGGCGCTGTGGCCGGCGGCGCGGGCACGCTGGCCATGGACCTCCTGCTGCACTCGCGCTACCGGCGCGGCGGAGGTGACGACGGGTTCAAGGACTGGGAGCTGTCGGCCGGCACCGAAGACTGGGAGCACGTCGCCACCCCGGGACTGATCGGGCGCCGCCTCGCCCACGACGTGCTGCACCGTGACCTGCCCGAGAGCGCGGCGGCCACGACCAACAACGTGGTCCACTGGGCCACCGGCCTCCAGTGGGGGGCGGCGTACGGGGTGGTGACGGCGGCGGCTGGCAAGCCTGGCCTCCGCGCCGGCGCCCTGCTCGGCATCGTCGCCTGCTCGGCGTCCTACGTGGTGCTCCCGCTGCTCGGGCTGTACAAGCCGATCTGGGAGTACGACGCCAAGGCCCTGGGCCAGGACTACAGCGCCCACCTGCTCTTCGGCACCGTCACCGGGGCGACGTTTCTGGCCCTGACCCGCCGTCGGCGCGCCTGAGGCCGGGTAGGTTCGGGTCCATGCCAGAGAAGTCACCACAGAAGAAGTCGGCCAAGAAGGTCGGTCGATCACTGAAGGAGAAGCGGGCCGACAAACGGGCCAAGTCCGACGACCCCTCCCCCATGGGCTTCAAGCCCAAGAACAGCGACAAGGCCAAGGGCTGAGCCTCAGGTCGGGCGCAACCGGTACGCCACCACGGCCACCAGATCGTCGAAGGTCGACAGCCCGGCCTGCACCAGCTCCGGTATGGAGATCGAGAGCTCGTCCTCGAGGGCCAGGAGAGCCTCGGTGAGCCCCATCGAGTCAAGACCCAGGTCGTCGCTCAGGCGAGCCGGACCGATGAGCCGGGACCGGTCGAGCCCGAGGTGATCGGTGAGGACCGCCGCCACCTTCGAGGCTGCTGTGCCCGGCTCGCGGTCGGTCAGCACCGGTCGGTCAGCACCGGTCGGGTCAGCACGGATCGGATGGGCCCTGGGCGCTCACCGGACCGGTGGCCCCGGCCAGCACCCCCAGCCGCTGGTGCAGCTCCTTCACCCTCACGGTGTCGGCGGTGTAGCAGACGAAGCTGCCGGCCCGTCGGCGGCTGACCAGGCCCGCCTCGACCAGGGCGGTCAGGTGGTGGCTGGCCAGGGAGGGGGCGATGCCGATGGCCCGCGACAGGTACCCGGCGGTGCGCGGCCCCCGTCGCAGCTGGCGCAGGATCAGCAGCCGGTGAGGCTCGGCCAGGGCGGCCAGACCGGTGGACAGGCTCTCGGCCTGTAGCTGGGCCTGCGTGCTCACCACCACGTCACAAGGCTAGCCGTCGGGAGAGTGCCCACTTGTGGCCCCTCTGGGCACCAGAAGTGGGCACTCTTGGTTCGGCGCCGTTCGGTTCGGCAACCCAGGGGGTAAAGAGTGGGCCATGGGACACAAGGCTTCGAAGCTCCTGCTCATCTCGACTGGCGCCGCTCTCGCCTGGTTCTTGGACCCGGTGTCGGGGGCCGACCGCCGCCGCCAGGTGACGGGGAAGGTGTCCGGGCTCACCGGCGGCTCGCCGGCGCCGAGCGACCCGACCGGAGGTGCCGTGCCGCCCTACATGGCGCCGGCCCAACCTCCGCCGGCCGCCCCGCCGCTGACTCCGGTTGACCCGCTGCTGCAAGCCGTCGATCCGGCCGCCACGGGCGACACGGTGCTCGGCACTTCGTCCGGCGCCGAAGACGAAGCCGACAGGAACCGGGCGGCGCTGCGCACCAGCTGGTAGCCCGCTCAGCCGCCCGGCGCCGGCTCTGGTGCTGCTGAGGGGGCCAGGAACGTCCGGAGCAGACCCGTGGGCCGGCGGCTCGGCTCGAGCACCAGGGCCCGTCCGCTGATCACCCAGCCCCGCCGGGGCCCGGCGAGCGGCTCGAGTTCGTCGCCAGGCGGCACCTCGACGTGCACCCGGGCCCGGCGGATCCAGCCTGACAACCGGGCGGGGACGATCACCGGGCCGTCACTGCGGCGCTGCAGGCCCCGCAGCGCCTTGGTGAACGGGCCGGCCCCCGGCCGGATCTCGGCCCGCACCTCGATGTCGCGCTCGGACCAGCCCAGGGTCCGCTGCGGGCCGATGGCCAGCCACCGCAGCGATCCGAGCTGACGGGGCATCCCCCAGCCCAGACGGCCGGCGAGGCGGGCCTCGGCGTTGTTGACGACGCTCATCGTGATGCACAGCCCCGGTCGCAGGCCCAGCCTGGCGGGCACGGCGACGGCAAGCTCACTGAAGGGGCCGACCGGCGTCTGAGCCCAATGGCCGGCCCACATCACCGCCGGCCCCGGCAGGCGCCGCAGGCCCGGCGGCAGCACGGCGGCGTCGCCGCCCGATGGCCGACTGACCAGGACCACCACCACCTCCCCCGAGAGCGACCAGGGGGCAACGGGGACCATCGGCGGCGAGCCTGCCCCACCGATGAGCCCGGATGCGGGCGGTGGGCCACAAACACGTCAGACGGTGCTTTACTTAGGCAACCGAAGCAGCCGGTCCGAGCCCTCAACCAGAAGCACCCCAACCAGAAGAACCAACCAGGAGTCGCAGCGTGGTCACCTCGCCAGGTCGGGGGGTGGAGGACCCGTTCGGCCTCTACCTGGCCGAGATCGGCAGGCACCGCCTGCTCGACAAGGCCGGAGAGGCTGAGCTGGCCAAGTGCATCCAGCGCGGCCGGCAGGCGGCCGCCCGCCTCGGCGCCCGGGGAACCGGCCCGGCTGACCCAGCCGAGCGCCAGGTGCTAGCGGCGGTGGAGCGGGAAGGCAGGCGGGCCGCCGAGCGCTTCGCCGAGGCCAACCTGCGCCTCGTCGTCAGCGTCGCCCGCCGTTATGCGGCGAGCGGCCTGCCCATCGCCGATCTGGTGCAGGAGGGCAACATCGGTCTGCTGAGAGCTGTCGAGCGGTTCGAGTGGGAGCGGGGCTTCAAGTTCTCCACCTACGCGGCCTGGTGGATCCGCCAGGCCATCACCCGGGGCATCGCCGAGGCGTCACGGACCATCAGGCTGCCCGTCCACCTGCACGACCAGGTGGGAAGGGTCCGCCGGGCCCGCCTCGACCTCGAGGCCAACCTCGGCCGGCCACCCACCAGCGACGAGGTGGGTGCGGTGACGGGCGACGACCCGGCCGAGGTCGCCGCCAGCCTCGACTGGGACCGGGACGTCCGCAGCCTGGAGGAGCCGGTGCGGTTCGAGGCCGACCTTGCCCTGGCCGACCTCGTCGGCGACCCCCGCGCCATGACCGAGGACGCCGCCATAGACAGGCTGCAGGCGGCAGTCGTCGACGATCTCCTGCGGCCCCTCGACCCCCGGGAGCGCCGCATCCTCCGCCTCCGGTTCGGCGTGGACCGCGGTGAGCCCCGCACCTTCCCAGAGATGGCGGCCGAGCTCGGCCTGTCGAAGGAGCGGATCCGCCAGCTCGAGCTGCGGGCGTTCTGCAAGCTGCGCCACCCGAGCACCGGAGTCGACAAGGAGAGCCTGCTCGCCTGATCGCTGCTCCTAGGGTGGTCGTCACCGTGCCCTCCGAAGCCGCCGCTTTCGAAGCCGCCGCCTTCGACCACGTGGCCGTCGCCCTGGTCGACCGCACCCCGTTCTGGGACGTGTTCGCTGGCGACCTCGGCGGTCGCTGGGCGGGAGGCGACGACACCCTCGGCGGGTTCTCCTTCGGACAGCTGCGCTACGCCAACGGCATGAAGGTCGAGGCCCTCGAGCCCCTGTCGCCCGGCAGCGACTTCCTGACCCGCTTCCTGGCCCGGTCCGGCCCCGGGCCCCACCACCTCACCTTCAAGGTCGACGACCTCGCCGCCACCGTCGGGCGGGCGGCGGCGGCCGGCTACGAGCCGCTCGGCGTCTCGCTCGACGACCCGCAGTGGCAGGAGGCGTTCATCCACCCGACAGCGGCGGGCATCGTGGTCCAGCTGGCCTGGTCACCGCCCGACCTGAACGGCGGCGACCTGAACGGCGGCGCCCTGAACGACGGCGCCCTGAACGACGGCGCCCTGAACGACCCGCGGCCAGCGTGGCTGCCGGAGCCCCGGGTCGCCGGGACGGCCGAGCTGGTGCACGTGGCCCACGCGGTGGCCGATCTCGAGGGTGCGCTGGCCCTGTTCAAGGGGCTCCTCGGCGGCCGGTCGGTTGACGCCGGCGCCCAGGCCGGCGTCGGTTTCGTGGATCTCGCCTACCCGGGCCCGGGCCGCCTGCGCCTGGTCGGCGGCGCACCGTTGGGCCCGTGGGAGCACGGCCGGGCCGGGCGCCTGCACTCCATCTGCTTCCGGCTCACCGACCCGGGGAGGGTGGGCGGCGCCGTGGCTCGCGACGGGTGGTGGGAGGTGGTCGCAGCCCCTCCGATCGGCGTCCGGCTCGTCCTGATCGAGCCGGAGGCCCCCGTCCCGCTGGCGGTGTGAAGTCGTGTCTGAGGGTTCACCTCCCCGGCGGCCGGGTAGACTGGAGCCATGCCGAACATGGACAACATCGAAGGTCGGGTCAAGGAGAGCGCCGGGGATCTCTCGGGCGACGACGAGTTGAAGAATGAGGGCAAGGGCCAGCAGGCCGCCGGCACCATCAAGGACAAGGCCGGCGATGTCGCTGACAAGGTGAAGGACGTCTTCAAGAAGGACTGAGGCGGCCGAAGGCGGCCAGACGCCGTCGCACGGCGGTGGTGGCGGCGGCGAGATCATCGCCCGTCACCACCTCCTGGATGGCGGCGACGCCCCCACAGAAAACGAGGATCACCTCGGTGACCGGCCGGCCGGTAATGTGCTCCAGCGCCACTGCATAGGTGGCCAGCTGCAGGGCGTACCGGCCGGCTTTTTCGCGCCGCTGGGCGGCTGAGCTCAGCCGGTCGGTCTTCCAGTCGGCCACGTGAAGGCCGGCGTCGTCCTCCCACAGCAGGTCGATGAAGCCCTCGACCACCACCCCTTCCACCTCGGCTGAGACGAAGACCTCGCGCCAGCACCGCCGGGCGTCGGCCGCGGCCCGGGCGGCCGGGGAGCCCAGCGCCGCCTCGGCCGCCGCCACCACCCCGGCCGCATCAACCTCCTCGGCGGCGGCGGCGCCCCCGGCCTGTTCTCGCCCCTGCGCGCTCAGCGACGTCTCGGCCAGCGGGACAGTCTCGAGGACGGCGTGCACGGCCCGGCCGAACGCCGTGCCGCGTGGCGAGGTCTGGTCGTCCATCACGTCCACCGCTTCGACGACGGCTGGGTCCGTTGGCAGGGGCAGGTCGAGGGCCAGTTCCGGCTGCCCGTCGACGGGGTCTTCGAGGTGGGCGACGGCGGTGGCCGAGACGGCGGCCGGGGTGGCGGCCCGGGTCAGGACGGCGCGTCGGGCGGACTCCCACGCCGCCAGCTCCTCGACCGAGTCCGGCACACCGGCAGCCACGGGCACGGGCACGGGCACGGGCACCGGAGAAGGGTCGGCGACGGCGTCCAGACCGCCAAGGCCGGCCAGCCCATCCAGTCCGTGGACCACGCCCGGCACCGGGCCCAGCCACGTGGCCAGGTCGGCCGCCGCGCTTGCCTCGTCACGGGTGGAGCCGGTGCGGTGGGCGCAGACCACCAGGTGGTCACGGGCCCGGGTGCACGCGACGTAGAGCAGGCGGGTCTGCTCCTGGTCGGCCCGGACCCGCTCGATCTGGGCCAGGTCGTCGAAGCCTGCGGTGCGCAAGCCCCGCTGCTGCGCCCCGCACGACAGCTCGAGGCGCCCGCCACGCCCCCACAGGATGCGGGCGGACGGCTGCACCGAACCTCCCCGGGGCACGTTGAGGCCGGCGAGGATCGTGATGGGGAACTCGAGCCCCTTGGCCGAGTGGATGGTGAGGACCCGCACGGCGTGGTCGTCCGGCTCGGGTACGACGGACTCAAGCGCCTGGGCCTGCTCGTCGGCCTGGCGGTCGGCCCAGTCGACAAAGGCGGCGAGGCACGACGTCCCGGAGGCGGCGAAGGATCGGGCCTGGTCGACCACGAAGCGGGTCCGGTTCCACGCCTCGCGCTGGCGGGGCTGGGCGAAGGCGGCCTCGAGCACGGCCCGTTCACGCACGATTCGGTCGAGGAGGCTGGCCACGGGCACCCAGGGCGCCTGGGATGCCCACCGGGCCAGGCAGCCCATCGCCTCGGCCACCGGGTGGTCGGCGGCGACGCCCTCGGGGGCGGCCCGGCTGTGGTCCCAGGTGCCGCCGGCCGACCGCCAGGTGCTGAGGTCTTCGTGCGAGCACGCCAGAACCCCGGAAAGTAGGGCGGCGACGGCGGTGACCTCGTCGCCGGGGTCGGCCACGGCGCCGAGGACGGCCAGCAGGTCACGCACCTCCTGGGTGGCCCACACCAGGGACCGGGCCTCGACCCGGTAGGCCAGGCCGTCGTCCTGGAACGCCCGCTCGAGCGCCGGCAGGGCGGTGCGGGTCGGGATCAGGACGGTGATGTCGTCGGGGCGGGCCGGCCGCCAGCCGTGAACCCTGAGGTCAAACACCGGCCACCGGTTGTCCAGAGCGAGGCGGGCGCAGCGCACCACGTCCGCCGCCGCCGTCTGGCGCGCCTGGTGGGCGGAGGTGCCTTCCTGCACCCCGCCCACCAGCGCCACCGTTCCCCTCACGCCACCGGCGTCACGACCGGCGATCAGGTCGCGCCACCCCGCCTGGCCGTGGCCCTGGTCCTCGAACCAGGGCCGGAAGGCGGCGTTGACGGCGCCGACCACAGCCGGGGTCGACCTGAAGCTCGACACGAGCGGCGCCAGCTCGGCCCCGAGGCCGTCACGCACGCGGGCGTACAGGTCGATGTCGGCCCGCCGGAACCGGTAGATCGACTGCTTCGGATCCCCGACGAAGAACAGGCGCCCCGGACCGATCGGGAGGTCGCTCCACGGGCGGTCAGGCGGGATCGGGCCGGCCTCGGTGGTGCAGACGAGCACGGCCAGGTCGACCTGGAGCGGGTCGGTGTCCTGGAACTCATCCACCAGGACCACGCGGTGACGCCGCCCGGCCGCCCGCCGGACCAGCGGATCGCTGCGCAGCAGCTGCCGGGCCCGCACGAGCAGGTCGTGGTACTCGAGCTCGCCGTCGCACCTGCGCTCCTCGGCCCCGGCGACGGTGAAGGCGACGACGGCGGGGACCAGGTGCTCGAGGAGGTGCTGACGGATGGCCCGGCGGGCCTCCTCCACCGTGGCCACGACGGCCTTGCACGCCTGGCGGACCTCGGCGACGGGAACGTTCCAGCTGGCGGCCCGGCCGAGGTTGCCGAGCTTCGGGACCGTCTGCTCGAGCACCAGCGCCAGGGCGGCGGGACCCTGGCCGGCGGCGGACCCCCCGGCGGCCACCGACTCCCACCACGGCACGAGGCGGCCGTCGATGGCCGCGGCCAGGGCATCCAGGGAGATCGTGCACTCGGGGCGGAGGGTGACGACATCGGCCATGGCATCGGCCACAGGCTCCAGGAGGCCGCTCAGGCTGCCGGGCCGGGCCGGCGCCGCCGCCTCGGCCAGGTCCCAGGCGTCGTGCAGCGACCGGGCCACGTCACGCAGGTTGTCGACGGTGAGGCCGAGCGACACCGCCGCCCGCAGCGGCGGCCCCATCTGGGGGTGGCGCTGAAGGTCGACCAGAAATCGGTTCCAGCGGAGCCCGAAGGCCACCTCGACCTCGGTCGGGTCACGCACCGAGAAGCCGGGCGGCAGGCCCGCCTCGATGGGGTTGGCGGCCAGGATGCGCCGGGCGAAGCCGTGCAGGGTCACCAGGGCGGCCTCGTCCACCTCGTCGAGGGCGGCGGCGCAGCGGTCCCGTTCGGCGACGGTCCGGTCCGGGTGCCCGGCGGCCCGTTCGAGGCTGAGGCGGATGCGCTCACGCAGCTCGGCGGCCGCCGCCTCGGTGAAGGTGATGGCGGCCACCTCACCCAGCCGCACCCGCCCGCATGCCACCAAGTTGGTGACCCGGGCCACCAGGGCCGTCGTCTTGCCCGTGCCGGCGCCCGCCTCGACGAAGAGGGTGGCATCGAGATCGTCGGCCACCCGGCGCCGGGCGGCGGTGTCGTGTGCGGCGTCGGCAGCCGCGTGGTCAGCGGTGGGTCTCACCGTGCTCACGCGCCGGCCTCACGGGAGCCCGGTGAGTCCTCGGCCACCTCGGCTCCCACGGCCCGCAGAGCCCGCCACGGGGCCAGAGCCGGGTCGTCGGACACCCGCTCCAGGGCCCGCACCCGGTCGACCGGGCACACCCGGTCATAGGGGCAGAACCGGCAGCTGTCGGGGCCCCGGTAGCCGTCCTCGCCGGGGTCGACCGGAAACACCCCGGCCTCGATGCCCTCGGTGATGGCCTCGACGGCGGCGGAGAAGGCGGCAGGCCCGAGCCGGTTCGGCACGAGCCCGACCGGCCGGCCGTCGCGCTCCACCGCGTCGATGAGCCACCAACCCGAGCTCACCTCCGCCCCCGGGTGGGCCGAGCCGGCAGCAGCCTCGTACACCGCCAGCTGGAGTAGCCGGGCGGCCGCCGCCCCCCCCGATGGTGCATCGAGGTACCTCTGCCCCCGGCCCGTCTTGTAGTCGACCACCCGCACCCGACCGTCCTCGGCTGTGTCCAGCCGGTCGATCCGCCCCCGAAAGCGGACACCGCGCCCCGACGGCAGGGCCACCTCCACGGGCCGGCCGGCCCGCTGGCCGAAACCCGCCTCGACCGCCGTTGGGACCCAGCCCTCCTCGGCCCGCACGGCGTCGTCCTGGTCGAGGGCGGCGAGCAGGCTGGCCTGCAGCTCGTCGAGGCGCAGGTCGGCGAGCACCCCCCGGCCGAACCGGCCCCGGTCGCGCAGGCGCTCGGCCCGCCGGCGCAGCTCGGCCACGGCGAAGGTGCGGTCTTCGTCGCCCCAGGGCTGCGACGGTGGCCGACCGAGGCCCCGCCGCACGACGGCGGCCAGCACCTGGTGGGCGAGGGTGCCCCGGTCGGCTCCGTCGACGGCCAGCACGTCGCCCGGCGTCACGGTGCCCCCCACACCCAGGACGTGACGGAGCAGGTAGCGCTGCGGGCAGGTGGCCCAGTCCTCGAGCGCCGAGGCGGATACCTCGACCTGAAGGGGCAGGCGGCGGCCGAGGAGGCCGTCCCAGGCCGTGAACCGGGGGCTGCTGCGGGCGGCGGCGGCGGCGGCGGCCCGGCGGAGGGCCGGGTGACCGGCCACGAGAGGCGAGGCGGCGACGGCGGCACATCCGTGGCCGGTGCGCTCCAGGCCGGCGAGGGCGGCCAGGCGCCGCTCCTGCACCGAACCGGCCACGGCGCCGCAGGCCGTGGCGGTGAAGGACGGGACCACGCTGAGCCAGGGCCCGCAGGCCTGCTCCAGGTCGTCGTCCCCGAGCGGGGAGGGGGCGCCGGCCCGCGCCCCGGCCCAGCCGAGGAACCAGCGGGACGGGCGACGGGCGGCCTGGGCGTCGGCCCGGTGGGCGAAGGCGACGGTGCGCCCGGATGCGGCTATCGCCGCCAGCACGGCCGCCCGCTCGGCCGCCCTGGCCACGGCCCGGGTGGGGGCGGCCGCCACCAGCCCCAGCTCGGCGGCGGGGACGAGCGGGTCGTCAACTACCCGACGGGGCACCGCCCCCTCGACGACCCCGGCCAGGAGCAGCAGCTCGGGTGTGGAGCCGAGCAGGTCTACCGGGTCGCCGGCCAGCAGGACGCCGTGGCCCACCCGTCCCCGCCGGGGCGCCGGCCGGGCCAGCACCAGGCGGACGGCGGCCAGCAGATCAGCCGGGGACGGCGCCACCGACGGGGCTGACGGTCCCGGCGCCAGCAGATCCAGCTCAGCCAGCCCGGCCACGGCGGCCCGCACCGCAGCGTCAGCCGCAACCTCGGCCGGCGGCCAGCCGGGATCCGCCGGGTCGACCAGGCGGTCGAGCACAGCCAGCGCCCAGCCGGCCAGCGCCTCCCACGTCGGCGGCCCGGGCGGGGTAAGCAGCACGTCGAGCTCGCCGATGAAGGCGGCCAGGTCGTCCAGCTCGGCGGCGGCGGCCTCATCGTCACGGCGCCGGGCGTCGGCGGCCAGCGCCGCCGGCCGCTCGTGCCACTGCTGGCGCCCGGCGACCACGTTGGCCTCCCGGGCCAGCGTCGCCCACCGACCGAGCGGAAGGGGCCGAGCCTGGTCGGGGCCACGGCGCATCGGGGCGGCCGCCAGCGCCGCCAGCACGCCGGCGTGGGACCAGCCTTCGGCATCGAGACCGAGCAGGCCGACCAGCGCCCGCCCCGAAGCTGTCCCGGCCAGGTCATGGCCGGCGGGCCCCGACCACGGAATGCCGGCGGCGTCCAGGAGGTCGGCGAACCGGCTGAGACCGCCGGGGCCGCCCAGGGCCAGCACGCAGATGTCGTGGCCGGCCGCCCCGCCTTCCAGGGCGCCAACCACGTGCTGCACCACCAGACGTCCCTCGGCCTCGGCGTCAGGAGCGAGCACGAGATGGTCGGGCACCGGCTCCTCCTCCGGTGGCGGCCGCCAGCACCCCTGGCCGTCCAGCCGCTCGGCCAGGGCCCGGGCCGGGCCGTCGGCGGCCGGCTCACCGATGACGGCCAACACCACCCGGAGTCGACCCCGGCCGGCCAGGGCGGCCAGGAGGTCGGCCTCGCCCGGGTCGGCGCCTCGGGGGCAGAAGGCGACGACCGGACCCGGGTCGGCGCCGGCGGCCAGCGCGGCGAGGGCGGCCGGGCCGGCTGCACCGCGGTCGTGGTGGCCGGCGGTGCGGCACTCGACGGCGGCGAGCAGGCGCACCAGGTGCGGCGCCCGGCGCCCGGCGCCCGCCGTAGCCGCCAGTGCCACCCGCTCGGCTGGGGTGGAGGGCCGCAGCCGGCTCAGGGCGGCGGCCACCGTGGCGACGGCGGCGGGGTGGTGGGCCACCGACCGGAACGGGCCCGGGTCGACCACCAGCGCCGCCCTCACGGCCTCCGCCCAGGCACCGGGCGGCAGGGGCCGGCTGCCGGCCACGGCCCGGGCCGGAGCGGCCAACCGCTCCGCCAGCTCGGCAGGCGTGACGATGTCGATGGCGGCGACGCCGCCCAGCCGCCCCAGGGCCCGCCGCACGTGCAGCCGGGACAGCGGACCGGGCACGACCACGGTCGCCGCTTGCAGCGGGTCGCCCCCCCGCACATCGGCCAAGGCGGCGGCCAGGGCGGCAAGGCACGGGCGGCCGGGGCGGGCCAGGCAGACGACGGCCACGACCGGCGTCACGGTAGCGAGCCTCGGTGACGCGGAAAGCCCACTACGGGGGAGGCGCACCTACCGGGGGCGCCTCGGCGGGCGGAGGTAACACCTGGCGGGTCATGGGCGATCGGGCGCCCTGGCGCTCGAGGGCCGCCTGGACGTGGAGGCGCAGCTCGCGCATCAGGGCGAACTGGGCGGCGGGCCGAGTCTTCACCACCAGCCGGATCGAGACGGTCTCCTTGCCCAGCGCCTCGACGCCCAGCACCTCGGGCGGCTCCAGCACCCCGTCGGACCACGGCTCCCGACTGCACACCTCCTGGGCGGCAGCTCTGATCGTCGCCTGGGCGGCGGGGAGGTCGGTGCCGTAGCCGACCTCGACGTCGAGCAGGGCCCGTGACCACTCCTGGCTCTTGTTGCCCACCCGGTTCACCTGGCCGTTGGGCACGTGCCAAACCACGCCCTGGGCGTCGCGCAGCCGGGTGGTGCGCAGGCCCACGGCCTCGACCGTGCCGGTCGCCGGCCCGAGGTCGACTATGTCGCCCACCCCGTACTGGTCCTCGACGAGCATGAAGACGCCCGACAGGAAGTCCTTGACCAGGCTCTGGGCCCCGAAGCCCAGGGCCACGCCGGCGATCCCGGCGCTGGCGACGAGCGGGCCCAGGTTCACGCCGATCTCACCCAGGATGGTGAGCAGGGCCAGGCCGTAGATGGTGGCGGTGGCCAGGCTGCGCAGGACGTCGCCCAGCGTGGCCGCCCGCCCCGCCGCCCTCGGATCGGGCTGGCCTGAATCGAGCATCGTCCTCAGCCGGCCGGCGGTGGCCGCCGAGGCGACCAGGCGAGCGGTGAACCGGCGGATGGCCCGGTGGGCCAGCCGGTTGACCACCAGGGCGAGGGTGGCGACGAGGAGGATGCGCAGACCAACGGTGAGCAGGAGGTCGACCGTCTCGGCCACGTAAACGTTGCCCGTGGCCTCGAGTATCCGGCGGCACACCAAGCCCTTGCCTGCGCACAGCGTCTGCCCGGACACAGCCAGGATGCTCACCACGAGGACCCGACTCTACCCGGAGCACCTCCACCCGCTTCCGGCTGTCATGAGCTCGGGATACGCTCGAACAGGCTCGAACGGGGCGGTCCTACCCTGCGGTCGCCGGCCCGGGCTGGCGCTGCGGGGCCGTGGAGCAGACCCGCCCTGGCCTTTCGCCGCCCCTCCCTGGAACAGCTAGATTGGGCTGTGGCGAGGAGGGTGACGATGGCTGCTTCGAATCCAGCGATTTCGGGCCGGATCTTCATCAGCTACAGGCGGCAGGAGACGGCCTATCCCGCTGGTTGGCTGTTCGACCGGCTCGTCAAGCACTACGGCGAGGGTCAAGTGTTCAAAGACTTGGACTCGATCGAGCTCGGCGACGACTTCGTCGACATGGTCACCCAAGCGGTTGGGGCATGCGTCGTCCTGCTGGCCCTCATCGGCGACGAGTGGATCAGCATCAGCGACGCCAAAGGCATGCGCCGCCTCGACAGCTCCGACGACTTCGTGCGCATCGAGATAGAGGCGGCGCTGGCTCGCAAGATCCGCGTCATCCCGATCCTGGTCGACGGGGCCACCATGCCCCAGGTGGAGCAGCTTCCGCCGAGCCTGGCCAGGCTCGTGCGCCGCCAGGCCCTCGAGCTCAGCCCAAGCCGCTTCGAGTTCGACACCAGCCGGCTCCTCAAGGTGCTGGACAAGGCGCTGGGCGTTGACACCGTCGCCGCTCCGGCGCTCCCCGAGGAAGTTCCCCACAGCAAGCGGGCCGCGGCAGTCGACGGGGGCGCGACCGCCGGGGCAGCTCCTCGCCCCACCTCTGCTGCCGCCCGTCCGGCGGCCAGCGGGCTGCGCCGTGGGCCCACCCGGCGCACCTTGATCGCGGCTGTGGTCGCCGGCATTGCCGTGATCGCCGCCACCGCCCTGCTCGTGTCGCGCCGGCCGAAACCCGAGGCCCTTACCACCCCGCCCGGAACCGGGACGGCCGCCACGGCCGGGCAGCCGACCACCCCCACAACGGCCAACTATGTGCCGCAGGTGGCCACGATCACGGTCGGCCGGGGCTCCTCCGGGGTGGCGGTCGGCCCGGAGGACGTCTGGGTGAGCAACTACGACGACGGCACCGTGTCCCGGCTCGAGCCCGCCAGCGGCCGGGTCCTCACCACGATTCCCGTGGGTCAGGCGGGAGGAGACATCGTGGCCTGCCCGGACGCAGTCTGGGTCATCAGCAACTCG
Source organism: Acidimicrobiales bacterium (assembly GCA_038253125.1). Classification (GTDB taxonomy): domain Bacteria; phylum Actinomycetota; class Acidimicrobiia; order Acidimicrobiales; family JAUJNH01; genus JAUJNH01. The sequence continues at coordinate 21,953 of JBBSHM010000017.1, forward strand.
AGCTTCGTCGCCCGCATCGACTCCGTCAGCAGGAAGGTGACGGATACCTACCAGATGGGCGCAAAGGTCAACGACCTCGCCGTCCGCTGCGGTGACTCGGTCTGGGCCAGCGCCGCGGACGGGACGATCAGAAGGATCCGGCAAGGCGCCAGGAGCAGCGAGAAGTTCGTGTCGGCCTCCGCGGAGGCGCTGAGCGACATCGACATCGACGCCCAGGGTGTCCTCTGGACGAGCGACACCAGCGGTGACGCCGTGGTGCGCGTCGACCCGACCACGAAGAAGATCCAGCGCATCGCGGTGGGGGCAGCGCCGGTCGGGGTGGCGGCAACGCAGCCCGGCGTCGTGCTGGTCACCAACTCCGACGCCAATACAGTCAGTCGGATCGACCCGACGTCCGACAAGGTCGTCAAGACCATCCCGGTGGACAAACGGCCCTGGGGAGCCGCGTTCGGCCTCGGCGCCGTCTGGGTCGCCAACCTGGGGGCCGACAGCGTCTCTCGCATCGACGACACCTCGGGAACGGTGACCACGATCAGGGTGGGAAGCACCCCTGACGGGATCGCCGTGGGGCACGGCGCGGTGTGGGTGGCCAATCGCGGGAGCGGCACCGTCTCACGGATCACCTGAAGCGGCCTTGACCTCGGCCGAGGAGTCGGGTTGGCGGGAGCGCTCCTCCTGGCTGGACGCCCACTTGGCGTGCTCCTGGGAGACCAGGCCCTCGATGCGCTCGGCCAGAAGGGTCAACGGGCTCATGGCGGACGCGTAGGGCCCGGCTAGCGCCAGGTAGAGGTACCGCTCGTGGCGCAGGGCCTCGCAGGTGGACCGGTAGGTGATCCAGTGCTCCTGGTGCTGGTACAGCTGCTGTGCCCCCTCGAGCACCACAACTGCGCTGCCGAGCACCCCGGGGACCCAGTTGGGGGCGTTGAGCACGGCGGCCACGGGGATGGCGGCGGCGGTCACCAGCTGCAGCAGCTTGATCCGCTTGTACCACCGCTGACCGTTTCCGCTCTTGCGGTCGTACCAGCCGATCTGCTCCTCGAGCCGAGCCCACGTTGGCCCGCTCTGGATGACGCTCTCCGCCTGACCGGGGTCTGAGCCCTGGGCACCGTTCTGCACCGCCACGCTTTGAGCCTACGGGGCAGGAGCCAGGCGCTGCCTCTTCGGCGGCCGCCTCACGGCGGCGTCGAGGAGCGGCCAAAGGAGCCGGTCGTCCCGCTTCCCCGGGGCGGACGGTACCTTGGGGCAGTGGACGGCCTCTCCTCTGACGAAGACCGCCTGGTGGAGCAGGTCGCAGGCAGCGGCGGTGGCGATCAGAGGGCGGGCGAGGACGGTGACGCCGAAGGTGCGATCGCCGAAGCCACCACTGAGGACCCGCCGGACGAGGACGACGCCGAAGATCTGGGCGAGCTGTCCGACGACCACGTTGGCGGGCGTCGCAATGCCCTGCCCCGCCGCGTGGAGACCTGGAGGTCCCGCAGCGCCAGCGGTGCCATCGCCACCGCATTGGCCATGGGCCTGCAGCAGGTGTTCGAGCCCGAGAGGCGGCGGCCGGCGGCGGTGGCCGAGGCCCCGAGCGATCCCTACGACGATGACGACCCGGTCACGGTCGACTACGCGCCGGACGACGCCGAGGGCACCATCGTCCACGTGAAGCCCTGGCTCCTCCCCAAGGGAGACGAATGAGCCACGACGGCCCGGGCGAGGACAGCCCGCACGGGGGCCGGCTCGGCATCGTCGACCGGCTGCTGCCTCCGGTCGAGATGCTGGGCGAGGACGGGCATCCCAGGCCGTCGCGCATGACGCGGCGCGAGCAGCTCGTGGCGGCCGGGCTGGGGGTGGGCAACGTGGCCATCAGCGGGGGGATCGCCGGCGTGGTGCACCACAACCAGGGCCTGGTCCTGCTGGCCGGCCTGGCCGCCTCGGTCGTCACCCTGGTCGGGGCTCGGGTCGGCAACCGGATCCTCGCCCTGGTGGGGCTCTTCGCCAGCACGCTCGTCAGCGGGCAGATCTTCTTCGCCTTCGCCCTCCCCTACTACGCCGGGGCGATCTGGATCTTCCTCAAGTACAACCGCCTGACCAAGGCTCAGGGGGTGCTGCGGCGCCAGCAGCGGGCGGAGCAGCAGGGCGGCCGCACGGCGGGCACCCGTTCCGGGCGGGCCCAGGGCAAGGGCGGCTCGGGTGGAAAGGGCGCGACCGGCAAGGGACCGGCGAAGCTCGGGCCGCCCAGGTCGAAGCGCTACACGCCGCCCAAGCCGGTGAAGAAGCGCCCGCCGCCCCCGCCGAAGCCGCCCCGGGACCGCAGCATCCTCGACTAAGCACCCACCTTCGCCGCCACCACGTCGCCCGGCGAGGCCGGCCCGTTCCGCCATCAGGCCCAGGAGGGCGGCCCGACCAGATGGTAGACAGAGGGACTGAGATGATCGCAGAAGCCCTCGCCGGGAAGCGGATCGTCCTGAGCGGCGCCACCGGCTTCCTCGGCACCGCCCTGGTCGAGAGGCTCCTCCGCCAGGTCCCCGGCTGCACCATCGGGGTCCTGGTGCGCCCGGGGCGGCGGGGCGCCGCCGACCGGGTCCGCCGGGAGGTGCTGAAGAACGACGCCTTCGACCGGCTCAGGGCCGAGCTCGGCGAGCGGTTCGACGAGACCGTGGCCGCCCGCCTGTTCCCCATCGGAGGCGACGTCGGCGTCGACGGCCTCGGCCTGGACGAGGAGGGCAGCCGCTTCATGGCCGGGGCCGACATCTTCATCCACTCGGCGGCGGCGGTGTCGTTCGACTCGCCTCTCGACCAGGCCGTCGAGATCAACCTCCTGGGCCCGGTGCGGGTGGTCGAGGCCGTGAAGGAGCTGTGCCCCGCCGCCCACCTCGTGGCCGTCTCCACCGCCTACGTGGCGGGGACCAGGCGGGGCAAGGCGTACGAGACCACCCTCGACGTCACGCCCTACGCCCCCGACGTCGACTGGCGGGGCGAGGTGGCGGCGGCCCGTCGGGCCCGGGCCGACCTCGACAGCGCCAGCCGAAGCCCTGAGATGCTGGCCGAGCTGCACAAGCGGGCCCGGCGGGAGCTGGGCGGGGCGGGCGTGCCGCTGCTGGCCGAGCGCACCGAGCGGCTGCGCCAGGAGTGGGTGAAGGACGGCCTGGTCGAGGCGGGGGTCTCCCGCGCCAGCTCACTGGGCTGGCCCGACGCCTACCCCTACACCAAGGCCCTGGGCGAGCGGGCCCTGCTCGAGCACCGGGGCGACGTGGCCGTCAGCATCGTGCGCCCCTCGATCATCGAATCCGCGGTGGCCGAGCCCCGACCGGGGTGGATCCGCGGGTTCCGGATGGCCGACCCGATCATCATCAGCTACGCCCGGGGCCTGCTGAAGGAGTTCCCCGGCATCCCCGAGGGGATCGTCGACGTGATCCCGGTCGACCTGGTGGTGGCCACCATCATCAACGTGGCCGCCACCGGCCCCGACCCGGCCGGCCCCAGCGTGTACCAGGTCGCCTCGGGCAGTCGGAACCCGTTGCGCTACGGCCAACTGGTCGACCACGTCCGCACGTTCTTCACAGCGACGCCGATCCACGACGCCGAGGGGCAGCCGATCGAGGTGCCCGAGTGGAGCTTCCCCGGCCGGGGCCGGGTGCAGGCCCAGCTGAAGCGGGCCGAGATGCTGCTGACAGCCGGCGAGCGGGTCCTCCAGGCCCTGCCGGTGCGGGGCGCCCAGGCCGACCTGGCGGCCCGGCTCGAGGAGCGGCGGGACCAGGTCGGCCGGGCCCTTGAGTACGTCGAGCTCTACGGCCACTACACCGAGACCGAGGCCATCTTCCAGGTCGACCGCCTCCTGGCCCTGCACCGCTCGCTCCCCGAGGAGGACCAGCGCGTCTTCGGGTGCGACCCGGCCATCGTCGACTGGGCCACCTACATCGACGGCACCTACCTGCCGGCGGTGGTGGACCACGCCCGGGTGAAGATGACCCCGGGCCGCAAGACGGGGCTGACCCGCAGCGAGCGGGGCCGCCGGGCCATCCTCTCCCCCGACCGCCACCTGGCCGCCTTCGACCTCGAGAACACCCTCATCGCCTCGAACGTCGTCGACTCGTTCAGCTGGCTGGCCACGCGACGCCTGGACGCCCGCGACCGGGTCCGCTTCGTGGCCCGCACGCTGCGCGAGGCGCCGGGCCTCCTGGCCCTTGACCGTAAGGACCGGGGTGACTTCCTGCGCCACTTCTACCGCCGCTACGACGGTGCCCCGGTGGCGGCGGTCGAGGCCGACGTGTGGGACATGTGGGCCGAGCACCTCATGAACAACGCCTTTCCCGCCGCCCTGCGCCGGGTGCGGCGCCACCGCGAGCTCGGCCACCGCACGATCCTGATAACCGGCGCCCTCGACATGCTGGTCGAGCCGGTGCGGCCCCTGTTCGACGTGGTGGTGGCGGCCCGGTTGCGCCAGCACCAGGGCCGCTACTCGGGCGAGCTGGTCGAGGCGCCGTGCACGGGCGAGGCCCGGGCGCTGGCCATCCGCGAGTACTGCGCCAACGAGGGCCTCGAGCTCGAGCAGTGCGTGGCCTACGCCGACTCGGCCAGCGACCTGCCGATGCTCGAGGTGGTCGGCCATCCCGTAGCCGTGAACGCCGAGGCCAAGCTGGCGGCCATCGCCCGCAAGCGGGGCTGGCACACCGAGGACTGGAAGCGGGAACCCGGCGCCCCCCGGACGGTGCCGATCAGCCGCCGGGCCAGCTTCCTGCTGCCCGGCCAGCGCAAGGCAGGCGTGTAGGTGCGGGCCCTGGTGGTGGAGCACAAGCTGGCCCGCTTCGCCGCCGCCCGGCTGGCCTCGGGCCTGGAGCCGGGCCGGGGCGCCCGGGTGGGGCCCCTCCGGCTAGCAGAGGTGACCGAGCCCACCCTCCCCGGTCCGGGCTGGCTGCGGGTGCGGCCGCGCCTGACGGGCATCTGCGGCAGCGACCTCGCCACCGTCGACGGCCGCAGCAGCCGGTGGTTCGAGTCGGTCGTCTCTTTCCCCTTCACGCCCGGACACGAGATCGTGGGCGACGCCGAGGACGGCCGCCGGGTGGTCGTCGAAGCCGTTCTCGGCTGCGCGGCCCGGGGAATCGAGCCGCGGTGTCGGGGTTGCGTCGGCGGTGGCTCAGACCGGTGCGAGCGGCTGCATGTGGGGGGCCTGGAGCCAGGGCTTCAGACCGGCTTCTGCTGCAGCACCGGTGGAGGCTGGGGCCAGGTGCTGGTGGCGGCGCCCGAGCAGCTCCACGAGGTGCCGGAAGAGCTCTCCGACGAGGCGGCAGTGATGGTCGAGCCGGTGGCCTGCGCCCTGCACGCCGCCCTCTCAACGCCAACCGACGGCGGGGTCATCGCCGTGCTCGGGGCCGGCACCCTGGGGCTGTGCACCGTCGCCGCGGTGGCCGCCCACGGTTCGCCGGCCCGGCTGCTGGCCGGCGCCCGCCACCCCGAGCAGCAGCGGCTGGCCCGCGCCCTCGGGGCCACCGACGTCGTCACCGGCAGCGAGCTGAAGCGGGCGGTGAGGCGGGCCACCGGATCGTTCGGCTACGACGACGGCACCCTCACCGGCGGCGCCGACGTCACCTATGACTGCGTGGGCACCTCCGACTCGATCGCCACCAGCATCGCCATGACCCGGCCCGGCGGCACCGTGGTCCTGGTCGGGATGCCGGCCACCGTCACCGTCGACCTCACCCCGCTGTGGCAGCAGCAGGTCCGGCTCCAGGGCGCATACGCGTACGGCGTCGAGCCGGCCCTCGGCCACGTGCGCACCTTCGCAGCCGCCATCGAGCTGGTGGCCCGCCTCGACCTGGGCCGGCTCGTGTCGGCCCGCTACCCCCTCGGCCGCTTCACCGAGGCGATCGACCACGCCGCCCACGCCGGCCGGCGCGGCGCCGTGAAGATCGCGTTCTGCCCGCAGGAGAAGGACCGCTGATGTCAAGGCCCGGCTACGTGCTGGAAGTCGACCGCTCCACCCCGCCCACCCTCATGTGGCACGGCGAGACCTTCCGCCTGGAGAAGCTGCCCGTGGGCAGCCGCGTCCTGTACGCCCCCGAGCCGGTCGAGGCGCTGGCCGACCCCGACGCCGCCGTGCGCCACGCCCTGGAGAACCCCGACGGTGACAGCCCGCCGCTGTCCGAGCTGCTCTTCGCCGGGATGCGGCTCACCATCTGCTTCGACGACATCTCCCTCCCCCTCCCGCCCATGCAACGGCCCGACAACCGCCAGCGGGTCATCGAGGCCGTGCTCGACCAGGCCGCCCGGGCCGGGGTCGACGACGTGGTGCTGCTGGCCGCCCTGGCCCTGCACCGCCGGATGACCGAGGCCGAGCTGCGCCATGCCCTGGGCGACCGGGTGTACGACGCCCTCGCCCCCACCGGCCAGCTCCGCCAGCACGACGCCGAGGACCCGGCCGCCCTTTCGCACATCGGCCAGACCGACCGGGGCGAGGACGTGGAGATCAACCGGCGGGCGGCCGAGAGCGACCTCATCGTCTACGTCAACATCAACCTGGTGGCCATGGACGGCGGCTGGAAGTCGACGGCCACCGGCCTCGCCTCCTACAAGAGCCTGCGCCACCACCACAACGTGGCCACCATGCGCCGGAGCCGGTCGTTCATGGACCGCCACAAGTCAGAGCTGCACTCCTCGAACTGGCGCATGGGCCAGGTGCTGCGCGACGCCGGCCTGAAGATCTTCCAGATCGAGACCACCCTCAACAACGACGCCTTCCCGGCCGCCGCCGCCTTCCTGCAGAAGCGCGAGTGGGAGTGGACGGCTCGCGACCGGGTCTCGTTCCTGGCCGCCAAGGCCGGCCTCGACGCCCTGCCGCCGCGCCGCCGCCGGCAGCTGCTGCACTCGACAAAGGCACCGCACGCCATGACCAGCGTGCACGCCGGCGAGGTCGGGGCCGTGCACGATCTGATCACGGCCAAGGTCTTCGAGCAGCAGCTGGTGCCGGTCAACGGCCAGACCGACATCCTGACGATGGGCCTGCCCTACATCTGCCCCTACAACGTGAACTCGGTGATGAATCCGATCCTGGTGATGTGCCTGGGGCTCGGCTACTTCTTCAACCTGTACCGGGGCCGGCCGCTGGTGCGCGAGGGCGGGGTGCTGATCATGAGCCACCCGACGACAGCCGAGTTCCACCCGGTCCACCACCCGAGCTACATCGACTTCTTCGAGGAGTGCCTGGCCGAGACGACCGACCCGCAGGTGCTCGAGCGTGACTTCGAGAAGCGCTTCGCGCAGGACGAGTGGTACCGCCACCTGTACCGGACCAGCCACGCCTACCACGGGGTGCACCCGTTCTACATGTGGTACTGGGGCGCCCACGCCCTCCAGCACCTGGGCAAGGTCATCATCGTCGGCGGAGAGCCGAGATCGGTGCGCCGCCTCGGCTTCTCGCCGGCCTCCACCCTCTCCGACGCCCTGGAGATGGCCGAGGACGTGGTGGGCCGCTCCCCCAGCCTCACCCACCTCCACAACCCGCCCATCTTCCTGGCCGACGTCAGCTAGTCGCCGTGCTCGGCCGGACAGAGGTCGGCGGAGCCCTCGTCCCAGGTGACCCGGGGCTGTTTGACATCTCAGGATGTCACAATCTACGCTAAATATTGCTTTCGGAAGGCCGCGTATCGTGTGCCTGCTTCAAACTTCGGCATTGGGGGCTCTCGTGACGCAGCCAAGAACACCTGCACGCCGTCGCTCGGCCGTTCTGGCCGCATCCGCGGCGTTGGTGTTCGGCGTCGGCCACCAGGCGGCATCAGCCTCGCCGGCCACGACCGTCACAGGCGTGACGGGCCGGGCCCTCGGCTACGTGGCGAGCATCGGCCTCGAAGGCCAGCCGCCCCGGCAGGAGGGGCCCCCCGGGACGGCCGGCTGCGACGCCAACTCGTCGACGGCGTGCAGCCCCTCGGTGACCCTGCCGCCGACCGGTGCGGCCCAGACCGCCACAGACTCCGACGGGGCGACGGCCACCGACGGCAGGGCCGTCATCCTGCGGTCGACGTCGATGACCGTCGACACCCACGGCACCAGAGGTGACACCGGCTCGGTGGCCAGCTCCGCCTCGGCCACCAACGTCGTCGCCGGCCCCTTCACCGCCGCTCAGGCGGGCAGCTCGTGCCAGGCATCAGACGCCGGGCTCGTGGCCTCGGCGACGATCAGCGGTGGCCGGCTGGTGACCGCCCCGGGTGCGCCGGCGACGCAGGTCGCGGCCAGCCCGGCGCCCAACACCGCCTACACCGGAACCGACGCCTCGGGCGCCGGCTTCCGGGTCGTCTTCAACGAACAGATCACCAACCCCGACGGTTCGCTCACCGTCAACGCCTACCACCAGCTCCTCCTCGGCCCCTCTGCCACCGGTGAGCTGATCCTCGGTCAGGCGGTCTGCGGGGTGACCCTGGCCGGCATGGCCGGCATCCTCTCGTCCCTGCCCGTTCCGCCCGGTGCCCCGGCGCCGATCCACGCCGCGGCAGCCCGGCAACCCTCCGCTGCCGGGACCAAGGCGGCGGCGGCAACCGGGAGCGCGGCCATCGCCTCGGTGCCGCTTGCCATCCCGGGCGGAACTTCAGCGAGCGGCGCCTACGGCTTCTATGCCAGCGTCAGCCTCTTCGGCGGCCCGGCCACCCCCAGCGGGCTCACCCCGAAGGTGGAGCTGCCGGCGGCTGGCTCCGACACGCCGATCACCGCCACCGACCCGACCGGCAAGGCCCAGTACGGCCCCGCCAGCATCTACGAGTCGACCGAGATGAAGGTCAGCACCCAGGGCAAGGCCGGCTCGACCACCAGCTCGGCCTCGGCCGCCGACATCGGCCCCACCCAGGTCACGGCCAAGCTGGTCACCAGCACGTGCACGGCTGACGCGTCCGGCCTGTCGGGCTCGGCAAGCTTCACCGCGGGCAAGATCCTGGTGTCGCTCGGGCCGGATCTGGACACCCCCACCGCCGACGACACAGTCGTTGACATCCCTGCCAACCCGCCCCCCAACACCAGCTTCGACGGCAAGCTCGAGAACACCGGCGACACCTTCAAGGTCGTGGTCAACGAACAGGAGAAGACGGCTGACGCCATCACCGTCAACGGCGTCCACCTCATCCTCCAGGGCCCCATCGCCAAGGGCGACGTGGTCATTGCCCAGTCCCGGTGCTCCAAGACCGGGGCCGCCTCCACCCCGGGCGACACCGGCACGCCCGCCGCGGGCAGCACCGGTGGCTCGACCACGGGCGGCGCGGCCGGGACCACCCGAGGCTCAACCGCCGCCGGCACGTCCGGGACGAGCACCAGGACGGGCTCGACGGCACGCACGTCAATGGCCAAGACGGGCGTCGACCCGCCTCTGGTCCCCGGCCTGGTGCTGGTGGCCCTCGGCTCGGCAACGTTGCTCCTCGGCCGGTCACGGCGCAGGGCACGACCGGAGCAGCTAACGGATGACCAGGGCTAGGACGCCAATCCTGCTTGCGGCCGCCGTGGCTCGTAGGGCCCGCCGACCGGCGGTGCGGTTCTCGTGAGCCAGACCGTTATCCCGACCCCGGGCGGCGAGCCCACCTCCCACGAGCCCGCCGCTGACGAGAGAGCAGACGCCGCCGGGGCCACGACGTTCCTGACCGAGGCGGCGCCGCGACGGCAGCGGCGGCGCTGGTGGGTGTCGCTCGTCTCCTACGTGGTCACGGTGTTCGCCCTCATCACGTTCAACTTCGCCCTGCCCCGGCTGATGCCGGGCAGTCCCATCGACGCGCTGATGGCCCTCGGCTCACCCGACTACGTCACCAACGACCAGACCAGGGCGCAGCTGGCGGACTACTACCACCTCAACCAGTCCATCCCCGAGCAGTACGGCCACTACCTCGGCGGCCTGGCCCGGGGCGACCTCGGCGTGTCCATCGCCTCCAACACCCCGGTCACCAAGGAGCTGGGTCACCGGGTGGGCTGGTCGCTCCTGCTGATGATCACCGGCGTGCTCATATCGATCGGCATCGGTCTCCCCGCCGGCATCCACTCCGGCTGGAACCGCAGCAAGCGGGCCGACCGCAACCTGCTCGGCCTGTTCCTCACGCTCCAGAACCTGCCGATCTACCTGGTGGGGGCGGCCGTCTTCGCCGTCTTTGCCCAGAAACTCGGCCTGTTCCCCCTGAAGGGCGCCACCACCGAGCTGTCGCCGTACCACGGCCTCGGTGCGCTGGCCGACATCGGGCGCCACCTGATCCTGCCTGGGCTGCTGCTGGGCCTGGACTTCGCCACCTATGAGTTCCTGGTGATGCGCTCGTCCATGGTCAGTGAGCTTGGGGCCGACTACCTCCAGGTGGGCCGGGCCAAGGGCCTAAGGGAGCGCCGCCTCAAGTACCGCTACGCCGGGCGCAACGCCCTCCTGCCCGTCGTCACGGTCATCGGACTGCAGTTCAGCGTGGCCATCACCAGCATCATCTTCATCGAGCGGATATTCGCCTACCCCGGGGTCGGCGGGTACATGTTCGAAGCCATCGGGACACGCGACTACCCCGCCATGCAGGGGGCCTTCCTGGTGCTGACGATCACGGTGGTCACGGTGAACCTGGCGGTCGACCTGGTCTACCGCCGCCTGGATCCTCGGACGGCCAAGTGACGGCAAGGCCGGCATGGGCGCGGGGTCGCCCGCTGCTCACAGTGGGCACGGTCATCGTCGCCACCTTCGCCCTCGTCGCCCTGCTGGCGCCGTGGATCGCCCCCTACGACCCGCGCGGGGTGACGGCGGACGCCTACCAGACCCCTTCGTCGGCTCACTGGCTCGGGACCAACGACGCCGGCTCCGACATCTTCTCCCGGCTCATCTGGGGGAGCCGCACCACCCTCATCGTCGTGGTCTTCGCCACCACCATGGTGCTGGCCATCGGCCTGGCCGTAGGCCTCACCGCCGGTCTGCGCGGCGGCCTGGCCGACACCGCGGCAATGCGGGTGGTCGATGTGTTCCTGGGCCTTCCCACCCTGCCGCTGCTCATCTTCATCGCCGCCCTGGCCGGCCCGAGCATCACCGTGTCGATCCTGATGATCGGCCTGTTCACCTGGCCTCAGACCGCACGCATCGTGCGCAGCCAGACCCTGACCCTGCGGCAGCGGGGCTTCATCACCAGCGCCCGAGGCTTCGGCGCCGGGCCGCTCTACGTCATCCGGCGCCACCTCGTCCCATCGCTCGGGCCGGTGATCGCCGCCAACCTCGTCTTCGTCGCCGGTCTGTCGGTCACGATCGAGGCCGGCCTGTCATTCCTGGGGCTCGGCGACCCGATCGCCGTGAGCTGGGGCGCCGACCTGAACCGGGCCCTGTCGAACCCCCAGATCTACATCGGCTCGCTGTGGCTGTGGTGGCTCGTACCGGCGGGCCTGGCCCTCACCCTGGCCGTCGTCGGCTTCACGCTGATCGGCGTAGCCCTGGAGCCCCAGTTCAACCCCCGTTCGAGCCGGCCAAGATGAGCGGCCTAGCCCCCGCCGAGCTCACGAACGACCTGACCAGAAACAAAGGGAACATCATGACGACCCCGATCGCTCGAAGGACCTTCCTGAAGGGGATGGGCGGCGCGGCAGGTGCCGTGCTGCTCGGCGCCTGCAACCCGAGCGCAACCACCGCCTCGAAGGGGGGGCGCCCGACGGTGCGGGTCGTGTCGTGGACCCAGCTGGGCTTCCCCTCACCGTTCACCTACACCGGCGGCCCCGGCTACTGGCGGATGAGCCTGCTGTTCGACACCCTGCTCTGGCCGGACTCCACCGGCAAGCAGCTGCCCTGGCTGGCGTCCTCCTACCAGCCGTCGCCCGACGGGCTGGTCCACACCCTTGACCTGCGCAATGCCAACTGGGACGACGGGTTGCCGGTGACGGCACGCGACGTGGTCTTCACCTATGAGTACTACACCTCGAAGACCTTCACGCCGCTGCTCATCGGCGTTCCACCCAAGGTCTCCTCAGTGCGGGCCACGGGCGACCGGTCGGTCGAGTTCCGCCTGGACCGGCCCGACGTCACGTTCGCCCAGAAGTTGCTGGGGACGATGCCGATCGTGCCCGAGCACATCTGGTCCACCATCGACGACCCCATGTCAGCGGCGTCCAACCCAAAGGCGCTGATCGGCACCGGGCCGTACACGCTGGCGTCACGGGACGAGGCCCAAGACACCGAGGCCTACCAGGCCAAGGACACCTACTTCCTGGGCGCTCCGTTCGTCAAGCGCATAGAGATGCTCCCCCCGGCCAACAGCGATCCGCTCGCCACCATGCGGGCCGGGGGGCTCGACGCCGCCTCCGGGCCGCCCGACGGGGTCCGCGACGACGTCGTGGCCGCCTTCCGCAACGATCCCCAGTACGGCACGATCACCGCCGACGCCGGCTTCTCCTTCCCCCTGTTCTTCAACATGACCAGAGGAGGGGCACTGGCCGATCTTCGCTTCCGGCGGGCCTGCCTGCACGCCATCGACCGCGAGGACATCGTCAAGCGACTGCTGACCGGCAACGGCCAGGTGGGCAACGCCGGCTGGCTCCCGCCGGCGAACCCCTTCTACGAGCCGGCCGTGCGCAACTACCCCTTTGACCGGGCCGAGGCCGAGCGCCTGCTCGACGAGGCCGGCTACCGCCGGGCCGGCGGAGGGGGGAACCGTACCAACCCCGACGGTAAGCCGCTGCGCTACGTGCTCAACATCTCCGACAGCATCCCGCTCCCCCTGGCCGAGATCGTCAACGCCAGCCTCAAGGCCGTGGGCATCGACGTGGACCTGCAGCGCATCGACCTGGTCCGGCTCTTCGGCGTCAAGCTGTCGGCCAGCTACGACATGCTGGTCACCCTCTACCCGGGGCCGGCCGGAGTCGGGCCGACCGGCGACCCCGAGCTCCTGCGCGGGGTGTTCTCCTCCAGGCCGTCAAACCCGCTCAACAGCGCCACCGGCTACTCCAACCCTGAGGTTGATCGTCTGATCGACGCCCAGGTCGCCACCATTGACCTCGGTGAGCGCAGGCGGCTGGTGAGCCAGATCCAGAAGATCGTCGCCGAGGACCTGCCGGTGGCGACCCTGTACTACTCCACCTCCTTCTACGCCTACCGCAAGAAGGTGTTCGACCCGTGGTACTACACCCCCGGCGGGTTCGGGCCTGGCATCAGCGACGTCTACAACAAGCAGGTCTACGTCACGGGTAAGAAGGTCGGGACCACCGTGCGCCAGCCCTGACCCCGGCCGGCGCCGCCAGCCTCGACGACCTTCCGCTGGCCCGACATCCGCCTCGCGCCCGGGGCTGCCGGACGCGGTGCGGCCCCACTGCTGCGGGGCCGCACCGGTCGTTATCGATCAGGTCGCTTCCGAGATGCCGGGCTCAGCTGGTCTCGCAGTTGAAGACCTTGTTGTCACCGGCGCCGGGCCGGCAGCTGTCGAAGCCGTCGCGGCCGTCGAGCTTGTCGTTGCCCATGCCACCGCGGATCACGTCATCCCCGACCCCGCCGCCGAGGATGTCGTTCCCCTCGCCACCAGAGATGTAGTCGTTCCCCTCGCCACCGATGATGCGGTCGTTGCCGGAGCCGCCCACCAGGCGGTCGTCGCCAGAGCCGCCACAGATGAGGTCGTCGCCCCCGAGGCCCAGGATGTGGTCGTTTCCGCCCAGTCCCACGATCACGTCAGGACCGTCGGTGCCGACGATGTAATCGTCGCCCTGCGTGCCCACGATCGTGGCCGGGACGCCACGGCAGTCCTTTTCGTTCGACGGGGCGGTGGTCGAGGTCGAACCCGGCATCGTTGACGAGGTCGACGTGGAACCCGGCACCGTCGACGAAGTCGAGGAAGAAGAACCAGGGACCGTCGACGACGTCGATGACGAACCCGGCACCGTTGACGAAGTTGAGGAAGTTGAGGAAGTCGAGGAAGTCGAGGAAGTTGAGGAAGTCGACGAAGACGAAGACGAAGAACCCGGCACCGTGGTCGAGGGGGCCGTGGAGGTCGTAGACTCCGGCGCCGTCGTCGACGTCGTTGAGCCCATCGTCGTCGACGAACCAGGCACCGTGGTGGAAGGTGCCGTCGTCGACGAAGACGAAGACGAGCTGCTCGGAGCCGTGGTCGTCGAGGTGGATGACGGGTCAGGGGTGCCGGTGAGGCCGCAGGTGACCTTGCCGATGTACAGGTCGCCGACGCCCGTCGGGCCGGTCAATTGCTCATGCACGGCGTAAACAGTCAGCGATCCGTCACCATTCGTCACCTGCTCGTTGAAGCGGGCCGTGAAGTTGTCCTGGGCGCCGTTCACGTGGATGTGGCCCGTGACGGCCGGCGAGTTGGCGGCGGGGTTGGCCGGCACTGGCACCGTCACGGCCGGATGGATGGTCCTTGGCGGAGTTGCGTTCGGGTCGTTGGTGTCGTCGCCGTTGTCGGTCTGGAGCATCCCCCCGCTGATCGTCGTGGTGCCGCTGACCACCCCGGTCGCCGAGGTGGTGCAGCTGCTGGCTGCGCTTGTGGCCGTGAACACCTCGCCAGCGTTCCCGGTGAGGTCGGCCACGCTGGCCGTGGTGGTGACCGAGCCGGCGGGACCGGTGGTGCCCTGGGTGCTGACGTTCTGGGCGCCTGAGGTGAGGAACGTGGCCGGCCCCACCTTGGCGAGCGCCG
>JBBSHM010000018.1:0-36360 GCA_038253125.1 Acidimicrobiales bacterium
CACGACGTCTTCGGGTAGCTGGTCTCGTCGAAGCGGCGCCCGGCCTCGAGCACCGCTACCCGGTAGCCCTTCTCGCTCAGCCGCAGCGCCGAGACGCTGCCGCCGAAGCCACTGCCGATGACCACGACGTCGAAGTCGAGGCCGCCCCCGGCCTCGGACGAGCCCCGGTCTCCCACCGACGCCAACGGTACCGAAGGAGAGCGGCGACGGCGACCGCCTCTCACAGACCAGCCAGACGACCTGAGCAAGGGTCAGGCTTGGGGCTGTTCAGCGGCGGCGGCCCTGGGAGCGGCCGGAGGGTGCGGCGGGGCGGCTCGCCCGGCCCGGCCGGGGCGGACGGGCCACCTGGGCCGCGGGAGCGGCCACGGTGACGAAGCGGGCCGGGGCGGCGGGGCCGGTGAGGGCCAGGGTACGGGGGTCGCCCGGTGCCACCCGGGCCGTGGTGGGCCGGATGCCGGCCTGGCGGACCAGGGCCCTCACCTCGCCCTCCTGGGCGGGGGTGACCACGGTCACGACCACACCGGCGTTGCCGGCCCGGGCGGTGCGCCCGGAGCGGTGCAGGTACGCCTTGTGCTCGGACGGGGGGTCGACGTGGACGACCAGGGCGATGTCGTCGACGTGGATGCCCCGGGCGGCGATGTCGGTGGCCACCAGCACCCGCACCGAGCCGTCGGCGAACGCCGCCAGGTTGCGCAGCCGCTGGGGCTGGGACAGGTTGCCGTGGAGGTCAACTGCGGGCACCCCGCCGTCGGCCAGCTGACGGGCCAGCTTCTTGGCGGCGTGCTTGGTGCGGGTGAACAGCAGGCTGCGCTCCACCCCCGACGCGAGCTCCCGCACGACGGCCGCCTTGTGGGCGGGATCCACGGTAAAGGCGTGGTGCTCGAGCATCGGCGGCGGGGCGGCGACCTCGTCGACCGAGTGGGTCACCGGGTTGCGCAGGTAGCGCCGCACCACGGCGTCGATGCCCCCGTCGAGGGTGGCCGAGAACAGCAGGCGCTGGCCGTCCGCGGGGGTGCGGTCCAGCAGCTTCTTCACGACCGGCAGGAAACCGAGGTCGGCCAGGTGGTCGGCCTCGTCGAGCACGCAGACCTCGACGTCCTCCAGCACGCAGTGCCGCTGGCCGATCAGGTCCTCGAGCCGGCCGGGGCAGGCGACCACGATGTCCACTCCCCGCTTGAGGGCGGCCACCTGGGGTCCCTGGCCGACGCCCCCGTAGATGGTGGTGACCCGCTGGCCCATGGCCGCGGCCAGCGGCTCGATGACCGCCGCCACCTGGGCGGCCAGCTCCCGCGTCGGCACCAGGATCAGGGCGCGGGGGCGGCCGGGTCTGGTCTGGCGGCCGGAGCCGGCCAGGGCTGTCACCACGGGCACGGCGAAGGCCACGGTCTTGCCGCTGCCGGTCCGGCCCCGCCCGAGGACGTCCCGCCCGGACATCGAGCTGCGCAGGCTGGCGGCCTGGATGGGGAACGGAGTCTCTACTCCGAGCCGGGCCAGGGCGGCGATGATGGGAGTGGCGACGCCGAGCTCGGCGAACGTGGTGGCCACGGGTCTATCGGTGACCGTGACGGCGGCCGCGGCTTGAGGGGCCGGCGGGGGCGGGCTGGGCCGCGCCGCCGGCTGGGCCGGCCGCGACGGGCGGTGGCGGTCGGCTTCGCTCCTGGGGCGGCGCGGCGCGGCGCGCTCGGGTCGATGGTTGGCCATGTCGGTTCCTCGTTCTCTTCAGATGGGCGGCCGTGGATGCTGCGGCCACCCGCTCGGAGAGCGGAAACCCTGCGCCTGCACTCGACCGTGGAGGCGCCACACGGCACCGCCACCGCCTGCCAGCGTAGCCGCTGGTAGGTTCCAGCGCCTGCATGCCCTGATCCTCAGCTTCGGCATCATCTTCGTCGCCGAGCTCGGGGACAAGAGCCAGCTCATGGCTCTCGCCTTTGCCGCCCGCTACAAGGCGCTGCCGATCCTCATCGGGATCACCGCGGCCACAGCCGTCGTCCACCTCTTCAGCGTCTTCGTCGGCGCCGTGGTCGGCCTGGCGCTGCCGACCCGGCCGATCACGATCGTGGCCGGCCTGGCCTTCCTGGCCTTCGCCGCCTGGACGCTCCGCGGCGACAGCCTCGACGATGATGAGGCGGCCAAGGCCCAGGCGTCGACCCGTTCCGCCGTGCTGGCCGCTGGCGGTGCCTTCTTCCTGGCCGAGCTGGGCGACAAGACGATGCTGGCGACGATCACCCTCGCCACCAACGAGGGGGTAGTCGGGACCTGGCTCGGATCGACCCTCGGCATGGTCGCCGCCGACGGGCTCGCCATCGCCGTCGGCCAGCAGCTCGGCAAGCGCCTCCCCGACAAGGTGATCCGCTACAGCGCCGCCGCCTCCTTCGTCATCTTCGGCGTGATCCTGCTGGTGGCCGGCATCGGTGGCTGAGCCCGGCGCGAGGTGAGGTTCAGGCCGCGCCCAGGACCTCGTCCAGGACCTCGCCCTTCAGGCTGACGAAGGCGGGGTCGGCCAGCAGGTGGCGGCCCCGGTCGGGGCCAAAGGCGATGTCCCGCACGGAGACGACCTTGGAGGGTCGGGCCGACAGCAGCCCCAGGCGGTCGCCGAGCAGGAGCGCCTCGTCCACGTCGTGGGTGACCAGGACGGTGCTGGTGGGACGCTCGGCCAGCAGGCCGCGGACCCACTCGTGCATGCGCAGCCGGGTCTGGGCGTCGAGGGCACCGAACGGCTCGTCGAGCAGCAGCAGGGGCGGCTGGTTGGCCAGGACCTGGGCGATGGCGGCCCGCTGGCGCATCCCCCCCGACAGCTGGCGGGGCAGGGCGTCGGCGAACTCGCCCAGACCGGTCACCTCGAGCAGGTCCTTCACGGTGGCGTCGATGTTGCGCTCGCCGTGCTCGCGAGGGCCGAAGGCGACGTTCTGGCGCACCGTCAGCCACGGGAACAGGGTGCCGGCCTGGGCCACCATCCCCCTGGTCGGCGACGGGCCCGTCACCGGCTCACCGTCCACGGTGATGGTGCCGGCGTCGATCGCCTCGAAGCCGGCCATCAGCCGCAGGAGAGTCGACTTGCCGCAGCCGCTCGGCCCGAGGAGGGCCATCGTCTCGCCCGCCG
This sequence comes from Acidimicrobiales bacterium, assembly GCA_038253125.1. Taxonomy (GTDB): domain Bacteria; phylum Actinomycetota; class Acidimicrobiia; order Acidimicrobiales; family JAUJNH01; genus JAUJNH01. Next base: position 3,101 of record JBBSHM010000018.1, read on the forward strand.
ACACCTCAAGGTCGAGACCCTCGAGCACATTGAGCTGGCCGAACGACTTGGCCACCTCCTGGGCCACCAGGCGGCCCAGGCGTTCAGTCATGTCGCGCTCCAGCTCACGAAGCGGCGGGACACAAGCCGCAGGATCCGGTCGGCGGCGTAGCCGACGATGGCGAACACGAAGATGCCGACGACGATCTGGTCGGTGGCTCCCGCCTCTCGGGCCGCCGTCATCATCGCCCCGACGCCGGTGGTGGTGCCGCCGAGCTCGCCGATGATCACGCAGGTCCAGGCCAGCGTGAGCGACAGGCGCAGGCCGGTGACGATCTCGGGGAGGGCGCTCGGCAGGTAAACCCGCCGCCACAGGCGCCAGCGCGGCGTTCCCAGCATGCGGGCCGACTCGATCTGGGCCGCCGGGACGCGGGCCACGCTGTCGGTGGTGGCCACCACGACCGGCCACAGCGCCCCGATGAATATGAGGATGCGGCCCGAGGTCGGGTTCACGCCGAACCAGACGGATGCCAGCGGGAGCCAGGCGAAGAGGGGCACGGCCCGCAGGGCGTTGCTGAACGGGTCGAGGAGGTCGGCCACCCAACGGGACAGGCCCAGGCCGAGGCCGAGCACCAGGCCGACGACGACCGCTATCGCCCACGCCTGACCGCAGCGGCTCAGGCTGGTGGCCAGGTGGCTCCACCCGGCCCCCTTGAAGTACACCACGCCGGACAGCCCGGCCCCGGCCCGCCGGCCGAAGAAGTACGAGTCTGCGGCGGACAGCACGTCATGGGGCGAGGGCAGGATGCTGCGGGGCCGGACCTTCCACTGCCAGGCCAGCTGCCAGCTGAGCAGCACAGCCACGGGCACTATCACCCCGAGAAGACGCCTCGGACGCCGACGGCCACGCCGGGCGGCGGTGGCCGGGGCGGCCACCACCCCCATCGGGACGGTGCCGGTCACCCCGTCCAGTGCCGCCATCCCGTGCCGTGCCGCCACCCGTCCCGTGCCGTCACACCTTCCAGTACTGGCGGGCGTAAAGCGCCTCGTAGTCCGGCTCGGCCGACAGGTCGCCCGAGGCGACCAGGGCCTTGCCCACGCCGACGTATTGGGCCTCGCGGTTCTGGTCGAAGCGCCACTCGGCTCCCACGTTGGCCAGCACGGCGTCGTACACCTTCTCGTCGAAGCCGAACTGGTCGACCAGCAGGCCGTGCCAGGCGGCCCGGTCGTTGGTGCCCCCGGGCGTCAGGTACTCGGCCGCCGCCTTCTGCATGCGCACCGTGGCCCGCACGACCCCGTCGTCCTTCAGCACCGCGGACGAGGCCCACAGCGCGGTGTTGAGGTCGCCGAGCGGGGTGTCGAACACCCCGGGGATCCGCTGGCCGACACCGTTGACGACGGCCTGGGTGCAGGGCGGCTCACTGCCGATGAACGCATCGACGTCGCCCCGGGTGAGGGCGTTGAGGTGCTCGGCGTAGCCGAGGGGGATGCCCTGCACCTGGTCGGGACCGGTACCGAGCGTGAGGCCGACCTTGCCCAGCACCGAGTTCAGCACCAGCACCGGCGAGCCGGGGGGCGGTACGGCGATCTTGCGGCCCTTCAGGTCCTCGGCCTTGGTGACCACGCCCGCCTTGCCGATGAGCCCGAAGCCCTGCCGGGCCACCATGGCCACGGTCTTGGATGTGAGGCCGCCCTTGGGCTGGGTGAGCATCGGCACGTAGGGGCTCATCAGGCCGAAGTCGAGGGTTCCCCCCTCGAGCGCCTGCAGGATCTCGGCGGTCGAGGTGACCGGGGTGACCTTCACCGTGACCCCGGGCGGGGCGAACATCTGCCAGAACAGCATCGACGAGGCGTGGTTCTTGGCGTAGACGCAGGTCTTGATCTCGACCTGGCGGCCCCCGGCCAGGGCGGCGGGCTTCCCGGCGGCGGTTGTCCCGGTCGCCTTTGAGTCGGACGACCCGCAGGCGGCGAGCCCAACGGCACCGACCGTGGCGGCAGCGAGCCCGAGGAGGGTCCGCCTGGTCACGGCGAGGTCTTCAAGCGGTGGCATGGCACTCCGTTGCGCGTCGGCGATGGTGGACAGCAAGGGACAGTACGGCTTCAAGGTGCGTTGAACCAACTGCCGCTGAGGCCACCGTGACGACCCGGCCTGGCTGGCCGGCCTGTAACAATCAGGTCACACTGCGGGAACCGCCAGGAAAACCGGCGTCGGTACCGTGCGAGGGATGACCGGGGAGACCGAGACCGGGACCGACAGCCTCCCCTCCGAGCCTGGGTGATCGCCCTGCTGGCCGCCACCGCGGCCGAGGCCCCGGACCTGAAGCGGGTCCTCCTCGAGATACTGGTGGTGCTGATCGCCGCCAAGCTGGCGGCCGAGGTCGCCGAGCGCGTGAAGGTCCCGGCGGTGCTGGGAGAGATCCTGGCCGGCATCCTCATCGGGCCGTCGGTCCTGCACCTGGTGGCGGACACCGGGGGCGTGCTCACCGTCCTCGGCGAGCTGGGCGTCATCCTGCTGCTCCTGGAGGTCGGGATGGAGATGGACCTGGTCGAGCTCGGCCGGGTGGGGCGGGCGGCGGTGAGCGTCGCCACCGTCGGAGTGGTCTGCCCCTTCGTCCTCGGCGGAGTCGCCGCCGCCGCATTTGGCGAGGACACCAAGACGGCGATCTTCATCGGGGCGGCCCTGACGGCCACGAGCGTCGGCATCACGGCCCGGGTCTTCGGCGACCTCCGGGCCCTGGCCACCGTCGAGGCCCGCACCGTCCTCGGGGCGGCCGTGGCCGACGACGTGATGGGCCTGGTCATCCTCACCGTGGTCGTTCGTATCGTCACCCGGGGCTCGGTGAGCGCCGGCCTGGTCGTCACCACGGTCGGCATGGCCCTGCTGTTCCTCGTGGTGGCCACCACAGTCGGCCTGCGCCTGGCCCCCCTGCTGTTCGACCGGCTCATGAAGGTGAGCCGCAGCCCGGGGACCCTGGTGGCCGGGGCGCTGGCGTTCACCTTGGCCTTCGCCTCGCTGGCCCAGATCGCCCAGCTGGCTCCCATCATCGGGGCGTTCGTCGCCGGCCTGGCGCTGGCCCGCACGAAGGAGGCCGGCCGCATCAAGCGAGAGCTCACCCCGGTCGCCCATCTGTTCGTTCCGGTGTTCTTCCTGCAGATCGGCATCGCCGCCGACGTGAAGGCCATGGCGAACCCGGCCGTCCTCGGCCTGGCCGGGCTCCTTCTGATCGCCGCCGTGGTGGGCAAGCTGATGTCGGCCGGCGGCCTCATCGGCGCCCCGGGAGACCGCCTCCTCGTAGGCCTCGGCATGCTGCCCCGGGGCGAGGTGGGGCTCATCTTCGCCAGCCTCGGCCTGCGCGAAGGGGTGCTCGACGCCAGGCTCTACGCCGCCCTGCTGCTCGTGGTTCTGGCCACGACGCTCATCACCCCGCCCATCCTGCGGGCCCGCCTCCTGCGGCTGCGGGATCGCAGCCGGGCGCCCGCCGCCCAGCCGGCACCGGCCGGCGGATGGCTCGGCATAGAGGACGGGGTCGTCATACTGCGAGCCACGCCCCCCGACTTCCGGGCGTTGCGCCTGAGCCTGCAGGCCGCCGCCCTGGTGGCCGACGCCCGGCCGGGCCCGACGCTGCTCGACTGGCTCGGCTCGTTCACGCCCGACACGCCGATGCGCTGGGACGCGGCGGCCACGACCGAGCTGCTCGAGATCCTGAAGCACGGCTCGGAGCGGTCGTGGCGGCTGCTGGACACCGTCGGAGTCCTCGAACGAGCCCTTCCCGAGCTGTCGGCAGTGATACGGCGGCGCCAGCGGGATCCGTTCGACCTCGACCCCAGCGCCGGTCTGAGATGGGGGCTGGTCGAGAGCCTGAAGGGCCTGACGGCCAGCGACCCCGTGGCCAGGACCGAGTACGAGAAGCTCCAGCACCCCGAGCGCCTCCTGTTCGCCGCCCTCCTGGCCGAGACCGCAGGTGACGCCGCCGCCGGAAACGGATTGGAATCGCCTGTCGCCGCCGCCCGGACGCTGGTCAAGCGCCTGGACCTCGGAGCCCAGGCCGAGGAGGAGGTGGCGCTGCTGGTGGGCGAGGCCGACCTGCTCCGCTCGGCGGCCAGCCGGGCCGACGGCCTGGATTCCGCGCCGGTGGTGACCATCGCCGACCACCTCGGCCTGCCGGAGCGGGCCCGGGCGCTGTTCATCCTGTCGTTGGCCGGCGATCACCTGGAGCGATGGGAGCGCGACCGGCTGTTCGAGCTTCACCGCCTCGTCCAAGAGGTGCTGGCCGTGCCCGAGCTCACCGGCCTGCAGGCTCGCAACACCGCCGAGGCCCGCCGGCTCCAGGCCGAGCGGCTGCTGGAAGACGAGCCGGCCCGGGCCGCCTTGGCCGCCGCCCCCCGCCAATGGCTCCTGGTCCAGGATCCGGCATCCCTGGCCCGTCAGGCGGCGATGGTCGTGGCCCGGTCGGACCGACGGCGAGCCTCGGTGTCGGTCATCGCCGACGGGACGCCCGGCCGGTGGCGGATCGACGTCGTCCACGCCGACGCCTCCGGCCTGCTGGCCCGGGCCGCCCACGCCCTGGCAGCCGGCGGGCTCTACGTGGAGGGCGGCTCGGTGGCCACCTGGGAGGGGGTGGCAGTGCAGGCCTTTGTGGTGAAGGCCAACTCCCGCCCGGACCCCGCCACGATCAGGACCCTGTTCGACCAGGCGCTGGCGTCGCCCCTGCCGCCGGGGGGGTCCCCCGGGGCGACCGTCACCTGGGACGACTCCGGCTCACCGTGGACGACCCGCTGCACCGTCGTCGCCTCCGACCGCTCGGGCCTCCTGGCCGACATCGCCGCCTCCTTTGCCGCCGCCGGCTGTCAGGTCCACGCCGCCCGGGTGCTCACCACCGAGAACGGCCGGGCCGAGGACGTCTTCGAGCTGACCGACAACCGGGGGGCCAAGCTCGGAGACCAGGCCAAGGCCGCCGTCGAGGAGGCGATCCAGTCCGGGGCAGCCAACCGCAGGCGCCCGTGGTTCGCCCGCAGGAAGACGAACGGAACGAACACAGACCCGAAACAGAGCGGGTACGTCTCAGAAACGGCGACTCCTTAGCGTGAGCCCGACGGGCGCATCAGCCCGCGACTTTGAGCTCAAGACGTTCTTTGGAAGGAGAACCTGTGCATCGCACGCTGAAGCGGTTCACCGCAGCCTCGACACTGCTGGCCGCAGGCACGGTCCTGCTGGCGCAGGGCGCGGCCTGGGCGAACGACCCGATTGGTGGGGCCGGTTTCATCGATGACAAGGGTGCCAACTTCGGCAACGCCATCGACAAGTCGGGGGCCGCCGTCAACCTGCTCTGGATCGTCCTAGGCGCCGTACTGGTCATCTTCATGCAGGCCGGCTTCGCCCTGGTCGAGACCGGCTTCTGCCGGGCCAAGCACGCTGCCCACGTGGTGTCTACGAACTTCGCCATCTTCGGCCTCGGGTTCGTCAGCTACTTCCTGGTCGGCTTCAGCTTCATGTTCGGCGGCTACTCGGCCACCATCGGCAAGGACGCCGCTCCCGTCATCGGCAAGGGCATCTACACCACGGCGTTCGGCCACGCCGTGCTCGGCCACGGGAGCACCGCGCTGCTGTGGTGGGGCGGTTTCGGGCCGGCCAACCCCAAGATCTACGACGTCGGCATCCTCGCCTTCTTCCTGTACATGGTGGCTTTCATGGACACCACGGCCACCATCCCCACCGGCGCCATGGCCGAGCGCTGGAAGTGGAGCTCCTTCGTCAGCTGGGGAGTCTTCTGCGGCGCCATCTACTACCCGCTGTTCGGGGCATGGACGTGGGGCGGCGGCTGGCTCAGCCAGCTGGGCAACAGCCACGGCTGGGGCCACGGCTACGTCGACTTCGCCGGGTCCGGCGTGGTCCACGCCATGGGAGGCATCGCCGCCCTGACCGGTGCCATCGTCCTCGGGCCCCGCCTCGGTAAGTACGGCAAGGACGGATCAGTGAACACCCTGTCGGCCCACCACATCCCGATGGCCCTGCTGGGCTGCTTCATCCTGCTGTTCGGCTGGTTCGGCTTCAACGCAGCCTCGACCTTCGCCGCCACCGACCCACGCTTCACCGTCGTCGCCGCCAACACCGCCCTGGCCGCCGCCTTTGGCGCCACCACGGCCATGGCCTGGGTGTGGATCCGGGCGGGAAAGCCGGACCCCGCCATGATGGTGAACGGGATGCTCGCCGGCTTGGTGGGCATCACTGCACCCTGTGCCTTCGTCAGCCCCGGCGGCGCCACGCTCATCGGCATCTTCTGCGGTGTGTTCGTCATCGAGGCGGTGTGGTTCATCGACCGCAAGCTGAAGATCGACGACCCGGTGGGCGCCATCTCGGTCCACGGCGTCTGCGGGATCATCGGCGTGCTGTCCGTCGGGCTCCTGGCCGACGGCAATTACGGCGCCGGCTGGAACGCCACCGACAATGCCTTGGCCGACCCCGTCGGCACCGGCGTCAAGGGCCTCTTCTACGGCGGCGGGTTCGGCCAGCTGTGGTCCCAGATGGCCGGTGCCTTCGTCATCGTTTTCGTCTTCGGCGGGCTCAGCTTGGCCTTCTGGAAGACCACCGACAAGCTGTGGAAGGGCGGCATACGGTCCAATGAGGCCGACGAGATCGCCGGCATCGATCTCCCGGAGATGGGCGTACTGGCCTACCCGGCCTTCACGGGCGACGGGATGGAGACCCCACTGCCGCCGGCCGCCCCCAAGCCGGCCACCAAGCCGGCCACCAAGGCCAAGCCTCTGGCCCCGACCGAGGTCGGATGATGGCCGCGGCCACCGCCAAGCGGCGGCGTCGGGAGCTGCCTGAGGTCCCCCGTGGGGCACCCTTCCTCGAGGCCTGGAACGCCCTGGACAAGACGGACCGGATCTATGTGCGCCGCATGGTGCGCACCGGTCAGCGCTTCAAGCCCGGCGAAGGAGACCTGGCCCGCATGGGTGTGGCCTACTCCCGTTACCAGCTCTCCAAGCCATGGCAGCGCCTGTTCTGGCTCTGGTTCCTGCCGGCGCTCGTGGTCTCGTTCTCGGCCGGCCTGAGGATCCACGAGCTCGCCGCCGGCGCCGTGCTGGGCGCCGCGCTCCTGGCCTGGAACGCCCGCCGCAGCCTCAAGCGGTCTCAGACGGTGAACGCCTCCCTTCTCACCTGATGGGGACAAGGCTGGCCCGGCTGCGGCAGGCGGACGCCCGAAAGGTGTTCGCCGCCGTGGTCGGCGGGAAGATGGTCGGCCTGGTCGGCGTCCTGGTGGGTGCCAAGGTGGTCAGCAGCCTCCTCGGGGGGGCGGCCTGGGCCGGCCCGGCCATGCAGGCAGCCAGGGTGGCCGACGACGTGGTCAACCCGCTGAACACCGTGTGGGTCCTCCTCGCCGCCTTCCTGGTGTTCTTCATGCAGGCCGGCTTCATGGCCCTGGAGGCGGGCTTCGCCCGCTCCCGCGAGGTTGTGAACATCATGCTGGAGTGCATCGTCGACACGTGCCTGTGCGGCCTTTTGTACTGGGCTGTCGGGTTTGCTCTGCAGTTCGGCACCGGCAACGGGTTCGTGGGCCACCAGTTCTTCTTCCTGAACGGGGCGCCCCACACCTACGGCACCACCGGCATCGCCTTCCTCGCATTCTTCCTGTTTCAGTTCGCCTTTGCCGACACCGCCAGCACCATCACGTCCGGGGCCATGGTCGGCCGGACGGGATTCAAGGGCGACCTGCTCTACAGCGTCTTCGTCTCGGGGCTCATCTACCCGATAGTGGGACACTGGGTGTGGGGCCCGGGCGGCTGGTTGGCCGACATGTCTCCCGGCTTCCTGCACGGGATCACCAAAGGAGCGGTGTTCCGCGACTTCGCCGGCTCGACAGTCGTCCACACCACGGGCGGGATGCTCGCCCTGGCCGGGGCGGTCGTGCTCGGCCCTCGCCTGGGCCGGAGGTTCAAGCGGGACGGCGGGGGTCTTTTCCCCGGGCACGACATGGTCATGGCCTCGGTGGGGGCGGTCATCCTGTGGTTCGGCTGGTACGGCTTCAACCCGGGCAGCACGTTCTCGGCCATGGACTTCGAGGGGATCGGACGGGTGGCGGCCAACACCACCCTGGCCGCCTGCGCCGGCGGCCTGGTGGCACTGGCCTTTGTCTACCCCCGCAGCCAGGTGTGGGACCCCGGCATCACGATCAACGGCTTCCTGGGCGGCCTCGTAGCCGTCACCGCCCCGTGTTACTGGGTATCACCCTTCGGCGCCGTCCTCATCGGCGCTGTCGCCGGCCTGGTGGTGCCGCTCGGCGTCGACTTCATCGAGCACCTCCGCATCGACGACCCCATCGGAGCGGTCGCCGTCCACGGGTTCTGCGGCATCTGGGGCACGATCAGCGTCGGGCTGTTCGCCACCGGTCAGTTCGGCGTGCCCGGCCGGGACGGCCCCGACCTCACGACCAGGGTGACCGGCCTTCTCTACGGCGACGGAGGATCACAGCTCGCGGCCCAGCTGATCGGCAGCCTCGCCGGCACGATTACGGTGCTCAGTTTCGGGCTGATCCTCATGAAGATCGTCATGATGACCGGGACCCTGCGCATATCCCCCGAAGGCGAGGTAGAGGGGATCGACATCCACGAGCACGGCGCTCCCGCCTACCACATGGAGATCGGTGCCGGGATGAGCCACCCGACCGCCGTCAGCAGCTCCCTCATCGCCAAGAAGAAGAGATCGGCCGGCACCGACGACGCACCCAGGACAAAGACGCCGGTGTGAGTGCAACCAACCAGAGGACGGAAGGACAACCGATGGCACATCTCGTCACCGCGGTGATCAAGCCCCACAAGCTCGAGGACGTGAAGGAGGCCCTGGCCGGGGCGGGCATCCTCGGGATGACGATCACCGAGGTGCAGGGCTATGGCCGCCAGGGCGGCAAGTCCGAGACGTTCCGTGGGTCGGAGTACAAGGTCGACTTCATACCGAAGGTCAAGGTCGAGGTGGTCATCGACAGCGGCCTCCTCGACAAGGTGATCGAGATCATCGGCTCGGCCGCCAGGACGGGCAAGATCGGCGACGGCAAGGTCTGGGCCTACGACCTCGACCGGGTCATGCGGGTGCGCACCGGTGAGCTCGGGGGCGACGCCGTCTAGCCCCGGTAGGGTCGATGGCCTCAGCCATTGCCGCGCTTGGAGCGCAGGGCGGCGGCGGCCTCGGGCAGAGCCTGGGGGACCGTCGCCAGGCTCAGCGCCGTAGCCAGCAGGCACCACGAGCAGAAGCGGCGGTGCTTGGTGCCCTGTTCGAGGGTGAGGTAAAGGCCGAAGGCGGCGTCGCCGGCCACCTTGGCCAGCATCGCCATGGGCACCCACCGGCGCACCGCCGAACGGTCGGCGCCGCCCATGCCCGCCAGGATCAGCGTTACCGCGGAGCTCGCCAGACCCAGCGAGGCATCCGGGGTCTTGAACAGCTGGTAGGCCTCGCCCGATGCGTCGACCCGATCGGCCTCCAGGCCGGGCAACGGCGGCTCGGGCAGGTGGCGCAGAAGGCCGAACTGGTAGGCGGCCACCATCCCGAACGATCCCATGGCGCCGAGGGTCAGGCCGGCGATGCGGCGCCGGCGGTCGAGGAAGGGATCGGCCTGGCGGCGCAGCGCGTCGCTGACCCCCTCCGCCGCCGCCGAGGTCGACCGGCCCACGCCACCGCTGCTGCCTCGGGCCTGGCCGGCCGCTGGGCCGGCGGGGCGGTCCCGCTTCCCGTTCTGCCGTGACACCTCAAAGGCCCCTCGGGAGGAGGCCGTACGCCGACGTGGTGGCCGTGGTGGCGACCAACAGCGAGGGGCTGGCTTTTGTGAGTGTGCCCATGGCCCGAACCCCTACCCGGCTGACGGCGCCCCCACCCCTGCCTCGCCGCCGAACCGCTGGCGGCCGGAGCGATCGCCACCCGACCGGCTCAGGGGCAGGCGGATGGCGCCGTCGGCCCGGGCCGCGTGCTCGACGGCGTCGGCGACGCGACCGACGACGCGGGTGTCGAAGACGCTCGGGACGATGACGCCCTGCGCCAGGTCGTCCTCGGAGACGCAGGAGGAGATGGCTTCGGCGGCGGCGACCTCCATGCCGTCGGTGATGGCGGTGGCGCCGGCGTCGAGGGCGCCCCGGAAGACACCGGGGAAGGCCAGCACGTTGTTGATCTGGTTCGGGAAGTCACTTCGTCCCGTGGCGATCACGCCAGCGATGCCCTGGATCTCCTCCGGCCTGACCTCCGGGTCGGGGTTGGCCATGGCGAAAACGATCGGCTTCGGTGCCATGGCGGCCACGTCGTCGACGCTCACCAGGCCAGGGCCGGACACCCCGATGAAGACGTCGGCGCCCACCATCATCTCGGCCAGGGTGCCCCGGGCCTGGCGGGGGTTGGCGTGCTCGGCCAACCAGCGCTTTGACGGGGCTTCGAGCCCCTCCCGCCCGGCCACAAGCGAGCCCCGACGGTCACAGGCGATGACGTCAGCGAGGCCGGCCGCCATCAGGATCTTGGTGATGGCGAACCCGGCGGCGCCGGCGCCGGCGATCACCACCCGAAGGTCTGGCAGGTGGCGGCCCACCACCTGCACCGCGCCGCGAAGGGCGGCGAGGGTGACGATGGCGGTGCCGTGCTGATCGTCGTGGAAGACGGGGATGTCCAGGCTGGCCCGCAGCCGCTCCTCGACCTCGAAGCACCGGGGAGCGGCGATGTCCTCGAGGTTGATGCCGCCGAAGGTGGGAGCGATGCGCTCGACAGCCTCGACCAGCTCGTCGCTGGACGACACCCGCAGGCACAACGGGAAGGCGTCGATGCCGGCGAACTCCTTGAACAGCAGCGCCTTGCCCTCCATCACCGGCAGGGCCGCCTCAGGGCCGATGTCGCCCAGGCCCAGCACCGCCGTGCCGTCGGTGACGACGGCGACGGTGTTCCGCTTGATCGTAAGGTCAAAGGCGCGGGCCGGGTCACGGGCGATCGCCATGCAGACCCGGGCCACCCCCGGCGTGTAAGCCATGGCCAGGTCATCGCCCGAGGCCACCGGAAACTTCGAGCGCAGCTCCACCTTCCCGCCCTCGTGCAGGGCGAACGTCCGGTCCACCACCTCGTCAAGTCGCACGCCTTCGACCTGCCCAACGACAACTGCCACTGCGGCCATGTGGTCCTCATCGATGCAGTGGACGACCACGTCGGCTGGGACATCTGCGCCCTCGCTGCGGTCCGGATGGGCGACGAGAGCCTCGATGCTGGCGCCCGCCTGCTCGATGGCGGACACCAGCCGAACTCGGCTCTCGGGGCCGAGCCCGACGCGCAGGCTGAGCGAGTAGGCGGCTAGGGGCGTCGGCATCGCCGCCAGGCTACGAGGGCCGCTCAGTAGCTGGACTCACGCTCCATCTGGTCGAGGGCCCGCTTGATCTCGCTGGCCCGGAAGCGCCGGTGGCCCCCCAGGGTGCGTATGGCTGAGATCTTGCCGGCCCGGGCCCAGCGGGTGACCGTCTTCGGGTTCACGCGGAACAGAGCGGCGACCTCGGCTGGGGTGAGGAGGGCGTCTGCTGAGGGCTGGGTCGCCATGAAGGCTCCTTTGTCGTCGGGCTTGGGGCTCGGGCCGGCGGCTCGTTCACCCTGTCCCTTCTGTACGGCAGAAGACGCGTCGTCCACCATCACCCGAATGGGCCATTTCTCGCCGGTTGATGACTAGTCACACCGGCCTAGGAAGTGTGCTGAAGTAGAGCGAGGCATGAGGCGCCGCGCCGCTGTGACCTGCTGTGATTGCTCCCGGTCGCGGCAGCCGAGCCGAGTACTTCAGCATGCTCCTAATGTCCGAGCGTGAGGTTCGACAGCATGGTCGAGCACGGCCACGAGACGGTGATGCTGTGCCACGACCGGCACACCGGCATGCGGGCCATCATCGCCCTGCACGACACCACCCTCGGGCCCGGCCTCGGCGGCACCCGCTTCCGTCACTACGCCAACGACGACGAGGCGCTGACCGACGTCCTGCGGCTCAGCCGGGGGATGACTTACAAGAACGCCGCCGCCGGCCTCGACCTCGGCGGGGGCAAGGCGGTGCTGCTGGGCGAGCCGAGCACCGATCGGACGATCCCGCTGCTCGAGGCCTACGGGCGGGCGGTGGACCGCCTCGGTGGGGCCTACCTGACAGCCGAGGACGTCGGCACCACCCAGGCCGACATGGACGTGCTGAAGCGGGTGACGCCCTACGTCACGGGCGCCACCGGAGGGTCAGGTGACCCCTCCCCGGCCACCGCCCGGGGGGTGTTCCACGCCGTTGTCGCCAGCCTTGGGTTCCTGGGCGATGAGGTCGACAGCCTGGCCGGTCGCCACGTCGTGGTGATCGGCGTGGGCAAGGTGGGCGCTGCCCTCGTCGGCCACCTGGTGGAGGCCGGGGCCCGGGTCACCGTCAGTGACCTCGACCCCCTCCGGGTGGCCCACGTCGTCGCCCGCCACGGCGTGATGAGCGTCGGGGTCGATGCGGCCCACCGGCTGGCGTGCGACGTCCTCTCGCCCTGCGCCCTGGGGGCCGGCCTGAACGCCGTGACGATCCCCGAGCTGGCCTGCCGGGCGGTGGTCGGGGCGGCCAACAACCAGCTGGCCGAGCCCGGCGACGCCGCCCGACTGGCCGCCGCCGGAGTGCTCTACGCCCCCGACTTCGTGGTCAACGCCGGCGGGGTCATCAACATCGCCGAGGAGCTGAAGCCAGGGGGCTACGACCCGGTCCGGGCCCGAACGGCGGTCAAGCGCATCGCCGGCAACCTCACCCGCGTGCTCGAGGTGGCCCGGGACGAGTCGATCACCACCGAGGCGGCGGCCGAACGGGTGGCCGAGCGCCGCATCGACGCCGCCCGACGGCCACATCGACAGCCGCTCGCCCCCTGAGCCTGCCGCCGAGGTCGACCCCCTGGGGCCTCAGCCGTCGGTGTCACGCCCGGGTCGTACCGTCTGGCCAACACCTCCCTCCCGCCTTCCGCTAAGAGCCTTTCAGTAGAGCATCGCCAGGAGATCCGTCGTGCTAGGGATGCAGGTCGTGCCGGCCACAGCAGATGAGCTGCAAGAGCTCGTCGGGCGCTTGGCGGGCCGCAGCGATTCCCGTTCCGAGGCCACGGTGCAAGCCGACGTCGCCATGCTGCTGCGTCTCGCCCCCCTCGCCCTCACCCCCGATCTCGTGCTCGAGGCTCCCGACGGCGCCGGCGGCCGGATAGACGTCGAGGTCGGATCGTGCGCGTTCGAGCTGAAGCGTGACCTCCGATCGGCACGGGTGCACCGAGACGCCACCGAGCAGCTGGGTGGCTACCTGCGGCTCCGACAGGCGGTCGAGGGTGAGAGATACGTGGGTGTCCTGTCCGACGGGGCCCGGTGGGAGCTGCTCCACCTCGTGGATGACACCCCTCAGGAGGTGTCGGCCTTCGAGGTTGACCCCGACGATCCTGACGCCGCCGGGCTCGTGCTGTGGCTCGAAGGTGTCCTGGCCACATCTAGCTCGGTGCGGCCGACGCCCACCGAGGTGCGCCGCCGCCTTGGCGCCGGCACTCCCGGCCACGACCTCGATTCGGCCAGCCTGTCGGTGCTCTACGACAGCCACCGGCACCTCCCGTCGGTTCGGCTCAAGCGAGAGCTGTGGGCCAAGCTGCTCACCACTGCGCTCGGCACCAGCTTCACCGACGACGACCAGCTGTTCGTCGAGCACACGCTGCTCGTCTGCTCGGCCAAGATCATCGCCCACGGGGTCATCGGCATAGACCCGCGGGAGCAGGCTCGTTCAGCTGCTTCTCTTCTCAACGGTCACTGGTTCGCGCAAGCCCAGGTGTCGGGCGTGGTCGAGGAGGACTTCTTCGACTGGGTGGCCGAGGTGCCGGGCGGCCATGCATGGGTGAAGACCCTGGCCCGCCGCCTCGGCCGGTTCGCCTGGGCCGAGGCCGAGCACGACGTGATGAAGGCGCTGTACGAGGCGGTGATCGACAGCGCCACCCGGCATCGGCTCGGTGAGTACTACACGCCCGACTGGCTGGCCGAGGCCGTGGTGGAAAACGTCGTCGACGAACCGCTCACCCAGAGGGTTCTCGACCCGGCTTGTGGGTCGGGGACCTTCCTGTTCCACGCCGTCCGGCGCCACATCGCCGCCAGCGAGACCGCCGGCCGATCCCCGGCGGCAGCGTTGAAGTCGACTTGCGAGCAGATCATCGGCCTGGACATCCACCCGGTGGCCGTCACGCTGGCCCGGGTCACCTACCTGCTTGCCCTGGGCCGCCACCGGCTGGCCAGCCCCGACCGGGGTGCCATCAGCGTGCCGGTGTACCTGGGCGACAGCATCCAGTGGGGCCAGGAGCAGACGCTGTTGACCGCCGAGGCGCTGGCCGTGCCCACCGACGCCGGAGCCAGCCTGTTCTCCAGCGATCTGCGCTTCCCCCGGGCCCTGGTGGCCGACGCCGGACGGTTCGATGCTCTCGTCACCGGCCTGGCCGAAGCGGCGTCGCGCCGCCCGGCGGGTGGACCCCTTCCCAGCCTCGCCGGCACCTTCCGGCGCCACGCCATCAGCGGCGCTGACGCCGAGGTCCTCACCGAGACGTTCCGGCAGATGTGCCGGCTGCACGACGAGGGCCGCGACCACATCTGGGGCTACTACGTGAAGAACCTGGCCCGCCCGCTGTGGCTGGCCGACGGCCCCCACCGGGTCGACCGCCTGGTCGGCAACCCGCCCTGGCTGGCCTACCGGTACCTGCCGGCGGCGGCGCAGGCCGAGTTCCGGGCCATGAGCGAGCAGCGGGGCCTGTGGGCCGGCTCCACGGTGGCCACCAACCAGGACCTGTCGGCGCTGTTCGTCGCCCGGTGCGTCCAGCTGTACCTGCGCGACGAGGGCCGGTTCGGCTTCGTCATGCCCCTGGCCGTGCTGTCCCGCCGGCAGTACCTCGGCTTTCGCACCGGCCGGTTCCCGGCCGAGCCCGAGCCGGTCGCCGTGGCATTCGGCGAGCCGTGGGACCTCCACGCCGTCAAGCCCTCGTTCTTCCCGGTGCCGGCATCGGTGGTGTTCGGCCGGCGGGCCTCCGGCGACGGCGCCGTCCCGCTGGCTCAGCCGTGGGTCGAGTGGACCGGACGGGTGCCGTCGCCCAACGCCTCCTTCGCCGAGTTGGCGCCACAGGTGGTGATGCGGCGCCTGGAAGCCGGCCCCGGCACCCACGGCGAGGCCGTCTCGCCGTACGGGCCCCGCTTCGCCCAGGGGGCCACGGTCGTGCCTCGCATGCTCTTCGTCGTCGAGCTGGCGCCCACGGGGCCGCTCGGCACCGGCCTGGGCCGCCGGGCCGTCCGCTCGCTGCGCAGCCCCAACGAGAAGCAGCCCTGGCGGGGCCTGGCCACCTTGGAGGGCGTCGTCGAGGCCGAGTTCGTCCGACCGCTGCTCGTCGGCGAGTCGCTGCTCCCCTTCGCCGTGCGGGAGCCCCGCCTGGCCGTGATCCCCTACGTCCACGGCCGCCTGCTCGACGGATCGGACCCCGCCCTGGACGAGTTCCCCGGTCTGGCCCACTGGTGGCGGGCGGCCGAGGCGCAGTGGCAGCAGCACCGCAGCTCCGAGCGCCTCGACCTGCGGGGCCAGCTCGACTACCGCCGCAAGCTGACCCAGCAGCTGCCGGCGGCCGTCCACCGGGTCGTCTACGCCGCCAGCGGCATGTACCTGGCCGCAGCCCGGGTGTCGGACCCGACGGCGATCATCGAGCACAACCTGTACTGGGCGGCGGCCGGGTCGGTCGACGAGGCCCGGTACCTGGCGGCGGTGTTGAACAGCACGACGCTGACCGACCGGGTGCGGCCCTACCAGGCTCGCGGCGAGCACAACCCGCGCCACTTCGACAAGTACGTGTGGCGCCTCCCCATTCCCCTGTTCGACGCCGACGATCCCCTGCACCGGCGCCTGGCCGCCCTGGGGGCCGAGGCCGAGACGCTGGTGGCCGGGTTCGCCCTGCCGCCCGGCCGGCGCTTCGAGTCGGACCGGCGAACGATCCGCGATGCGCTCGGCTCGGGCGGCCTGGCCCGGCCACTCGACCGCGAGGTGACCCTGCTCCTGGAGCGCAGCGACACCGCCGAGCCACGCCGAAGAGCCCTTTTTGAGTCTTTCAACACCGGGTACGAGGCCCTTCGCAGCGATCCCGACGCCTGGGCGGACATCGAGCGCGAAAGACTGGGCGAGTCCGGCGTGCTGCGGGACGCCTCGGGATGAGCCCTCGCCGCGGAGAGGTGTGGCTCGTCGACTTCGATGCTCCCATGGCTCACGAGCAGGGCTACCCCCACCCTGCCGTGGTCGCCTCCTCGGACGACCTCAACAACGGGCCGGCCGAGGTGGCGATCGTCGTGCCCACAACATCCAAACATCGTGGGCTGTCCACCCACATCGAGCTCGAGACCGGCGGAACCGGTCTCGACGTGACCAGCTACGCCAAAGCCGAGGACGTGAAGTCGGTGTCGACCCAGCGTCTGCTCCAAAAGCTTGGCGTCGTACCCCTCGTGGTGATGTACGAGATCGATGAAGCCCTGCGGCTGGTCATGGAACTGTGAGGTGAACGGCCGAGCGGCGGCAGGACAGTCCAGCGCCGGGCGCGCTCTTCGCGTGCTGCTCGTGTCGGGGAGCCTGCGCGTCAGGTCAACGAACACCGCGGTGCTGCGCACGGCGGTGGCCCTGGCGCCGGACGGCATCGAGGCCGTGCTGTACGAGCAGCTCGACCGGCTGCCGCACTTCAACCCCGACGATGACGTCGAGCCGTTGCCGGCTGCGGTCGCCGACCTGCGCCGCAAGATCCACTTGTGCGAGGCCGTCATGTTCTCGACGCCCGAGTACGCCGGCGCCCTCCCCGGGTCGTTCAAGAACCTCCTCGACTGGACCGTCGGCGACGACCAGCCCGGCGCCATCCACGACAAGCCGGTGGCGTGGATCAACGCCTCGCCTCGTGGGGCTGTCAACGCCCACGACTCGCTGCGCAAGGTGCTCGGCTACACCCAGGCCCAGATCGTGGAACCGGCCTGCGTGGACATCCCGGTGACGGGAGCGATGATCGGCGACGACGGTCTCATCGCCGACGACTCAGCACGCGACGGGATCCGACGTGCCATCGTCGCCCTTGCTTCCGGCACCCGCCCATAACCGGTGATTCGCCGCTGCACGCTCAGCTATGGCCCCCCCGAACTGCTCAGCCTCGTCCGGCTTCTCGGCGGTGACCTCGTCGAGCTCCTGCGCAGCCCGGCCAGCCTCCTGTTCGGTTACTGGGTCGCCATGGGAGCCTGGCGCCGCACGTCCTGGGGGCGTCCGGCCTCGGACGCCGAGATCATCGGCCCACCGGTGCTGACGGCGAGCCGGGCGAGGCAGATGATCGTCGTCGCCGGCGGGTGCGTCACCGCCGTGACCGTGGCTCTGGCCCTCCAGCTCATCGCCGCCCGTTCCTGAACACGGCTCAAACGCGAACGAGCCGCCCGTGGGTCGGCCGGACCCGGTTGCTATGGAGCGCCCAACAGGGAGCGGACCAGCTCCTGGGCTTGGGGTGGGGCCGTGACTTCGAGCGCCGGTCCCCGGGCATCGACAGTGATGGCGAAGCAGAAGAACGGGCAGCACTGCTGTTCCGCCACCACGAGCTCGACCAGGTCGGCCAGGGACACCGCTGGGGCGAGAGCGAGCCGGACGCCGCCCGGGATCGGCAGGCTGACAGGACGAAGCCCGGAGCGGCCGGCGGTCCGGCGCCTACGGTGGCGCCGTGGCTGATGCGCCCGCCGCTCTCGCCGCCGTCACCGATGCCGTCGTCGGCATCGCCGGAGACCTGTCGCTCGACACCGTGCTCGAGCGGCTCGTGCACGCCGCCCGCGAGCTGGTGGACGCCCGCTACGCCGCACTCGGCACGCCCGACGACGCTGGCGGGTTCTCCCGTTTCATCACCGCCGGGATGACCGAGGATGAGATCGAGTCGATGGGACCTCTGCCCCGAACCCACGGGCTGCTCGGCGCCATGCTCGCAGACCCCGCCCCCTTCCGCACCAAGGACGTCACCGCCGATCCCCGCTTCCGGGGCTGGTGGCCCAGCACCCACCCGGTCATGAGATCGTTCCTGGGCGTGCCCATCGTGTTCAAGGGTGACGTGATCGGCGCCTTCTACGTCACTGACAAGGTCACCGAACCCGCATTCACGGCCGCCGACGAGGAGATGGTGGGCCTGCTGGCCGCTCACGCCGCGGTGCTGATGGAGCACGCCCGGTTCTTCCAGGAGAGCCGTGAGCTGTCGGTGATGGACGAGCGCAACCGCCTGGCCCGCGACCTGCACGACGCCATGGCCCAGACGCTGTTCAGCCTGCGCCTGACCCTGGAGGCGGCGGCGTCGACCCTCGAAGCCGATCCTGCGGACGCCGCCCGCCACGTGCAGGCCGCCTCGGCACTGGTGGAGAGCACCTTCGTTGAGCTGCGCACGCTGGTGTTCGAGCTGCGGCCTGCCGCCCTCGCTGTCGACGGGCTGGCCGAGACGCTCCGCAAGCACCTCGAGGTGGTGGGGCGGGCACACGGGCTGGCGGTGCGATTCAGCACCCGGGGCCACCGTCGCCCGGCCGTCGAGGTCGAGGCGACCATGTACCGCATCGTGCAGGAGGCGGTGACGAACATCGTTCGCCACGCCGAGGCGACAACCCTCGAGGTCGAGCTGGACGTCGGTGAGCGCGTGGCCACGGTCAGCGTGCGGGATGACGGGATGGGTTTCGACCCGGCGGCACGAGGCATCCGCACCCGCCGCCTCGGCCTCACCTCGATGCGCGAGCGGGCCCAGGCTGCCGGGGGCACGTGCACGATCGCTTCCTCGCCAGGCGGCGGCACGGTCGTGCTCGTCGGGGTGCCCGTTGCCTGATCGATCCGAGCGGCCCCACGGAGCGGACGGCCCAGGCCCTATCAAGGTGCTCATCGTCGACGACCACCCGATCGTTCGCCAGGGGCTGCGTACCTACCTCTCGACACGGCCGGGCCTGGAGGTGGTCGGCGAGGCGGCCGACGGGAAGGAGGCGGTGGCCAAGGCGGCACGGCTTCAGCCCGACGTCGTCCTGCTCGACCTCGTAATGCCCCGGGGCGGGGGAGTCGACGTGATCCGCCGCCTGCGGGCCGCCGGCGAGCGGCCCCGGGTGGTGGTGCTCACCAGCTTCGCCGGTGACGATCAGGTGGTCGAGGCCGTGCGGGCGGGCGCCGCCGGCTATCTGTTGAAGGACGTGCCCCCGGGCGAGCTCGAGGCCGCCATCCGCCTCGTGCACCAGGGCGGCGTAAAGCTCGATCCCTCGGTCGTGGGATCGCTCATGGCCGAGGTGGCAGGGGCGTCGCCACCTCGCGGCCTCGACGAGCTCACGGCCCGGGAGCGTCAGGTGCTGACCCTGCTGGCTGAGGGCCGCTCCAACCGTGAGCTGGCCGCGCAGCTCTACGTGTCGGAGAAGACGGTCAAGACCCACGTCAGCAGCATCCTGGCCAAGCTGCGGCTGACGGACCGCACCCAGGCCGCGCTGTTCGCCGTGCGCCACGGCCTAGATGATCCGGACAACCGGCCGGGCGGGTGGACCGGTCCGCCGTAAGTGCCCACGTTCCGATGCCCAGAAGGAACCCAGAGGGGTGCGCGCCGGCCAGGGCCCAGCCGAGCCTCGTGTGCCAGCTCGGCTCCCGGGCCGGCCTGGGACGACCAACCGCCCAAGGGCTTTGAGGAGCGGTCAGGGAAGGACGAGGTGGAAGTCGCCGAACTCGTGCCAGCGGTACGTGCCGGCCAACGCTCGGGCGTAGCTGCGCTCCAGCAGTCGGCGGCCGGCGACGGCTTCGAGCAGCAGGAGGTGGGAGGCCTCGGGCTCGTGCCACCCGCTGAGGATGCCGTCGACCACCCGCACCCCACGCTCCGGGGTGACGACCAGGTCGGTCCAGCCCTGGATGTCACGCACTCGCCCCTGGGGGTCGGCGGCGGTCTCGACGGCCCGGGTGGCCGTGGTGCCCACGGCGATGACCCGGCGGCCGGCGGCCCGGGCCTGGTTCACCAGCTCGGCCGTCGACGCCGGAACGTTCAGCTGCTCGGGGTAGGGCGGTTCGCCGGACTCGAGCGACGAGACACCGGTGTGCAGGGTGACGGGGGCGAAGACCACGCCGACGCCGACGAGCTCGGCCACCAGGTCAGCTGTGAAGCCACGGCCGGCCGACGGCATCTCCGCGCTGCCCGGAGTCAGCCCGAACACCGTCTGATATGCCGAGATCGGCCACGCCTCAGCGGCGCAGCCGTAGCGGATGGGCCGACCGTGCTTCGACAGGTAGGACTCCAGCGGAGCGGGCAGGCGCAGCCCCGCCAGCCACAGCCGCTCGGGCCCGGCGCCACCCGCTCCAAAGGGCCGCTCGGGCCCGGCGCCACCCGCTCCAAAGGGCCGCTCGGGCCCGGGCCGGTAGGGAGCGAGCAGCTCGAGCTCGGCACCACCGGGCAGGTGGATCGGGCCGGGCGCGGCATCGAGGAGGGGGAGGCTTCCGTGGCCGCAGGCCTGGCGCAGCTCCACCACCCAGCGCTGCGGGCCGAGCCGGGTGGAGAGGTGGACGATGCGCCCGTCGCCCACCGGCACCGCCGCGGCCAGCGTGGCGGACCGGTTGACGACCAGCACGTCGCCGGGGTCGAGGAGGCGGGGCAGGTCGGCGACCCGGGCGTCGGCCAGGTCTCCCGTCCAGCGCCACGAGACCAGCATCGGGGCCTCGTCCCGGCGACGGCCGCCGGCCTCGAAGGGGCGGCTGGCGATCCGCTCGGCGGGGAGGTGGAATGCGAGGCTCGCTCCGGGGGCCGGCTCGCCACCCGTCCCGCCGCCCTTCCCCGCAGGCAGCACCGGATAGGCCGTCACGCCGCCACCGCCCTGGCCTGGTAGCGGCCGCTCGGCAGGTCCCCGTCGATCAGCGCCCGCAGACCGGGGACGCTGGCCTCCGGCGGCGGTCGGTCGGAGATGTCCTCGCCGGGGAAGGCCTCCTGGTGCATCCGGGTGTTCATGTCTCCCGGGTCGACCCGGTGAACCCGCAGCTCGGGATGCTCGACGGCCAGCACGGCGAAGAGGTGCTCGAGGGCCGCCTTCGAGGAGCCGTAGCCGCCCCAGCCCTCGTAGGCCTCGACGCCGGCATCGGAAGATATGGCCAGGATGCGGCCCCCGGCGCGCAGCACAGGCAGGGCCTGCTGGGTCAGGGCCAGCGGGGCGAAGACGTTCACCTCGTAGACGCGGGTCAGCTCGTCGAGCGGGTAGCCGGCCAGGCGGGGCTGGGGGCTGGGCCCGAGGTGGCTGGCGTTGTGCACCAGCAGGTCGATGCCGTCTCCGACCTCGACGGCCGCCGCCACCAAGGCTCGGCGGTGCTCGCCGGCGGTGACATCACCGAGGACGGCCCTCACCGAGCCAATCTCCTGAAGCTCCCGTCTTGCCCGGTCCAGCTCGGTGCCGGTGCGGGCGTCGATGACCACCCGCCAACCATCGCCGACCAGGCTGCGGGCCAGGGCCAGGCCGAGACCGCGTGAACCGCCGGTGATGATCGCTGTGCTGTCTGCCATGGAGGCGACGGTAGGAGCGGGACCTACCCCCCGGGGAATTGTCGGGAGTAGTGCTCCGCCCAGCGACAGCTACTCCCGACAGAAGCGGACCGGAGCGGCGTCGGCCGGGCTGGCGGCCACCACTTCGCCGATGACCCGGGCGCCGTCGACCAGGGCGCAGGCCGCCGCCGCCTCGTCGGCCGGGACCACGGCCACCATCCCGATCCCGAGGTTGAAGACCCGGGCCATCTCGTCGTCGGTGATGCCGCCGGCCCGCTGCACCTCGGCGAAGACCTGAGGCGGCTCCCACGACCCCCGGTTGACCAGGGCGACGCAGCCCGACGGCACCACCCGGCCCAGCTTCGGCACCATGCCCCCGCCGGTTATGTGGGCCAGCGCCCTGACGTCGACGGCGTCCAGCAGGCGACGGGCGTGCGGTGCGAACAGGACCGACGGCTCGAGCAGCACCTCGCCCAGCGTCCGACCCGCGCCGGGCCACGCCTCGCCTCGCATGTCCCGACCGGCGAACACCTGGCGCACCAGGGAGAAGCCGTTGGACCGCAGGTTGGGCGAGGCCAGCCCGACCAGCGCACAGCCCGGCTCGACGCGCTGTGGCAGCAGCCGGTCACGCTCGACGACCCCGACGCAGAACCCGGCCAGGTCGAGCTCGCCGTCCGCCAGCTGGCCCGGGTGCTCGGCCATCTCGCCGCCGATCAGCGCCGCGCCCACCTCCCGGCAGGCGGCGGCGATGCCGGTGACCACCTGCTCGACCAGTCCGGGATCGAGGTGGCCGACGAGCACGTAGTCGAGGAAGAACAGCGGCTCGGCGCCCGTGCACACCAGATCGTCCGCGCACATGGCCACCAGGTCGTAGCCGAGGGTGCCGTACTGGCCGAGCTGGGCGGCCAGCACCGCCTTGGTGCCCACGCCGTCGGTCGAGGAGACCAGCAGCGGGTCGCGGTGGTGACCCAGGGCGGCCAGGTCGAACAGGCCGCCGAAGCCGCCCACCGCGCCCAGCACCCCGGGTCGGGCTGTCGAGCCCACCGCCGAGCGGATGCGCTCAACCGCCTCGTCGCCGGCGGCGACGTCGACGCCGGCGTCCCGATAGGAGCCCATGGCGTCAGGTGGCGGAAGCCGGCACCCGGACCGGGGGCGCCACAGGCACCTCGGTCGGGTAGTCGCCGGTGAGGCAGGCGGTGCAGAAGCCGCCGTCGGTGCCCCGGACGGTGGCCAGCAGGCCCTCGATCGACAGGTAGGCGAGGCTGTCGGCCTCGATGAACTGACAGATCTCCTCGACCGACTTCTGGGCGGCGATCAGCTGGCTCGGGTCCCCGGTGTCGATCCCGTAGAAGCATGGCCACCTGTAGGGCGGGCTGGTTATCCGCAGGTGGACCTCGGCGGCGCCCGCATTGCGCAGCAGCGTGACGAGCTGCTGGCTCGTTGTCCCCCGCACGATCGAGTCGTCGAGCACGACGAGGCGGGCGTCCCGGATGTTCTCGCGCAGCGGGTTCAGCTTGCGCCGCACGCCACGGTCACGCTGGCCCTGGTCGGGGTTGATGAAGGTGCGCCCGATGTAGCGGTTCTTGACGAGTCCCTGGCCATAGGGCAGGCCGGTGGCCCGGGCGAAGCCCTCAGCCGACGGGAGGCCGGAGTCGGGGACGCCCATCACCAGCACCGGGCAGCTCTCGTTGCCGGCCCGGGGCGGCGGCAGCGGGGCCTCTGTGGCCAGCCGCTCGCCCAGCCGCTGGCGGACCCCGTGCACCTCACGACCCTCGAGCACCGAGTCAGGCCGGGCGAAGTACACCAGCTCGAAGACGCAGAGCTTGCGCTCGGGCGGCGGCCCCGGGAAGGGGTGCAGGGACCTGATCGAGAGGTCCTCCCCGAGCACGACCATCTCGCCCGGCTCGACGTCACGCACGAAGCTGGCGCCCACGATGTCGAGGGCCGGCGACTCCGACGCCAGCACCCACCCGTCGGGGTCGCTGATGCGGCCCAGGCAGAGCGGCCGGAAGCCGTGAGGGTCACGCACCCCGATGAGCCGCTGCCCGTCGGTGAGAACCAGGGCGAAGGCCCCCTCGGCCTCGGGCAGCACGTTGCGCAGGGCCGTGTCGAGGCCGGCGCCGCCGGCCATGGCCTGGGCCAGCAGCTCGGCCAGGGCGTCGCTGTCGCTGCTGACCGTGCCCGGCAGCATGCACGCCTTCTCGGCCAGGGCCGCGGTGTTGGTCAGGTTCCCGTTGTGGCCGAGGGCGAACTGGCCGCCGTCGGGCAGGCTGCGGTGGACGGGCTGGGCGTTGACCCACGTCGAGGACCCCGTGGTCGAGTAGCGCGTGTGGCCGATGGCCAGGTGGCCGGACAGGGCGGCCAGCGTGTGCTCGGTGAACACGTTGGTGACCAGGCCCATGTCCTTCACGACGGTGAGGTCGACGCCGTCGGCCACCGCCATTCCGGCCGACTCCTGACCCCGGTGCTGCAGGGCGTAGAGGCCGTCGTAGGTGAGACGGGCGACCGCCGCCCCCGGAGCCAGGATGCCGAACACCCCGCACGCCTCCCGCAGAGCGTCAACGCCGTCCACTGCCGAGAGCCTACGGGACGGGCGAGGACAGGCCGGCACCCGCCGGCGACCCCAGCGCGCCAGGTCCCACATCTCGTGGCTGGCCGCGCTGACCTGCGGGGGCTACCCCATGAGGCGGGGCAGTGCGCGGCGCCACACCGACGCCAGCTCGGCTACCGGCACCGACACCATGCCCTCGACGGCCAGGCGGTCGCCGGCGACCGATCCGAGGACCTGGTGCGCGATACCGGCGGCCACGGCCCGGCGGGTGATCCCCGCCGCTGCGCCGTCGCCGTCGGCGCACACCACCACCCGGCCGCCGGCCTCGCTGAACAGCGCCGAGGCCCCGGCGACGTCGACCACCTCCACGCCCCGGCCGGCGGCGATGCACAGCTCGGCCAGGCACACGGCCAGGCCGCCGTCGCTGACGTCGTGGGCCCCGAAGACCAGGCCGTCAAACACCAGCTCGGCCAGCAGCCGGCACAGGCGGGCGGTGCGGGCCAGGTCGAGCGGGGGCAGCTCGCCACCCCGGTGGCCGTGCAGCAGGTCGGCCCACAACGAACCGGCCAGCGACGCCTCGGTGTCGGCCCGCCCGCCCAGGAGGATGAGGACGCCGCCGTCCACCAGCTCGACCGCCGGTGGGGGAACGTCGAGCTCATCGATCAGGCCCACGACGCCGACTATCGGCGAGGGGTCGATGTCTCGGCCCTGGCTCTCGTTGTACAGGCTGACGTTGCCGCCGACCACGGGCAGGTCGAGGGCCAGGCATGCCTCGGCCATCCCGTCGATGGCCTCGCTCAGCTGCCACATGACCTCAGGGTGCTCGGGGTTGCCGAAGTTCAGGTTGTTCACCAGGCACAGCGGCCGGGCCCCGGCGGTGGCAACGTTCAGCGCAGCCTCGGCGACGATCATCGCCGTGCCGCGGCGAGGATCGAGCGAGCACCAGCGCCCGTTGCCGTCGGTGCTGAGGGCGATCCCCTTTGAGCCGTCGGCCGCGGGCACGCCCGGCGCCTTCAGCCGCAGGACGGCGGCGTCGGCTCCGGGCGAGACGACGGTGTTCAGGAACAGCTGCGAGTCGTACTGGCGGTGCACCCAGGTGGTGTCGGCGACCGAGGGGTCGGCCAGCAGGGCCAGCACGTCGGGCCCGCAGTCTGTCGGCCGCGGCAGCCGGCCCGGGTCGTCGGCCTGGCGCTCGGCCCGGTCGGCCGGCTCCTGGCGGGGCCGGCTGTACTGCGGCTTGTCCTCGTCCAGGCTGGCGGCCGGAACGTCGCCCAGCACCACCCCGGCCTCCTCGGAGAGGATGCGCAGCCGGCCCGTGCCCGTGACCTCGCCGACGACGTTGGCCCGCACGTCCCACCGGTCGGCCAGCTCGAGCACCGCCGCCAGGTTCTCCGGGGTGACGATGGCCAGCATGCGCTCCTGGCTCTCGCTCGTCATCACCTCGACCGGCGTCATGCCCGGCTCGCGCTGGGGCACCGCCGCCACCCACACGTCCATGCCGGCGCCGCCCTTCGAGGCCGTCTCGCTGGTGGCACAGGTCAGACCGGCGCCGCCCAGGTCCTGCACTCCCACAGCCAGGCGGCTCTCGAGCAGCTCCAGGCACGCCTCGATCAGCCGCTTCTCCTCGAACGGGTCGCCCACCTGCACGTTGGGCCGCTTCGCCGCTTCGACCTCGGCGTCGGCCGAGAACCCGGCGCTGGCCAGCACGCTGACGCCACCGATGCCGTCACGCCCGGTGGTGGAGCCGAGGAGGACGGCCAGGTTCCCGACCCCGCTGGCCCGGGCCAGCACCAGACGTTCCACGGGCAGGAGCCCGAGGGCCATGACGTTGACGAGCGGGTTGCCGGCGTAGCAGGGGTCGACCTTCAGCTCGCCGCCCACGGTGGGGACGCCGACGGCGTTGCCGTAGCCGCTGATGCCGGCCACCACGCCTTCGGCGATCCATCGGCTCCGAGGATCCTCCAGCGGGCCGAAGCGCAGCGGGTCCATCACGGCGATGGGCCTGGCCCCCATGGAGAAGATGTCCCGCAGGATGCCGCCCACCCCGGTGGCCGCCCCCTGGTACGGCTCGATGGCGCTCGGGTGGTTGTGCGACTCGATGCGCACGGCCAGCGCCACACCGTCACCGCAGTCGACGATGCCGGCACCCTCGCCCGGCCCGACCAGCACGTGCGGCGCCTCGGTCGGTAGGCGCCCCAGGTGGATCGACGACGACTTGTAGGAGCAGTGCTCGCTCCACATGACCGAGAACATGGCCAGCTCGAGGTCGTTGGCGTCCCGCTCGAGGATGGCTTCGATGCGGTCCACCTCGTCGTCGGTGAGGCCGAGGGACAGGGCCAGGCCGCGGTCGGTCACGTCACCACGTCGTCAGCGGGCAAGGGACCGGCCGGTGCCCGCCAGGAGGGCGCGGAGAAGAACGTTTCCGTCCTCGCTGCCGAGGAGGTCGTGGCTGGCCCGCTCCGGATGCGGCATGAGGCCGACGACGTTGCCGGCCTCGTTCGAGATCCCGGCGATGTTACCGGCGCTGCCGTTGGGGTTATCCACGTAGCGCACCACCACCTGGTCGCCGGCCTCGAGACCGGCCAGCGTCGCCGCGCTGGCGGTGTAGCAGCCCTCGAAGTGGTTGATCGGCACCCGGAGACGGGTGCCGGCGGGCACGCCGGCGGTGAGCGCCGACCGGGCGCTGACGGTGGCCAGCTCGACCTCCTGGCACAGGAAGGCCAGCCCCCGGTTCTTCTGCAGGGCGCCGGGCAGCAGCCCCGCCTCGCACAGCACCTGAAAGCCGTTGCAGATGCCGACGACCGGGCCGCCGTCGGCGGCGAACCGCCCCACCGCCGCCATGATCGGGCTGAAGCGGGCGATGGCGCCGGGTCGCAGGGCGTCGCCGTGGGCGAAACCGCCGGGCAGCACCACGGCGTCGACCGCTCCGAGCGAGGCCTCCTTGTGGAAGACCAGCCGGGCCGTGGCCCCCAGGCGTGAGACGGCCTCGGCCACGTCGTGCTCGCAGTTGGAGCCCGGGAAGACCACGACGCCGACGGTGGCGCCCATCAGAGCATGACGGCCGCGGCCACGGTGACGGTGGCGTCCTCGATCACGGGGTTGGTCAGGAACCGCTCGCACAGGTCATGGACCAGCCGGCGGGCACCGGCTTCGTCATCCGCCTCGACCGTCAGCCGGATGGCCTTGCCGACCCGTACCCCGCTGACGCCGCTCACGCCGAGCATGGGCAGCGACCGCTCGATGGTGGCCCCCTCCGGATCGGCAATGCCGGGGCGCAGCGTGACCTCGACCAGCACCTCGAACACAGCCATCGTCGGCGCAGCCTGGCATGGCTGAAGCCACCACGTACAGCCCAAGCAGGGCTCAGGGCGTGACGACGTCGACCCGGGGGATCGAGTGGCGTAGGTGAGCTCGATGGGCGACGGCGGTCACTTCCGGGGGCGACTGAGGGAGCGGAGGCTCGCCTCCAGGTGGGACCGCCACTGGGGGGCCAGGGCCTGTGTGCCGACGACCTGAGCTGCCCGGGCCGGATCGCCGTGATGGAGGTCGGTGCGGGCCAGGAAGCAGTCGAGCACCGTCGGAGTGGTCGGCCGCTCGACCACCTCGATCGGACCATCGACCGGCACCCTTCCCGTCCGCAGGACCCGCAGGTACCAGCCGCTGCGCCCGGTCTCGGCCAGCCGTTCGGCCGCGCCGCCGCCCCGGTAGATGATGAGCTTGGGGCAGGGCCATCGAGGCTGGCACACCTCTAGGACTGCGTCGCCCCAGGCCCAGCGCTCGCCGATGACGACGTCGCCCTCGGTGGCCCCGGCTGTCGAGAGGTTCTCGCCGAAGGGGCCGGCCTCGTCCAAAGGCTGGCCCAGCTCGGCCCGCCAGATCTCCAGGTGCTCGGACGGGTAGGCGTACACCGCTTTGTCCGGCCCGCCGTGCACGCGCCGGTCAGCCTGGTCGTCGCCGGCGAGGTTGATCTCGGTCAGCTCCAGCCAGGTGCCGGCGGCCACCCGGTGCTTGCGGATGGCCGAGACCACCCCGTCGGCGAGGGGCGCCGGCCGGCCGACGTTGACGGCCAGCAGCTCGATGGTGCTCACGGCCTGCTCGCACCGACGGGCCGCGGCTCAGGCGGGCGGCGCCGGCCAGTCATCCAGGCTCTTCCCGGTGAGCCGCAGGTAGGCCTCGCGGTAGCGGGCCGAGGTGGCGGCCACGACCTCGGCCGGCAGGGAGGGCGGCGGGGGCGCCTTGTCCCAGCCGGTGGCTTCGAGGAAGTCGCGCACCGGCTGCTTGTCCAGGCTGGGCGGTGTCTCGCCCGGCTTCCAGCCGTCGGCGGGCCAGAAGCGGCTCGAGTCGGGGGTCAGCACCTCGTCGCACAGCGCCAGGCGACCGTCGATGAAGCCCAGCTCGAACTTGGTGTCGGCGATGGCGATGCCGCGGGCGGAGGCGTGCCGGGACCCCCGGAGGTAGGCCTCGAGGCTGATGCGGCGGGCCTCCTCAGCCACCTCGGCACCAACCAGCTCGACGGCGCGAGCGAAGGAGATGTTCTCGTCGTGGTCGCCCACCTCGGCCTTGGTCGACGGGGTGAAGACCGGCTCGGGCAGGAGGTCGCTCTGGCGCAGGCCAGCCGGCAACGGCTCTCCGTGCATGGTGCCGTCGCGCTGGTACTCCTTCCACGCCGAGCCGCTGAGCCGGCCCCGCACGATGCACTCGATCGGGAGCATCTCCGCCCTGCGCACGATCATGGCCCGGCCGGCGTCCTCACCCTCGTCAACGACCGAAACCAAGTGGTTGGGGCAGAGGTCGGCGAGCACCTCGGTGAGCCAGAAGGCCGTCATCGCCGTCAGCACCCGGCCCTTGTCGGGGACGGCCTCGGCCATCACCACGTCAAAGGCGCTGATGCGGTCCGAGGCGACGAAGGTCATCGTCCCGTCGCCGTGGTCGTAGACGTCTCGGACCTTGCCCTGGTACGTCGGTTGCTCAGACGTCACGAGGAGACCTCAACCTCCGGCTTCTGTCGGGAGAAGCCCGCCGCTGAGCGACAGGTACTCCCGACAGAACTAGGCCCGACAGAACTAGGCCCGACAGAACTAGGCCCGACAGAACCGGTCACGGGCCGACCTCGACCTTCGCAGCGGCGCGCAGGTGCAGCACGACGCTGAGAGCGGCCGACGGTCCGAACAGGGCGACACCCCTTCGCAGCGCCGGCTGGCGGATGGACCGCAGGCCGAGCACGACGAAGTCGAGCCCGTCGGTGGCGCCGTTGACCACCAGGAGCCGACGCAGCGCCCGAGGCTCGCTCGCCGAAGAGCAGAGTGTGATGGCGGCGAGGGCCAGCTCGCGGACTCCGAAGAAGGTGCTGGTCGATGTGGCCAGCGGTCTGCGGCCGTCGGTCGCCGGGAACCCGAACAGCCGAGCCAGCACCGCGGGGGCGGCTATGGCCACCAAGCCCGCCGCCACCCGCACGGCCGCAAGCCCCTTCACCGGGATGGGCAGGTCCATGGCGCAGCAGCGTAGGTGGACGTCCCGGTGGCCGCCGGCAACCCGCAGAGCTAGGCCCTCAGGACCACCCGGCCGACGACCGGCGTGGATCCCTCAGGACGGCTTCGGGCCGGCGACGCCGGATCCCGCCATCGCCGCCGCCGATGCCTGCTCCTGACGGGTGCGGACGACGGCGGCGACGTTGTAGATGGTGGTGCCCACCGTCCCCAGAACGGCCAGGGCGATGAACCGCTTCGGCAGGCGCACCCTGAACAGGCCATCCAGGCTGCACCTGCCCGGACCCGTGGCCGCCAGGGCGACCGCCGCCGCCAGGTTCGTCAGCGGCAGCTCGTAGCCGCCCTTCTGGGCCATGGGTCCCTTCTCGCCGTGGACCGCGGTGGCCACGGTCATGGCGCCGGCGATGGCGAGGGGACCCACCGGGTGAGCGAGGCCCGCTGCCGTCAGCAGGCCACCGATCAGCTCCGATCCGCCCGCCAGGCCGGCCATCGGCAGGCCCGGACGGATGCCGATGGACTTGAACTGCGCCGACACCTTCTTCAGCCCCGGCCCCTCGAGCTGACCGAGCTTCTGGGCGCCGTGGGCGGCCAGGTACCCGCCGAGGGCCAGGCGCAGCCCGAGAAGCCCGGCGTCACCCATGGGTGCTCGCCTTGTCACGTTCCGCCTCATCACGCGATCTGCCTTGTCACGTTCTGCCGGCCATGTCTCATGTCTCGTGCATCTTCGCACTCCGACCCCCTACGAGGTGGCCCAGACCCTGCGGAGGGGCCAAGCACGAGAGCATCCGGCTCAACTACGGCTCGCTCTACGGCGTGGTCGAGGCTCTGGAGAAGCGGCGGCTCATACGGGCCCGCGAGACGGTGCGGGCCGGCCGGCGGCCCGAGCGGACGATCTATGAGATCAGCGACGCCGGGCTGCGGGAGATGGCGGACTGGCCAAGTCCCTCCAGATCGAGACCGCCCTCCTCGATGGTGCCGTGGCCGCCGCCCGGGCCCACGGCCTGCCCCGGCTCTTGGCCCTGGAGGCGAGTACGCCCAGGTCCTACGCCGGGCCGAGCTCAAGTATGTGACCAGTCTGGCCAAAGACATCGAGTCGGGCGAGCTCAGCGGCATCGGCGAGTGGCGCAGCTGGTAGGCCCCGGGCGGCGAGCGCGCCGAACCCGACGGCGCCGGCAAAACGACCTTCATCCGCATGGTGGCAACCCTGCTGCGCCCCGACGCCGGCAGCCTCGGCCACACCGCCGGCTACTTCACCGTCAGAGCCCTGCTGTGGTCGGCCTTCATAACCCTGCTGTTCGCTCCCATCGCCGCCCGCCGCTACGAACGCGGCTAACAAGATTCCGCCAGGCTCAGGTGTTGACCGTGGGTGTCACAGGACGTCGGCACCCCGGTAGGCAGCCGCCTCGGCATGGCGCCTGGTGACCTCACCTACCCGGGCCACGAAGGCGGCGACCTGAGTGGTGGCGGCGCCGGCCAGGTCGATGGGCCGGCCCACAAGGGCCGTCAGCTCGGCTGCGGTAAGGCCGATGCGGGGGTCTTGGGCCAGGCGGGCCAGGAAGGCGGGTCCGTCGCCCCGGGCGGCCAGGGCGTGCTCCTTCACTGCGGCGTGGGCGTCCTCGCGGCCCACCCCCCGCTTGACCAGGGCCAGCAGCAGCTTGGTGGTAGCCAGGAAGGGCAGCTCGCGCTGCAGCTCGGCGGCGATCGCGTCCTCGTAGACGGCGAAGCCCCGGAGCACGGCCAGGAACGTCTCGAACAGCCCGTCGATGGCGAACGAAGCGTCGGGCAGAGCGATGCGGCGCACGGCCGAGCACGACACGTCGCCCTCGTTCCACTGGTCGCCCACCAGGGACGTGACCATGGCCAGGTGGCCGCCGAGGATGTGGGTGAGGGCGGTGATGCGCTCGCTGGAGCGGGCGTTGCGCTTGTGGGGCATGGCCGAGCTGCCCACCTGGCCGGGCAGGAAGCCCTCGGTGGCCAGGCCGGCGCCGGCCATGAGCCGGATGGTGACGGCGAGGTTGGCCGGGCCCGAAGCCGCCTGCACGTAGGCGGCGACGACGTCGAGGTCGAGGCTGCGCGGGTACACCTGGCCCACGGCTGCCAGCGCGTTGGCGAAGCCGAGGTGGGCGGCCACCCGCTGCTCCAGCTCGTCGACCAGCCCGGCGTCACCGTCGAGGAGGTCGAGCAGGTCCTGCTGGGTGCCGACCGGGCCCTTCAGCCCGCGCAGCGGGTAGCGGTCCAGCAGGTCCTCGACCCGGCCCAGGGCCACCAGCAGCTCCTCGCCGGCGTTGGCCAGGCGCTTGCCGACCGTGGTGACCTGGGCGGCCACGTTGTGGCTGCGGCCGGTGATGGCCAGCCCGGCATGCTCGGCGGCCCGCTCGGCCAGCCGGGCCAGCGCCGCCACCATCCGGTCCCGCACCAAGGTCACGGCCAGGCGCACCTGCAGCTGCTCGACGTTCTCGGTGAGGTCCCGGCTGGTGAGCCCCTTGTGGATCTCCTGGAAGCCGGCCAGGGCGTTGAACTCCTCGATGCGGGCCTTCACGTCGTGCTTGGTCACCCGCTCGCGCCCGGCGATCGATCCGAGGTCGACCTGGTCCAGCACCGCCTCGTACGCCTCGACCGCGCCGTCGGCCACGGCCACGCCCAGGTCCCGCTGGGCGGCCAGCACAGCCAGCCAGAACCGCCGCTCGAGCACGACCTTGTGCTCAGCCGACCAGAGGCGGGCCATCTCGTCGCTGGCGTAACGGGCAGCCAACACGTTGATGATCGCCGGCCTGCTCACCCGCCGATCCTACGGCGGCCCGACCGGGACCCCTCACCGGGTGCGGTACACCTCACCACGGTGGGCGACTTGCAGCAGCGTCACCACCCGGGCATCGGCATCGATGCGGTAGATGATCCGGTAGCTACCTCGTCGTGCGCTGTAACGGTCGGCCAGTCGACCGCTGAGTCGCTTGCCGACGCGTTGAGGATTCTCAAGAAGCGGTCCGACGATGAACTCGTAGGCCGCAAAGGCCACGGCCTCGGGGAGAACCTCGGCGAGCTGGCGACGCACCGTTGGCGCCGTCACCAGGGAGTAGACGCCTGGTGAGCTCGCCAAGGTCACCTTCCGGCTTGCCGCCGAGCTGCCATCGCTGCACTCAGCTCAGCCTGCGAGACGAGGTCTCCCCTGGCGATCTCGTCCTCAGACTCAGCGAGGCTGGCCATCGCCTGGGAGTCAGTGAGCACAGAGATCGTCTCCTCCAACGACGCCAGGTCGTCGATCGCCACCAGAACCGCTGATGGCCGGCCATGGACCGTGACCGTCACCCGTTCGTGCTGAGCGGCAACGCGGCGCACGAGCTCCGACAGGCGGGCCTTGACCTCAGCCAGCGGGACCGTCGTTGCACTGGTCATAGTTTGAACCATACTGCAGCGGCTGCCAGTCACCCGCCGCCGGAGTGATCCGCGGCTGACGCCGTGGCCTGGCCCACCACGCACTGCAGCTCAGGCGTCTGACCGAACCCCACGGGTAGGGCCGAGGCTCAGCTCGGCTTCGCTAGCCGGTCAGCCTGGACGGCGGTGATCATGCCGTAGCGGCGATGTCGGACCGGCGAAGGAGCCCGCTCTCGAAACGGACATGGTCGGCGGCGGCGTAGGCCGTCTGCCGGGCCTGCCGCCCGTCGGCGCCCAGGGCGGCGACGCAGACGACGCGGCCGCCGCTGGTGACGAGGCGGCCGTCCTGTTCGGCCACG
>JBBSHM010000019.1:0-35810 GCA_038253125.1 Acidimicrobiales bacterium
GAGTCGATGGGCGTGCCGCGGGCGCCGACGATCCGGCCCTGGGCGTCGCGCAGGACGCCGTCACCGGGGCGGAGGCGGGCGGTGCCGAGGAAGCCCTGGCCGGACGGGGCGAACACCCCGCCGTCTCTGGCCACCATCACGTACGGCGCGGTGGGCGGCGGCGGTGGGCTGGTGTCGAAGTTGGCGGTGATGGTGGTGTCGGCGGTGAGGGTGGTGACGCAGGTGCCGGTGCCGGTGCAGCCGCCGCCGGTCCAGCCGGTGAAGGTGGAGCCTGCTGCCGGGGTGGCGGTGAGGGTGACGGCGGTGCCGACGGGGAACGTGCCCGAGCAGGTGGTGCCGCAGTCAATCCCCGCCGGTGAGCTGCTCACCGCGCCCGTCCCGCTGCCTGTTCTCCCCACGGTGAGGGTGCGGTTGATCGGCGGCTCGCCGGTGACGGTGACCTCGGCGGTCGGGCCGGTCGGGGCCACGGCCAGCGTGCTCGACGTTGCGCCGGCGTTGTTTAGGTACTGGCCGGGTGTTGAGGAGACGGTGACGCCGAAGTGGAGCGAGAGGCTGCCGCTGGCGGGAACGGTCAGGGGTCCGGCCCAGGTGAGGTCCTGCCCGCTGACCGCCGGATCTGACGTGGTGGCGCCGGTGGAGGAACCGGTCGTGTAGGCGAAGCCGGACGGGAGCGAGTCGGTGATCGTGTCCAGGGTGACCGCGGTGGCATTGGTGTTGTTCAGCGTGATCGTGTAGCCGTTGGCCGCCCCAGTGGCCGAGGTGGCGCTGTCAGCGGTCTTGGCGGTGGTAAGCGGCTCGACGCCGAGCGGCGAGAACGTGGTGAAGTGCGACACCGTCGTCGAGCCCTGGGCCGCGATGTTCAAGCTCCAGCTCAGCCCCATGCCGTTGTCGACGTCGCTGGCACAGGCGACGCACTGATTGGGCAGCGGCTGCTGTGTCCCGACCGCGGCCCAGACGTTGTCGAAGTTGTCCTCGAGGTAGCTGCTGCCAGCGGTCAGCGGGAAGAACTGCTCGATCCGCGAGCCAGGGACGGCGGCTCCACCGGCGTCGGTCGTCGCGCCGACGCAGGTGACCGCGCCTGTGGCGCTGTCATAGGCGCCGAACCCGGTGTCGGAGTCCTGGAGGAAGCAGTCGCCGGCCTTGTAAAGGATCGCCGAAGCCGTGCCTGCCGTGGTGTTGGTGACCTGGACGTCGGTCCGGTAGGACTCCTGGCCGACGACATAGCTGTCGGTCTGGGTCAGGCGCAGGCCCGAGGTGCCGGCATCAACGACGGTCACGATGGTGAACGGATCGGCGCTGGTGCCGGTGCCTGCGCTGGTCTGGCTGACGGGGGTGTAGGCGGTCCGGGGGCTTGCCGACCCTCCGGCAGGGATCACATCCGGGCCGTACAGCGTGCCGCCGCTGGCGATCAGGGTTCCGCAGGCCGTGGTCCCGTAGAACTCCGAGGAGGAGTCGCCGACGTGGTCTACTGCGCAGTTCAGGTCGGGGCTGATGTCGATGTTGGTGAGTGGCCCGGCGGAGGCGATGGAGAGCGCCGAGGCGGGCGTGGCCATGCCGGCGAACCCGAGCAGTCCGCCCAACAGGCTGACCACCGCTAACGCCGACATCGGTCGCAGTGGGTGGAGCGTTGCCCGCTGTTCGGCTTGCCTGCCTGTCCCTCGCCTTAGGAACAACGCCATGAGAATCCACCCTCCCGTCGCCGCCCAGCGTGAGCGGCGCATCTTCATACCACGTGGGGTGGCATCCCGACAAAGCGCCGAAAGGGTGCGATTGCCGCTCCCGATGATCGGCTCGGGCTTCGAGGGCCCCGCCGCTACGCTGGCCTCGGTGAGCGCCGCCGACGGGCAGGACACCGTCCTCGTCGTCGACTTCGGCGCCCAGTACGCGCAGCTCATCGCCCGGCGGGTGCGCGAGGCGCACGTCCACTCCGAGATCGTCCCCCACACGATCTCGGCCGACGAGGTCCGGGCCCGCCGGCCGGCCGGGGTGATCCTCTCCGGTGGCCCGGCGTCGGTGCACGTGGCCGGGGCCCCGGTGCTCGACGCCGGCCTCTACGACACCGGCACTCCGG
This sequence comes from Acidimicrobiales bacterium, assembly GCA_038253125.1. Classification (GTDB taxonomy): domain Bacteria; phylum Actinomycetota; class Acidimicrobiia; order Acidimicrobiales; family JAUJNH01; genus JAUJNH01. The sequence continues at coordinate 2,072 of JBBSHM010000019.1, forward strand.
TGCTCGGCATCTGCTACGGGGCTCAGCTGCTGGCCCAACAGCTCGGCGGGTCGGTGGCCAACACCGGCACCGGCGAGTACGGCCGTACCGGCCTCGTCGCCACCGGCACCGGGTCGCCGCTGTTCGACCGCGTCCCCACCTCCTTCGACGTCTGGATGAGCCACTTCGACTCGGTCCAGGACCTGCCGCCCGGCTTCCGGGCCACGGCCAGCACCGAAGGGATACAGGTCGCCGCCCTCGAGGACGCCGAGCGGCGCATCTACGGCTTGCAGTTCCACCCCGAGGTGGCCCACACCGCATTCGGCCAGGACCTGCTCAAGGCCTTCCTGTACGACGTCTGCGGCTGCCGGCCCACGTGGACGATGACCTCCATCATCGACGCCCAGGTCGAGGCCATACGCGCCCAGGTCGGAGATGAGCGGGTGATCTGCGGGCTCTCGGGCGGCGTGGACTCGGCCGTCGCCGCCGCCCTGGTGCACAAGGCCGTCGGCGACCAGCTGAGGTGTGTCTTCGTGGACACCGGGATGCTGAGGAGCGGCGAGCCGGAGCAGGTCGAGGACACCTTCCGCCGGCAGTTCGCCCTGGACCTCGTCCACGTGAAGGCCGCCGACCGCTTCCTCGACGCCCTGAACGACGTGCTCGACCCCGAGCGCAAGCGCACCGTCATCGGCCAGGAGTTCTGGCGGGTCTTCGCCGATGCCGCCCGCGACCTGGGCCCGAGCGGCCCCTCAGAGCGGGAAACGCTGGGCCCTAGCGGCCCCCCAGAGCGGGGAACCGATGGCGACGCCCGCTTCCTGGTGCAGGGCACGCTGTACCCCGATGTCGTTGAGTCGGGCGGGACGGGTGGCGCCGCCTCGATCATCAAGAGCCACCACAACCTGGTCGAGTTCCCTGAGGGTCTGCACTTCGAGCTGGTCGAGCCGCTGCGAGACCTGTTCAAGGACGAGGTGAGGGCGGTGGGCGAGGAGCTGGGCCTGCCCGAGCACATCGTGTGGCGCCAGCCGTTCCCGGGCCCGGGGCTGGCTGTGCGCATCATCGGAACGATCACCCCCGAGCGGCTGGAGATCCTGCGCCAGGCCGACGCCATCGTCCTGGACGAAGTGCGCCGGGCCGGGCTGGAGCGTCAGCTGTGGCAGTGGTTCGCCGTGCTGCCGGCCATCCGCTCGGTTGGCGTGATGGGCGACGAGCGCACCTACGGCTACCCGATCGTCATCCGGGCCGTCACGAGCGACGACGCCATGACCGCCGACTGGGCCCGGCTGCCCTACGACCTGCTGGAACGGCTCTCCAGCCGCATCATCAACGAGGTGCCCGGGGTGAACCGGGTAGCGCTCGACATCACGAGCAAGCCGCCGGGCACGATCGAGTGGGAGTAGCCGGTTTCAGCCCTCGGCGCGCCGCCACTCGGGGCCGGCCACGTTGCACTCGCCGCAGCTGAGGTCGACGATCTTGGCTGACTCCACGAGCTGGCGGGGGAGCGGGAAGCCGTGCTCGACGCCGAACGTCGCCACCTCGAAGACCTCGCCCCAGCGGTCAGCCAGGATGACGGCGGCCTGATCGCCGCCGATGCCGAGGCGCAGACGGGCTGCGTCCTCTTCGTCACCCAGCACGGGAAAGATCTGGGCTGCGGGGCTTCCAGAGCCCGGCACCACGCCGATCAGGCTGGTTCCCCAGTCCCGCAGGTCGGCGACGATGTCGGCGATCTCGCTCAGGTAGCTGGCGCAACGGGCGCACCGGGGGTGCACGACGACGAGGAGCGTGGACCGGTTGCCGGAGCCGGGGAGCCGCAAGGTCCCACCGGGCCGAGCCAGGCTGAGCTGCGGCAGGATGTCGCCCTGCTGCACGAGCGGGCGGACGGTCGGCGACGGGCTTTGACCAGCAGGGGCGGCGGACGTCACGATGTCGCTCATGGTTGCCGCTCGACGGTGCCGGTTGCTACTCGGACATCCGGACGGCCGCCTCGGCGCTTCGGGCCAGCTCGGCCTCGAGGCTGGCCTCCTCGGCTCGCAGCTCGCGCAGGTCGTCCCAGCGCTCCTGAACCGCAGCCCGCCTGACCTGCTCGACGACCTCGACGAGCTGCAGCTCGAGACCCATGGCGTGGTCACCCGCCACCTCGGCGGGATCGCGGCTGTCGGTGCCCCCGGTCGCCTCGGGCGAGGTTCGGCCGCCGGGATCCTCTGCCATGGCCATGGGCGATGGGTTACCCCGCCCGCCTCGCCACGAACCGCTGGCTCGTCGATGGACGGCGGGTCCCGAAGCACACGCCTGTAACCCGACCACCCTAGGATCCTCCGTCAGTGCCGGTCGATCGCGCCGCCCTGCTCGAGGGCCTGAACCCCGATCAGCGGGAGGCTGTCACCCACGGCGACGGGCCGCTTCTGGTGGTGGCCGGGGCCGGCTCGGGCAAGACCACGGTCCTGGCCCGACGGGTGGCCTGGCTCATCTCCGAGCGGGGCGTGTCGCCCTTCCAGCTGCTCGCCATCACCTTCACCAACAAAGCGGCCGACGAGATGCGCAGCCGAGTGGCGGCCCTCGTAGGCCCCGTGGCCGAGAAGATGTGGGTCTCCACCTTCCACTCGGCCTGCGTCCGCATCCTGCGCCGCGACGGGGACCGCCTCGGCTACTCCCGCAGCTTCACCATCTACGACCAGGCTGACAGCCAGCGCCTCGTCGGCTACGTGGTGCGGGACCAGAACCTCGACCCGAAGAAGCTGCCACCCCGGTCGCTGCACGCCGCCATCTCGGCGGCCAAGAACGAAGGCCAGCTGCCGGACGACCTCGAAGCCGCGGCCCAGACCATCTACGACCGCAAGCTGGTGGGCGTCTACCGCGAGTACCAGCAGCGCCTCCTTGCCGCCAGCGCCATGGACTTCGACGACCTGCTGCTCCAGACCGTCCGGCTGCTGAAGCGCTGCCCCGACGTCCTCGACACCTACCAGCAGCGTTTCCGCCACCTGCTGGTGGATGAGTTCCAGGACACCAACCACGTGCAGAACGAGCTGGTCATCATGCTCGGCGCCCTATCTCACAACGTGACGGTGGTGGGCGACAGCGACCAGTCGATCTACCGCTTCCGGCGGGCCGACATCCGCAACATCCTGGAGTTCGAGCAGGCTTTCCCCGATGTCACCGTGGTGACGCTGGCCCAGAACTACCGCAGCACCCAGACGATCCTCGACGCCGCCAACGCCGTCATCTCCAACAACGCGGCACGCAAGCCGAAGGACCTGTGGAGCGAGGCCGGCGTCGGTGAGGCGGTGGTCCGCTACACCGCTGATGACGAGCACGACGAAGCGGCCTGGGTGGCCACCGAGCTTCGCCGCCTGCACCGTGACGAGCACGAGCGGTGGTCGGACATGGCGGTCTTCTTCCGCACCAACGCCCAGAGCCGTGCGGTCGAGGAGGCGCTGGCCAGCCGCCGGATCCCCTACAAGGTGGTGGGCGGCACCCGCTTCTACGACCGCAAGGAGATCAGGGACCTGCTGTCGTACCTGCGGGTCGTGCAGAACCCGGCCGACGAGGTGAGCCTGAAGCGCATCGCCAACGTGCCCCGCCGGGGGGTGGGCGACACGAGCCTGGCCAGGCTCGACGCCTTTGCCGCTGCCCAGGGAGTGAGCTTCGGCGACGCCCTGCAGCGGGCCGAGGAGGCCGGCGTCACCGGTCGGGCTCTCACCGGGCTGCGCCAGTTCCGCAGCCTCCTCGACGACCTGCGCCTGCTGGCCGAGGGACGCAGCGCCCCGACCGGTGAGGCGGTCGACGTCGAGACCGGCGAGCTCGGATTCGATCTAGGCGAGGCGCAGCCCGGCCAGGCGCCGCTGCCGCCGGCCCAGCTGCTCGAGGAGGTGTTGAAGCGCACGGGTTACCTGGCCGAGCTCGAAGCCGACAAGACGGTGGAATCAGAGAGCCGGGTGGAGAACATCGCTGAGCTGGTGGGCCAGGCGGCGAGCTACGACCAGCTCGATGCCTTCCTCGAGGGCACGGCCCTGGTCAGCGACCAGGACCAGGTGGACGCCGACGGGTCACAGGTGCTGCTCATGACCATCCACACGGCCAAGGGCCTGGAGTTCGACGTGGTCACCGTCATCGGTCTGGAGGACGGCGTGTTCCCCCACCTGCGCAGCCTGGCCGACCCGGACGAGCTCGAGGAGGAGCGGCGCCTGGCCTATGTGGCCATCACCCGGGCCCGGCGTCGCCTCCACCTGACGAACGCCTGGAGCCGCAGCCTGTGGGGCTCGGCGCAGTACAACCCGGTCAGCCGCTTCGTGAAGGAGATCCCCGCCGGCCTGGTCTCAACGGCTCCCGGCAGCCGGGCCGCTGGCGGGGGCCGGGGCGACGACGATCGGGTGCGGGTGTGGGGCGCCGGTAACGGCACTGGTCTGGGCCAGTCCGTCCGTGACCGGGTGGTCGAGGCCGCCCTGCGCAGCGGGCGGGGCCTGGGACCGACCCGCTCCGCCGGCGGCGCACCGCTGGACGTGAAGGCGGGCGACGACGTGGTCCACGGCAAGTGGGGCGAAGGAGTGGTGCTTGAGGTCAACGCCCAGAGGGGCGAGGCCGTGATCCGCTTCCCGGGCGTCGGCGACAAGCAGCTCGACCTGGCCATCGCCCCCCTGAAAAAGGCGTGACGATCCGGTAGGATTCTCGCAGTCGGACGAAAAGGACGAGGCCCATGTTCAAGGAGTTCAAGGAGTTCATCCTCCGCGGCAACGTGGTCGAGCTGGCCGTGGCCGTGGTCATCGGCCTCGCATTCGCGAACGTGGTCGCCGCCGTGGTCGACCTCATCACCAACCTGCTGGCCATCCCCGGCAAGACCAGCTTCTCCGCCCTGAAGTTCGAGATCGGCGGCGGCGTGTTCAGGTACGGCGCCCTGCTCAACGCCGTCTTCGCCTTCCTGACCGTGGCGTTCGTGATCTTCTTCCTCATCGTCCGTCCCCTGAACAAGCTGGCCGAACGGCGCAGGACAGGATCCGAGCCCGAGCCCGCGGCCCGTCCCGACGACGTCCTGCTTCTGGAGGAGATCCGCGACCTGCTCCAGGCTCAGCAGGCGAGCCCCCGCCGCCCCCTGCGGCCGGCTAGCCGTCCGGTAGCTCGGCCCGCGGACGAAGGCTGACGCCGCCTAGGCGGGGGAGCGGGTGCTGAAGCCGACGAACCACTCCGGGTCGGACTGGCCGTCGATGGTGAAGCGCCACTGGTAGCGCTTGCCGGACTCGAGGGGGAGGGGGCCGAAGTTGACGACGAGGGGCACGTCGAGCGGGGTGCCGGCGCGAAGCTCGTCGGGGCGGTAGGCCTGGAACTCGCCGGAGACGATCAGCGCCTCGTTGCCGTTGGCCGTGGGCAGCCAGACCGGGCCGCCGTCCTCGTCGGTCAGCTCGAGGGTCCAGTGGTGCTGGCTCTCGCCCTCGGTCCACGGCACGTCGATCTTGGCGGCGATGGCCATCGGTGCCGGGTCGGGACCGACGAAGGACCAGCCCCCGCCGAGCACGTAGAGCTTTCCGTCGGCCACCTGGGCGCTGTCGCACAGCAGCATGGAGAGCTTCATCTGGGATGGGCTGTCGGGCACGGCACCGAACCCTACCGGGGTCAGTTGGGCGGCCTCGCCCCGGGGCGGGTACGAATGGAATCGTGCTTCTCGACCGGCTCGGCCTGCTCCTCGGCCGCAACCCCAACCTCGGCCTGGTGGCCGAGCGGCTGGCTCAGGCCTTCGACGACCGGCCGCTGGTGGAACAGGCGGCCGACCCGCGCACCGGCGTGGCCGCCCTCAGCCTCACCTACCGGCAGGCGGCGGTGGAGGTCAACCGGCTCGCCGCCTCCATCGCCGCCGGCGCCCGCCCCGGCGAACGGGTGGTGGTCGCCGTCCCGAACGGCTACCGCTTCATGCTGCTGTGCCTGGCCGCCTCGCGGGCGGGTTGCGTCGCCGTGCCCGTCAACCCTCAGATGACCACCTCCGAGGTGGAGCACGTCGTTGACGACTCTGAGGCCGCGCTGGTGATCCGCTCGGACACCGACCTCCCCCGGCGCCGCGGGCTCCCAGCGGCGCTGGACGTCAAGCCCGACGACGTGGCCGCCCTCTTCTACACCTCGGGCACCACGGGGCAGCCCAAGGGTGTGCGCCTCACCCACCGGGCGCTGGCCAGCACCATCCGCGGCGTGGGGCTGCCCCGCTGGCTGCGGGCGGACGAGGCCGTGCTGGGACTGCCCGCCGCCCACATCTACGGCTTCATCGCCTATCTGAACCTGGCCGCCTTCGGCGTACCGGCCTACGTCCTGCCCCACTTCCGCCCGGTCGACGCCCTCGACGCCATCGAGGAGCGGCGGGCATCGATCTTCCTCGGCGTCCCCGCCATGTTCCGGCTGCTGCTCGAGGCCGGCGCCGACCAGCGTGACCTGTCCTGTGTCCGGCTGTGGATCAGCGGGGCCGACGCCCTGCCCGCCGGTTTGGCCAGAACGTTTCAGCACCTCGGCGCCTCGATGACCCTGCCCGTGGTCGGCGGTATCGGCGAGGCGCTGTTCGCCGAGGGCTACGGGATGGTCGAGCTCGGAGGAGCCGTCGCCATCAAGGTCCACCCGCCGCTGATAGGCGGCCTGCTCGACGTGGGGATGGGCGTTCCCGTCCCTGGCTGGCAGATGAAGGTGGATGCCCCTCGGGGCGAGGTGGGTGAGCTGCTCGTCCGGGGCCCGGGCACGATGAAGGGCTACAACGGCGCTCCCGAGGCCACCGCCGCCGTGCTCGGCCAGGACGGCTGGGTGCACACCGGCGACCTGGCCCGGCGGGGCCCGCTCGGCACCGTCACCTTCGCCGGTAGGGCCAAGGACGTGATCAAGAACGGCGGCTACTCCGTGTACGCCCTCGAGGTCGAGCGGGCGCTCGAGGAGCACGAGGCGGTGGCCGAGGCCGCTGTCGTCGGCCTGCCCGACGAGCGCAAGGGCGAGCGGGTCGTGGCCGTCGTCCGCCTCCAGGGCGCGATGGTGCTGAGCGAGGACGATCTGCTGGCCTTCGCCCGGGACCGGTTGTCCGCCTACAAGCTGCCCCAGCAGGTCAAGGTGGTGGACGAGCTGCCCCGCACCGGCAGCGAGAAGGTGCAGAGGTCCAAGCTCAGGGACCTGTTCGCCTGAGGTCGACCACCAGCTTGTTGGCCCCCTTCACCGTCGCCACGAACTGCTCGAGGCCCTGGCCGTCAGCCGGGTAGGTCCGGCCCCCGCAGGGGTCGCGAAAGACACGCTCGTCCCGCTGCCAGGTGAGCGTGCACCGCCGGCCGACGCCCTCGGCCGTGGACCGGAAGGCCAGCCATCCCTCCCTGCGGTCCTGCGACAGGTGCTGGATGTAGATGTCGCGGCCCTTGCCGAGCAGGTCGGGGAACAGGATCGGCCCGTCCCGCGCCACCTGGGCGGCGAGCGCCGACGCGTTGACGTCGAAGGTCTCGTCGCCGAGGGTGTTGCCGCCGTCCTGGCTGGCCAGCCGCACCACGAAGACCAGGAGCAGCACGAGCGCCAGAAGGCCGAGGGCGCCGGACAAGGCGATGGCCGCCCCCTTTGACATCGGGCCCTTCGAGGTCGCCTTTCCAGAGCGGGCCAGAGGCACCTGCCTAGTATCGCCCCGCCAGTCCCCGAACCGGCCATGAAGGGAGCACGGGTCGTGGACCTCATGGAGTACCAGGGCAAGCAGGTCTTCGCCCGGCACGGGATCGAGGTCAGCCCGGGAGGGGTGGCAACGACGGTGGACGAGGCGGTCGCCGTCGCCGCACAGGTCGGCTACCCGGTCGTGGTCAAGGCGCAGGTCCACGTGGGCGGCCGGGGCAAGGCCGGCGGCGTGAAGCTGGCCCACGACGCGGAGGAGACCCGCCTGCACGCCGGCAGCATCCTCGGCCTCGACATCAAAGGGCATCTGGTGAAGGTGCTGTGGGTCGAGCGCGCCAGCGAGATCGCCGAGGAGTACTACGCCAGCTTCACCCTCGACCGGGGGGCCAAAAAGCACCTCGGGATGCTGAGCGCCCGGGGCGGGGTGGATATCGAGTCGGTGGCGGCGGAGACGCCTGAGGCCATCGCCCGGGTGTGGATCGACCCCACCGTCGGACTCACCGCCGAGCAGGCCCGCAACTGGGTCTCGACGGCCCGGCTGCACCCCGCCGCCACCGAGGGAACGGTCGACATCGTTCAGGCCCTGTACCGCTGCTACGTCGACGGCGACTGCGAGCTGGCCGAGATCAACCCTCTGATCCTCACCCCCGAGGGCGGGGTCAAGGCGCTAGACGCCAAGGTGAGCCTCGATGACAACGCCGCCTTCCGGCACCCCGAGTGGGCGGAGCTCGCCGGCACCGCTGACCTCGACGACCGCGAGCGCCTGGCTCGGGAGAAGGGCCTCCAGTACGTCGGCCTCGACGGCACAGTCGGCATCATCGCCAACGGGGCGGGCCTGGCCATGAGCACCGTCGACGTGGTGTCCCAGGCGGGCGGCAGCCCGGCCAACTTCCTGGACATCGGCGGCGGGGCCAGCGCCGAGGTGATGGCCGCCGCCCTCGAGGTCATCGAGAGCGACGAGAAGGTCCGAGCCATCTTCGTCAACATCTTCGGTGGCATCACCAGGGGCGAGGACGTGGCCAACGGGATCGTTCAGGCGCTGGGCCGCTTCACGCCCCGCTCGCCGATCGTCATCCGCCTTGACGGCACCAACGCCGAGGAGGGGCGCCGCATCCTGGCCCCGCACCTGTCCGAACGGCTGGTGAGCCGACCGACGATGCTCGACGCCGCCCGCCACGCCGTCGCCCTGGCCGCCGTCGGGCGGCCCTGATGGCCATCTTCGTCGACTCCGGCACCAGGCTCGTGGTGCAGGGCCTCACGGGCGGCCAGGGCCGCTACCACGGGCTGCGCAACCGCGCCTACGGCACCCGGGTGGTGGCCGGGGTGAGCCCGAACAAGGCCGGGACCGACGTCGAAGGGATTCCGGTCACCGCCACCGTTCAGGAGGCCGTGGACGCCTACGGGGCGACGGCATCGCTGGTGCTGGTGCCGCCAGCGGCCGCTCCGGGCGCCATCGTCGAGGCGGCCGCCGCCGGGATCGGCCTCATCGTGTGCATCACCGAGGGGATACCCGCCCAGGACGAGGCCAGGGTCTACAACGTCCTGGCCGACGAGTACCCGGCGGTGCGCCTGCTCGGCCCCAACTGCCCCGGGGTGATCTCACCGGGCATGTGCAACATCGGCATCATCCCGGGCGAGATCGCCATGCCGCCCACCGCGACCGGCCCCAACGTCGGCATCGTCAGCCGTTCCGGGACGCTCACCTACCAGGCTCTGTACGAGCTGAAGCAAAAGGGCATCGGCGTGTCGAGCTGCGTCGGCATCGGCGGCGACCCGGTGCCCGGCACCAGCTTCATCGACTGCCTCTCCGCCTTCCAGCATGACCCCGAGACGGCGGCGGTCTTCATGATCGGCGAGATCGGCGGATCGGCCGAGGAGGAGGCGGCCGACTTCATCACCGACGGGGTCACCAAGCCGATGTCCGCCTACATCGCCGGCGTGACGGCCCCGCCGGGCAGGAGGATGGGTCACGCTGGCGCCATCGTCTCCGGCGGCAAGGGCACCGCCGGCGGCAAGATGGAGGCCCTGGCGGCGGCCGGGGTACAGGTGGGCGCCAACCCCACAGCGGCCGGCGAGCTGATGGCCGAGATCGTCGCCGTCCTAGCCGCCCAGGAGAACCGATAGGTTCGTCGAGGTGCGGCTGGCGGTGCTGGTGTCCGGGGGCGGGACGCTCCTGGAGGCGATCCTGGCGGCCGGCATCCCCGTCGCTGTGGTGCTGGCCGACCGTGGGTGTCGCGGCCTGGAGGTGGCGGCGGGGGCAGGCGTCGCCGCCGAGCTGGTGGAGCGGACCGACTTCGGGCCCGGCTTCGACCGGGGGGCCTACACCGACCGGGTGGCGAAGGTGCTCACCGCCCACGACATCGACGTGGTGGCCCTGGCCGGCTACATGACAATCCTGGGCCCGGCGGTTCTCGACGCCTTCGCCGGCCGCGTCCTGAACACCCACCCGGCGCTGCTGCCGTCGTTCAAGGGAGCCCACCCGGTGGCCGACGCCCTGGCCGCCGGTGTCAAGATCAGCGGCTGCACCGTCCACGTCGCCACCGCCGAGGTCGACGCCGGCCCCATCCTCGCCCAGGAGGCCGTACCGGTCCTGGCGGACGATGACGAGGCCACCCTGCACGAGCGCATCAAGGTGGTGGAGCGGCGGCTCTACCCCGCCACCATCAAGGAGCTCCTAGGTTCATGAGGGCACTGCTTTCCGCCTACGACAAGACCGGCCTGCCGGCCTTCGCCCAGGGACTGGTCGACCTCGGGTGGGACCTGGTGGCGAGCGGCGGCACAGCCCGGGCCCTCGCCGACCACGGGATCGCCCACCGCAGCGTCGAGGAGGTGACCGGCTCGCCAGAAATCCTGGGTCACCGGGTGGTGACCCTGCACCCGAAGCTCCACGGCGGCCTGCTCGCCGACCGCTCCGACCCCTCGCACCTGGCCGACCTCGAGCGTGAGGGCATCGAGCTCATCGACCTGGTGGCCGTCAACCTCTACCCGTTCCGCAGCGACCCCTCCATCGCCCTGATCGATGTCGGCGGCCCCACCATGGTGCGCGCCGCGGCCAAGAACTGGGCTCACGTGGGGGTGATCGTCGACCCCGCCGACTACGGCCCGGTGCTGGACGAGCTGCGCCTGGGCCACGGCACCCTGGCCGAGGCCACCCGCCGCCGCCTGGCCCGCACCGCCTTCGCCCACACCGCGGCCTACGACGCCGCCATCGTCTCCTGGTTCGACGACACCGACCCGGAACCGCAGGTGCTGCCGCCGACGGTGCACCTGGCCCTGGAACGGGCCGGCGATCCTCTGCGCTACGGGGAGAACCCGCACCAGCAGGGCGCCCGCTACCGCGAGGTCGGCGGCAACAGCTGGTGGGACGGCGTGACTCAGCACGGGGGCATCGCCCTCAGCTACCTCAACCTGTTCGACGCCGATGCCGCCTGGCAGCTGGTCCACGACCTCGGCGACCGGCCCGCGGCCGTCATCGTCAAGCACGCCAACCCGTGCGGGGCGGCCGTTGCGGCCGACGTCGATGAGGCCTACCGCCTGGCCTTTGAGTGCGACCCCATGTCGGCCTTTGGCGGCATCGTGGCCCTCAACCGTCCGGTTGGCGTGGCCCTGGCCGAGGAGCTGGTCGCCAACCCCAAGGCCGATGTGCTCATCGCCCCCTCGTTCACCGACGAGGCCCTCCAGATCATCACCACCAGGAAGAAGAACCTGCGGGTCCTGTCGGCGCCGCCACCCGTGCGGGACCGCCTCGAGCTGCGCCGGATCGGCGGCGGCTTCCTGGTGCAGGACACCGACCGCTTCGACGCCCCCCGCTCCGCCTGGAAGGTGGCGACCAAGGTGCAGCCCACCGAAGCCCAGCTCGACGACCTGGAGCTGGCCTGGCGGATCTGCGCCTACGTGAAGTCCAACGCCATCGTGTTCGTCAAGGGCGGTGTGGCCTTCGGCATCGGCGCCGGCCAGCAGAACCGTGTGGCCTCGGGTCGGCTTGCCGCCGAGAAGGCCGCCGGCCGGGCCGCCGGCGGAGCGTGCGCCAGTGACGCCTTCTTTCCCTTCCGGGATGGCCTCGACTCCGCCGCCGCCGCCGGCATCTCAGCCGTCGTCCAGCCCGGTGGCAGCCTTCGCGACGACGAGGTGACCGCCGCCGCCGATGAGCACGGTATCGCCATGCTCATGACCGGCGAACGCCACTTCCGGCACTAGATCTCTTCCCACCGGTTTGAGTGGGCTCGCCGAGCCTTCGAAGGCCGGCGATAACCTTCTCCATATGTTGGCCGTGGTTCCGGACGAGATGATCGAGGAGCGGCGCCGGCTGGGCCTCGACCGGCGGGATGAGATGTGGGAAGGTGTGCTTCACATGGTTCCTCCTGCATCTTCAGCGCACGGTGAACTTGAGAACGATCTGAGCGGATCGTTCCGCCATGCAGCCAAGAGGCGGGGCCTCCGCCGGATCAATCAGCCCGGTGTCTTCGATCCAAAGATGGCAGGCATGACGAGCTACCGGGTTCCCGACTTGGCTTACGCCCGTCCCATCGATGTCACCGAGCGAGGCATCGAGGGACGGGCGGTCCTGGTCGTCGAGGTGCTCTCTCCGGGGGATGACTCGTACAAGAAGCTGCCCTTCTACCGCCGGTTGGGGGTCGAGGAGCTGCTCTACGTCGACCAGAAGACCAAGGTCTTTGAGGTGCGCCGGCCGGAGGGCGAGGGCTGGGGCCTGGTCGCGCCCGACGCAGAGGGATGGACGCCGCTGGCCAGCCTGGGCGTGGCGCTGCGCCTGGTCGATGGGCAGCTCCAGGTCCGCACCGATCTGGGCATCGAGGAGATCTAGCGATGGCGGCCGTCGTCCTGGACGGAGAGGCGCTGGCCGGGTCGATCAAGCAGGACCTGAAGGGCCGGGTCGACGCCCTGGTGTCGGCCGGGCACCGGCCGGGCCTCGGGACGCTGCTGGTCGGTGACGACGGGCCGAGCGCCACCTACGTGGCCATGAAGCACCGTGACTGCGAGGCGCTGGGCATGGCCAGCCAGCACGTGCACCTCCCGGTCGACACCACCCAGGACCAGATCCTCGAGGTGGTGTCCCGCTTCAACGCCGATCCGACGGTCGACGCCTACCTCATGCAGTACCCGTTCCCGAAGCACCTCGACTTCGAGGCCGCCATGCTGGCCGTCGACCCGGCCAAGGACGTCGATGGGCTCCACCCGCTCAACCTGGGCCGGCTCGTGCAGGGGGTCGAGGCGCCGCTGCCGTGCACGCCTGCTGCGATCCAGCGGCTCCTCGTGGCTCACGACGTTCCAATGGCCGGCCGCCACGTGGTGATCGTGGGGCGGGGCCTCACCATCGGGCGGCCGCTGGCCAACCTGCTGTCGCTCAAGCGCGAGCACGCCAACGCCGCGGTCACCGTGGTTCACACCGGCGTGCCCCGTGACCGGCTGGTCCAGCTGTGCCGCCAGGCCGACGTGCTCGTGGCCGCGGCCGGCAGCCCCGGCCTGATCACAGCCGACATGGTGAAGCCAGGAGCGGCGGTGGTGGCCGCCGGCGTCACCTTCTCCGGCAAGAGGCTGTTGTCCGACGTGGCCGACGAAGTCGCCGAGGTGGCCGGCTGGCTGTCGCCCCGAATCGGCGGGGTCGGCCCGATGACACGGGCCATGCTGCTGTTCAATTGCGTGAACGCCGCCGAACGCCGGGCCCACGGCCAATAGGCTGAAGGCGCCATGGCCGCTGTTGCCGAACTCCTTGCCGCTGGGCGCACCGTCAGCTTCGAGTTCTTTCCGCCCAGAACCGATGTCGCCCAGGCCCAGCTCGTCCGCGCCCTGCGCGAGCTGGAGACGCTCGAGCCGTCGTTCGTCTCGGTGACCTACGGCGCCGGGGGCTCCACCCGAGAGCGCACTCACGGGCTGGTGGTGGGGATGCTCAGCACCACGTCGCTCACACCGATGGCCCACCTCACGTGCGCGTCGCACAGCCGGCTCGACCTGGCCGAGATCCTGGTGCGCTACCGGCGGGCGGGTGTCGAGAACCTGCTGGCCCTCGGCGGGGATCCGTCGACCGACCCCGCCGCCGCCCCCACCGAGCTGGCCACGGCCGAGGAGCTGGTCGACCTGGCCCGGGTCATCGGAGGGTTCTCGGTTGGCGTCGCCGCCCACCCCGAGCTGCACCCCCGATCTCCCGACCGGGAGAGCGACCGCCGCCACCTGGCCGCCAAGCTGGCCAAGGCCGACTTCGCCATCACCCAGTTCTTCTTCCGGGCCGAGGACTACCTGGGCTTGCGCGACGACCTGCACAAGCTGGGTTGCGCCAAGCCGGTCGTGGCCGGGATCATGCCGATACTGTCGCTGAAGGCGGTCAGCCGGATGGCCCAGCTGTCGGGCTGCGAGGTGCCCCGCCAGATCGTGGAGCGGATCGAGGCGGCGGGCGAGGATCCTGAGGTCGTCCGCCGGGCCGGTGTCGAGGTGGCCACCGAGCTGTGCCAGACCCTGCTCGCCGAGGGGGTTCCCGGGCTGCACTTCTACACGCTGAACCAGTCGACGGCGACGAGGGAGATCGCCGCCAACCTGGGTCTGCGGCCGGTGGCCGCCTGATCTCGGTGTTCAGCGAAGAACGGTTGTGCCGGTATCATCCGCGAGAGTGATCCGTCGCAGCCTGGTCCACCTCACCGTCCTCTGCGTCACCCTCGCCGCCGTTGGCTTCGGCCTGGTCATGGGCCTGAAGGCCTTGCGGCCGCACAACCCGATCGGCGAGCGCACGGTGGACCGTTCGTCGCCGGCCCTGCTCAAGTCGCTCACCGACCTGGCCGAGCTTCACGCCGCCGAGGGCCGTTACCAGGTGCTCGTCGACGTCGAGAAGGACACCAGCTACGTGCCCTCGGTGCTGAAGGGCTCACGGGTGGTCTACAGCGCCACCGGCAGCGTCGACGCCCTGGTCGACATGTCGGCCGTCGGTCCCGGCTCGGTCCGCCTCGAAGGGTCCACGGTTCACGTCACCGTGCCCGCCATCAGGCTGGCGGGGCCGGCCCTCGACCTGGCCCAGAGCCGGGTCGTCAGCCGTGAACGGGGCCTGCTCGACCGGATCGGCTCGGCGGTGGGCGACGAGCGCAACCCCGACCAGCAGCTGCTCGTCCTGGCCCAGGGCAAGGTGGGCCGGGCCGCCACCGAGGACTCCGAGTTGCGCATCCGAGCTGAGGCCAACGCCCGCACCACCATCTCCGGACTGGTCCGTGGCCTCGGCTTCAACGACGTCGTCGTCGACTTCGAGCCGGCGTCCGCCGGCTGACCTCGACGGGCTGGCGCTAGCCGCCCAGCTCCTCGCCCAGGCTCAGCCAGCGCTCCTCCGCAACGGCCAGGCGGGCCTCGGCCTCGGCGAGCGAATGGGCGGTGCGGCCGAGGGCGGCATGGTCAGGCCCGTCTTTGGCCAGCTGAGCCACCAGCCGCTCCCGGTCCGCCTCCGCCGCGGCCATCTCCCGGTCGGCCAGCCCGAGGAGCCGGCGCAGGGTGCCGCCCGAGCGCGCCTTGAACGGGGCGGGTGACGCTGGGTCGGAACGGCCCCGCTGGGCGGGCAGGGCCGGGCTGGAGGAGGAGTTCATCGGCTCCGGCTCGCCCGGCGCCGCACCCTCTCGGCCCGTCATGGCCGGCGCCGCCCCCCGCGTCCCGGTGGCTGAGCGGGAGGCGATGTAGCCGGCGTAGCCGCCGGGGGCGACGGCCGCCCCTGCCTTGCCGTCGAGCACCAGGACGTCCTCCACCGTGCGCTCCAGAAAGGCGCGGTCGTGGCTCACCACCACCACCGTGCCGGGCCAGGCGTCGAGGTGGTCCTCCAGCGCCCGGAGGGTGTCGAGGTCAAGGTCGTTGCTCGGCTCGTCGAGCAGCAGCACGTTCGGCATCTCGGCCAGCACCAGCAGCAGCTGGAGCCGCCGCTGCTCTCCACCCGACAGCGTCCCGACCGGTGCCCACTGGGCGTCGGAGTCGAACCAGAAGCGCTCCATCAGACGGGCCTGCTCCCACGTCGGCTGGCCCTGCCGTCCGGCTACGGCCTCCCGCACCCGCTGGGCCGGGTCGAGGTCCCTTCCGGTCTGGTCGTAGTAGCCGAGCCGCACCGTCGGTCCGGTCTCAACCGAGCCCGCGACCGGTGCCAGCCGGCCGGCGATGACGTCGAGGAGGGTCGACTTGCCGGAACCGTTCGGTCCCACCAGACCCAGGCGGTCACCGGGGCCGAGGTCGACCTCCAGGTCGGCGAACAGCGGGAGGGCACTGCCGAAGCGGTGGCCGATGCCGTGGAGCTGGACGACCTTGGTCCCGAGCCGGGGCGTCGCCCCCCACTGGCCGTCGCCCGCCAGGTCAAGCTCGCCGGCCCGGTCGACGACGGGGCCGCGACCCTCGACGATGGCGGTGGCCGCGGCTATGTGGGCCTTGGGCTTGCGGGTGCGGGCCGGAGCGCCGCGCCGCAGCCAGGCCAGCTCGACCCGGGCCAGGTTCCGTCGGACCGATTCGGCGGTGGCCTCGCGCTCGGCCCGCTCGGCGGCGGCGGCCAGGTAGGCGCTGTAGCCCCCTTCGTGGAGGTACCCCCGGCCCCGGTCCAGCTCCAGGATGCGGGTGGTGACCCGGTCCAGGACGTGGCGGTCATGGGTGACCATCACCAGGCCGCCCCGGAACCGGGCCAGGCGGTCCTCGAGCCAGGCGATGGCGTCGACGTCGAGGTGGTTGGTCGGCTCGTCCAGCACCAGGAGGTCGACCTCGTCGACCAGCAGCCGGGCCAGCGCCACCCGCTTGGCCTGGCCTCCCGACAGGGTGGCCACGTCGGCCTCAACCAGCCCGCCCATGCCCAGCCGTTCCAGGATCACCTCGGCCTCCCAGCCCGAGCCGACGGCGGCCCGGACGTCGCCGGCCGGGAGCTGGGGCCGCTGGGCCAGGAAGCCCACCCTCACGTTGCGGCCCCGCCGGGTGGTTCCGGACTCTGGGCTGTCGACTCCGGCCAGCACCCGCAGCAGGGTGGACTTGCCGGTCCCGTTGCGGCCCACCACGCCCAGCCGGTCGCCGGTGCTGACGGTGAGGGAGAGGTCCTCGAACAGCGGCCGGTCGGGGCGGCGCGCCGCCACCCTCTCCACGTCCACCAGGATCACCCGGCCAGGCTACGGGCGACTGGTGGCGGCGGCTCTGCGACCGAAGCCGGAGCCTGGCCTACAGGTGGAAGCCGGGCCGCATGCTGGCGGCGGTGGCGGCCTGTCCGAGGAAGGGGCTGAGGCCGAGCAGCTCCTCGGTGGTGCGCAGCAGCGAGTAGTGGTCATAGGCCTGAGGCGCCACGGTCCCGGGCACCACGCTCGGCCCGATGACCACGTTCGGCATCGGTGTCGGCTCATCCCAGATGACGAAGACGGCGGTGCGGCCGGAGCGGTAGGCGTCACTGCCGAGGATGGCGGGCATCCAACCGGCCAGCCAACGGTCGCCGGTGGACACCGGGCAGTCGTGGGTGTCGTTGCACAGATCGGGGGTCACAAAGACAAAGGCGGGAAGCGACCCGCGGGCCAGGTCGTCATGGAGCGCACCGGCTGCGGGTGTGCCGAGGGCGACGTCGTCGGCCAGGCAGGCGGCCCGGTCTCCGGGCCCGGTGTAGTAGGCGGCCGGGTTGTGCTTGACGGCGTAGCGCCCGCCACCGCTCCCACGGCACGGTGATGGCATCGCCTCCTCGTAGCTGCGCTCGGTCCTGCCTCTGGCCCGGACCTGGCGGAACACGTTGTCGACGTCAAGGGGGTGGCTGGCCGGATCGGCGTCGTCGCTGATCCCGTGGGTGACCCCCGAGGTGGCGCCGATGTAGTTGGGCAACGAGGGTGCGCCGACGCTGGCGTAGCGGCTGGCCGTGCCGCACCGGCGGGCCAGGGACGTCTCATAGGGAGCATCCTTGCTGCCGATCACCTGGTTGGATCGATGGTTCTCCATCCAGATCCAGATGACGTGGTCGTAGGTGGCAGGCGGCGCCGCCGCCTGCCCGCAGGGGGCGGTGGAACCGACGGTGGTCGGGGGGCTGGCCGGGGCCGCCGGACCGGTGGCCGACGGGATGGTCGTGGCCTGAGGATCGGCGGCCGGCGCCGCGGTGGTGGGCGGGCTGACCTCGCTGGTGGTGCTGGCGAGCGGCCCGGGTCCGGAGGCCGAGCGGCAACCGGCCAGGAGCAGACCGAGCGTCACGAGCTGGGCTGCGGCGAACTGGCCGGCGCGGGGCTTTATGGCGCCGGGCTGGATGGCGGAGAGGAGGCGGTGGAGCCGGGGGGTGGCGATCGGCCACAGCGTAGAAGCGGGCGTAGCGGCCCCCGCCGTAGCGCGATGCTGCGAAATCGGGCATCATGCGGTGATGGCTGGCCTACCGCAGCGGAGCACGCTGGTCGAGATCGTCGGCTCGGCCCAGGACATCGGGCGATCTGGGCGCTCGGGGGGTGTCCCGACGATCTACGCCCAGCGGCCGTGGCGGGCCGACTCGCCCGCCGTGGTGCTGAGCGAGGAGGCCAGGGGCGGTGTGGCGCCCAGCATGCCCGGCTACTCCTACATGCTCGAGCTCCACCTCGCCGTTGAGGCACTCGAGGCCTGGTCCCGGTCCCGCGCCGGATCGGCGACGACCCCCGAGCAGGCGGCTGAGGCCCTGATCCACTACGCGGCCCACGACGCCCACCAGCCCCTCACGTGTCAGCGCCACGGGTGCGGAAGGCCGGGTGTCCGCCGCTGTGCCGGCTGTGACGGCCTGTTGTGCGGCAGGCACGCCGATGCCTCCTCGCCCGAGGTGCTGTGCGCCACCTGCCTGAGCCGCCGGCCCGCCACCACCGACGTGGATGTGAAGGCGGTGGTCAGGGCCCTGTGGGGCACGCCCCTGTCCCGGGGTCTGCAGCTCGTCGGGCTGCTGTCCACCGGGATCGGTGCGCTGGCCGGCTCGGTGCCGGCGATGGCCGGCGGCACCTGCATCCTCGTCGTCGGCATGTGCGTCTGGATCGGGGCCCTGGTCATGGGCCGAACGACCTGATCGGGCCGGTCGCCTCCTTCAGGGCCGGCGGCGGCGTCCCGCTAGCGTTCCGCCATGGCCGACAAGATCACCATGGGGGCCGACGGCGCCCTGGCTGTCTCCGACAACCCGATCATCCCCTTCATCTCAGGCGATGGCATCGGGGTCGACATATGGCCGGCGGCCCGCCACGTGCTCGACGCCGCCGCCGCCCAGCACGCAAAGGCGATCGAGTGGCGTGAGGTGTTGGCTGGCCAGAAGGCGTTCGACGAGACGGGGGAGTGGCTCCCCCAGCAGACGGTCGACATCTTCCACGATCACCTGGTGGGCATCAAGGGGCCGCTCACCACGCCGGTCGGGGGCGGCTTCCGCAGTCTCAACGTGGCCCTCCGCCAGATCCTCGACCTCTACGTCTGCCTGCGGCCCGTCCGCTGGTTCAAGGGCGTGCCGAGCCCGGTGAAGCGGCCCGACCTGGTCGACATGGTGATCTTCCGGGAGAACACCGAGGACATATACGCCGGTCTCGAGGTCGAGGCCGGCACCGCCGAGGCGAAGAAGATGATCGAGCTGTTGCACGACGCCTTCGGCTGGGAGATAAGGCCCGACTCCGGCATCGGCGTCAAGCCCATCTCGGCGACAGGGTCGAAGCGCCTCATCCGGGCGGCCGTCGGGTACGCCGTCAGTCACGAGCGCAAGCGGGTGACCCTGGTGCACAAGGGCAACATCATGAAGTACACCGAGGGCGCGTTCCGCAGCTGGGGCTATGAGCTGGTCCGCGACGAGCTTGCCGACGTGGCCGTGGCCTGGGACGACTGCGGCGGCGACCCAGGCGACAAGATCCTGGTGCAGGACGCCATCGCCGACATCACCCTCCAGCAGGTGCTGACCCGCCCGACCGACTGGGAGGTGATCGCCACCATGAACCTGAACGGCGACTACCTGTCCGATGCTCTGGCTGCCCAGGTCGGCGGCATCGGCATAGCCCCCGGCGCCAACATCAACTACGTGACCGGGCACGGCATCTTCGAGGCCACCCACGGCACCGCTCCCAAGTACGCCGGTCAGGACAAGGTGAACCCCGGCTCGCTGCTGTTGTCGGGGGCGCTGATGTTCGAGCACCTGGGCTGGGATGCGGCCGCCCGGGACATCTATCGGGCCCTGGAGGCGACGATCGAGGACAGGATCGTGACCTACGACTTCGCCCGCCAGATGGAGGGTGCCACCGAGGTGAGCTGCTCGGAGTTCGCCAGCGCCATCGCCGATCGGCTCTGAGGCCGGTGAGCCAGGGTGAGCACCGTGCGAAGGCGGAGCCCGTGCAGATCGCCGTGACCGGCGCCGCCGGCCAGATCGGCTACAGCCTGCTGTTCCGGTTGGCCAGCGGGTCGCTGCTGGGCGCCGACACGCCGATCGTCCTTCGGCTCCTCGAGGTCACACCGGCTCTCGGCAGGCTCGCTGGGGTCGCCATGGAGCTCGAGGACTGCGCCTCCTCCACCCTGGCCGGCGTGGTGCAGACCGACGATGCAGAAGACGCCTTCGACGGCGCTGACATCGCCTTTCTGGTGGGCAGCCGGCCCCGCACCAAGGACATGGAGCGCAAGGACCTGCTCGAGGCGAACGGAGCGATATTCACCGTCCAGGGCCGGGCGCTGGCCGGCACGGCCAGGCGTGACGTGAAGGTGCTCGTCGTTGGCAACCCGGCCAACACCAACTGCCTCATCGCCCTGAGCAACGCCAGCGGCCTGTCTCCCGACCGCTTCACCTCGATGACCCGCCTGGACCACAACCGGGCCAAGGCGCAGGTGGCCGCCAGGCTCGGCTGCCAGCCGGACGACGTGCGCAGGATGACCATCTGGGGCAACCACTCGGTCACCCAGTACCCCGACCTCTTCCACGCCGAGGTGGCGGCCCGGCCGGCGGCCGAGGCGGTCGGCGATCAGGCCTGGCCCGAGGAGACGTTCATCCCGACAGTGCAGCGTCGCGGCGCGGCGGTGATCGAGGCCCGGGGCCTGTCCTCGGCCGGGTCGGCGGCGTCGGCCGCCGTCGACCACATGCGCGACTGGGTGAATGGCACGCTGCCGGGTGACTGGGTGTCCATGGGGGTGCCTTCCGACGGCTCCTACGGCATTCCCGAGGGGATCGTCTACAGCTTCCCGTGCACGGTCACCGACGGCGAGATCAGTGTCGTCGGCGACCTGGAGATCAACGCCTTCAGCCGGGCCCGCATGGACGCCACCGCTGCCGAGCTGGTCGAGGAGCGTCGGCAGGTCGAAGAGCTGGGCCTGCTCGGCTGAGCCTGCCGCGCCGGGCCGGCCGTACCCCCCGGAACGGCCGGCCCAGCTGCGAGAGGGGGAACGCTAGACGCCGCGGGGCTTGCGGATGGCCGACTGGAGGAGGCAGGAGTCGAGGCCGTTGCCGCGGGCAAAGGCGTCAGCCCTCTTCTGGGCCGGGTCGCCGCTGCGGGCCACCTTGTTGGCGGTGTTCACGTCACCGGTGCGCACGGCTTCGGCGTAGCGGCGGCCAGCGTCGATGAATGTCCCCCAGCCGTCGAGCCATCCTTCGACGAAGGGCGCCTGCTCGGCGGCGACCGGTACGGCCCGCAGCTCCACGGCCAGGCTGGCCAGCCCGTCGGCGGCCCGGGAGGATTGGTCGGCGATCTGGGTGGGGCTGACGCTCGAGTCCCGGCTGGTGTCCTGGGGGCGCAGGGCAGAGATGGCGGCGCGGCAGCGCTGGTTGGCCTGGGCGACGAACGCCTGGTCGGTGATGACCTTCGGCCCGGTCGGGGTCGGCCGGGTGAGCCGGTAGCCGAGGACCACCCCCGAGAGAAGGACGAACGCCCCGATCATGACGATCGGGGGCCACGGGAAGCCCCGCGGGGCCCGCCAGTCTCCCCCGGCGCCCGGGGCCGTCCCGGTCCCGGCTCGGGGCCCCGCTTCGTCGTGGCCCGGCGGGTCTTCGGCAAGCAGGGCCTCGTCGTCGGCGGGCAGCGCGCCGGCGGGCGGCTCGGCGTGGTCGTGAGGCACCCCGTCGGCGTCAGGCATCAGCGGTCTGGTCCCGGAGCGCCGTGGTGGCCGGGCCGAGCGCACCAAGGGTTGCGGCGACCTCGACGAGGCGGCGCATGTCGCCGCGCACCCGCACCAGCCCGCCCCGGAAAGCCTCCGGCGCCGTCAGCTCGCCCCGGTGGATGCGCACCGCCGTCCCCCAGGTCTCGGTGAGCGTCACGACCGCCCGGGTGTCGAGACCGGGACGGGCCCGGACGTGGCCGGCGTCGACCTCGAGCACGTAGGCGACGTCGCCGCCCGGGCCGTCGGTCACCACCTGCTGCACGACGGTGGCATCCGGTCCGACCAGGTGGCCTCCGGCCACAGTCGTCAGCTGCTCGAGCCACGAGGCACTCAAAAAGGCGAACACCGGACCCAGGTTCTACCAGCGGTAGGTGCACGTCCCGTCGCGCCGGTCAGGGGGTGGGCTAGCGGTTCGAGAGGTCCTGGCTGGCCAGGAGGCGGCGGCGGACCTCGGCGCCGACCGAGGTCGGGTCCGGGTGCCAGTTGTCCAGCAGCACGACCTCGGCCCCGCTCCGCAGCACCAGCACGGGCCGCTCGGGCGCGCCGAACACCGTTCGAATCTCGTCCCAGGCGTGGCAGGTGGAGCGGGTCCAGGTGCGGACCGTCACGCCGTCCCCGTTGGCCGTCACACCCAGTCGGTGGGCGCGCAGAGCGGCGGCGGCGAGGCCGAGCACGGCCACCAGGCGGGCGATCTCAAAGGCGGTGGGATCGTCCTTCCGCAGGCCGGCGAGCGCCAGGAACACAAACGTCCCGGCCCCGAAGACGAAGAACAGCCACTTGCGGCCCGGTCCGCTTTCGTAGGGGCGCACAGCCAAAGGATAGGCATCGCCGCCCCGGAACCTGGCCCGGGGCCGACCGATACTCGTGCCGTCAGGACGTGGCGGCCCGACGGACCTGGCGGAGGAGGTCGCGCAGCAGCACCTGGTCTGCTGGGTCCAGCGCCGTCACCGCCGCTGGCGGGTCGTGCAGGCACGCCAAGGCCTTGGCCTTGGCCCTCTCGCCGAGCTCGGTGATGTGCACGAGCTTCACTCTCCGGTCGGTGGCCAGCACCTTGCGCTCCACATAACCCCGCTCCTCGAGCCCGTCGACGATGCCGGTGACCCAAGAGGCGTCGCAGCCCCACCCCTTGGCCAGCATGCGCATCGGCTCGGCCCCGCCCGGCTCGAGTGACACCAGGGCCTTCAGCAGCGGCGGGCTCAGCTCAGCGGCCACGCAGGCGGCCTGGAACCGGGCGGTGGCCTCGTCACTGAACAGCAGCTCGGCGATGAGCCTCCAGGCCTCGTGACCCGGAGCCTCGGGCGCAGCGGCGTCCGCCCCACCGCGGTCCCCCCCCCGGCTGTCCTCCCGGCTGGCCACCTCACGCAGAGTACTTGACCTCACCCAAGAAAACCGTTGACTCCAGTCAAGCAGTGTGGCAGCCTAGAGCGCAGCGGCGACGGCGGACGTCGGCGCACGGCCCTGGAGGTCCACCTGTGATTCGACTTGCCGACATCTGCTACCGCCGACGCAGGCTCATCCTCTTCGGCTGGGTGCTCGCCCTCGTCGGGGTGATCGCCGCCGGCATCGCCCTGCCCGCCGAGCACCACGCCAACTACCAGACCCCCGGCGCCGAGTCGAGTAGGGCCTACGAGCTGCTGGCCAGGCGCTTCCCGGCCCACAAGGGCGACTCGGTCAAGCTGGTCTTCGCCGGCGACATCGGGTCGCCGGCCGTGCGCGCCTCGGCCGAAGCCGCCATTGCCACCGCCGCCGGCCTGCCCCACGTCGCCGGCGTCACAAGCCCCTATGAGCCGCAGGGGGCCTCCCAGGTCTCAGCCGACCACCAGGTGGCCTACGCCGAGGTCAGCTTCGACAAGACCCTTGACAAGCTGTTCAGCGACGACCCCATGTTCCAGAAGAAGTTCCTGGATGCCGTCGGGCCCGGCCAGAAGGCGGGCGGGCTCGACCTCCAGGTCACCAACCTGGTGCCCACCCAGGCGCTGGGCTCGGAGGCCATCGGCCTGGTCTTCGCCGCCTTCGTCCTGCTGCTCGCCTTCGGCTCGGCGCTGGCCATGGGGCTGCCGATCATCACGGCCCTGTTCGGGCTCGGCATCGGGGCCACCCTGGGCGGCCTGGCCTCCCGCCTGTTCGAGACGCCGGAGTGGGCGGCAACGGTGGCCGCCATGATCGGCCTCGGCGTCGGCATCGACTACTCGCTGTTCATCATCACCCGCTACCGCCAGTCGCTGGACAGCGGTCTGTCACCGAGGGATGCCGTGATCGCGGCCATGGGCACAGCCGGCCGAGCCGTGCTGTTCGCTGGCGGCACCGTCGTCATCTCCCTCCTCGGCATGCTCACGATGGGTCTCAGCTACCTGCAGGGGGTCGCCGGGTCCGCCGTGCTGTCCGTGCTCGTGATGCTCGCCGCCTCGCTCACCCTGCTCCCGGCCATCCTCGGCTTCGTCGGCACCAACATCGACCGGCTGCGGGTGCCGTTCACCGGCCGCGCCTCGCACCAGGGCGAGCGCGCCTTCTGGCACCGGTGGAGCCGGGTGGTGCAGCACCGGCCGTGGCTCGCCTTTTTGGGCGCCGCCCTGGTGCTGCTCATCGTCACCGCCCCGGTCCTGTCGCTCCGCTTCGGGTTCCCCGACGACGGCAACAACCCCAGAACCGAGACGTCGCGCCAGGCCTATGACCTGCTGAGCCGCGGCTTCGGGCCCGGGTTCAACGGGCCGCTGCTGCTGGTGGTCGACCTGAAGGGGGCGACCGACCCGACCGGCACGCTCACCACGCTGGGCACGGCGGTGAAGGCGGCCAAGGACGTGGCCTTTGTATCGCCGTCGATCGTCAACCCCGCCGGGGACACCGCCATCCTCAACGTCTTCCCGGCCAACAAGCCCCAGGACAAGAGCACCGACCGGCTGGTCCAGCGGCTGCGCGGCGACGTCATCCCGGCCAGCCTGGCCTCAACCGGCGCCCACGCCCTCGTCGGCGGCTTCACGGCCATCTCGATCGACCAGAGCAGCTTCATCACCAAGCGCCTCCCGCTGTTCATTGGCGCCGTGGTGCTCCTTTCGTTCCTGCTGCTCACCACCGTCTTCCGGTCTCCGCTCGTGGCCCTTAAAGCGGGCGTGATGAACCTGCTGTCGATCGCCGCCGCCTACGGCGTCATGTCCTTCGCCGTGCAGGGCAGCTGGCTCGGCCGCCTCCTGAAGATCCCTGAGACACCGATCCCGGCGTTCATCCCGATGATCATGTTCGCCATCCTCTTCGGGCTGTCGATGGACTACGAGGTGTTCCTGCTCAGCCGCATCCGGGAGGAGTACCTGCGCAGCGGCGACAACGGGGCGGCCGTCGCCGACGGGCTGGCCGCCACGGCCCGGGTCATCACCGCCGCCGCTGCCATCATGGTGTTCGTCTTCGGCGTCTTCATCTTCGACCCCAACACCTTCATCAAGCAGATCGGCCTCGGGCTCACCGCCGCGGTGCTGGTCGACGCCACCGTCGTGCGCATGGTCCTGGTCCCCGCCACCATGGAGCTGCTCGGCGACGCCAACTGGTGGATGCCCGGCTGGCTGAACAAGATCCTCCCGAACGTGCACATCGAGGGCGAGACGGCCGTGCAGACCAGGCCCACCGGTGGCCCGGCCGCCGAAGAAGTTGCCCCTGTCGGGGTCAGTTAGGAGTAGCCTCGCGGCGCGTGATACGTGGACGATCTCCTGCCTATGGAAAGAACTATCGCCGCTTCCCCGATGACGCCGACGGGGACGCCCTCTTCCAGGTGGTGGCCGCTGGCTCCGACCTGGACCAGCCCATGGACGTCGACTTCGCCGTGCTCGTCCCTGACGAGGCGGCGGCCGACGACGTGGCCGAGGACGCCCAGGCCGCCGGCTTCGACACCGACATCATCTGGGACGAGGACGCCGGGGAGTGGACCTGCTACTGCTCCAAGACAATGGTGGCCAGCTACGAGTCCATCCGCTCCGTCCAGGAGCAGCTGAGGGCGCTGGCCGCCCCCCACGGCGGCGTGCCCGACGGGTGGGAAACCGCCGGCAATGCCCCCGAGGGTCCCCCCATGGATGAGCGGCGGGAGATCTCCCACGGTGAGAGGTTGGGCGGCCGCGGCGGCTGGTGAGCCTTCGGCCGGGCCCGGTCTAGCGGGTCCGCCGGCTGGCCCGGCGGACATCCGCGTTCATCTGGGCGATGACGTCCATCGGGATCTCCTTCGGGCATGCGGCCGAGCACTCGCCGATGTTCGTGCAGCTGCCGAAGCCCTCGGCGTCCATCTGGTCGACCATGGCCAGCGCCCGCCGGTGGCGCTCGGGCTGGCCCTGGGGCAGCGAGCCCAGATGGGTGACCTTGGCTGCGGTGAACAGCGACGCCGAGGCGTTGGGGCAGGCGGCCACGCAGGCCCCGCAGCCGATGCAGGCTGCGGCGTCCATGGCCCGCTCGGCGTCCTGCTTGGCCACGGGCAGGGCGTTGGCGTCCTGAGGGCTGCCGGTGGGCACCGACACGTAGCCGCCGGCGGCCACTATGCGGTCCAGGGCGTCCCGGTCCACGATCAGGTCCTTGATGACCGGGAAGGCGGCCGCCCGCCAAGGCTCGATGAAGATGGTGTCGCCGTCGGCGAAGGAGCGCATGTGGAGCTGGCAGACCGTGGTGGCCCGGCGGGGCCCGTGGGCGTAGCCGTTGACCATGAGGTCGCAAGAGCCGCATATGCCCTCCCGGCAGTCGTGGTCAAAGGCGATCGGGTCCTCGTCGCCCAGGATGAGCCTTTCGTTGACCACGTCCAGCATCTCCAGGAACGACATGTCAGGTGACACGTCGGCGGCCTCGTAGGTCACCAGGCCGCCAGCGGCAGCCCGGTCGGCCTGACGCCACACCTTGAGCGTGAGGTGCATCAGGGCCGGCCCCGTCGCCACTTCGCTCATGCGTAGCTGCGCTGGGTCGGGTGGACGTGCTCGAAGCTCAGGGGTTCCTTGTGCAGGATCGGGCCGCCGGGGCCGCTCCCGTGCTCCCATGCGGCCGCGTAGCTGAAGTGCTCATCGTCACGCCGGGCCTCGCCGTCGGCGGTCTGGCTCTCCTGGCGGAAGTGTCCCCCGCAGGACTCGCGGCGGTGCAGGGCGTCGACGCACATCAGCTCTGCGAGCTCGAGGAAGTCGGCGACCCGCTGGGCCTTCTCGAGGCCCTGGTTGAGCATCGTGCCCGACCCGGGGACCTTCACGTCCCGCCAGAACTCCTCACGCAGGGCGGGCAGCCGGTCAAGCGCCTCGATCAGACCGGCCTCGTCGCGGGCCATGCCGCAGCGGTCCCACATGAGGAGGCCGAGCTCGCGGTGAAACGAGTCCACCGTGCGCGTTCCGTCTATGGCCAGCAGCGTCTCGATGCGGGTCCGCACCACGGCCTCGGCGTCGGCGAAGGCCGGGTGATCGGTCGATGGGGTGCGGCCCATCGGCTGACCGGCCAGGTAGCTGCCCACCGTGGCCGGGAGCACGAAGTAGCCGTCGGCCAGGCCCTGCATGAGGGCCGAGGCGCCCAGGCGGTTGGCGCCGTGGTCGGAGAAGTTCGCCTCGCCCGCCACGAACAGGCCGGGGATGGTGGACTGCAGGTCGTAGTCGACCCACAGCCCTCCCATCGTGTAGTGGATGGCCGGGAAGATGCGCATCGGGACCCGGTAGGGGTCCTCGTCGGTGATGCGCTCGTATATGTCGAACAGGTTTCCGTAGCGCTCCTTGATCTTCGCCGCCCCCAGCCGCCCGATGGCCTCGGAGAAGTCGAGGTAGACGCCCAGGCCGGTCGGCCCCACTCCCCGTCCCTCGTCGCACACCTCCTTGGCGTTGCGCGAGGCGACGTCGCGGGGCACCAGGTTGCCGAAGCTCGGGTACTTGCGCTCCAGGAAGTAGTCGCGCTCGGCCTCGGGGATCTCCTCCGGCGGCCGGGCGTCGCCGGCCTGTCTGGGCACCCAGATCCGGCCGTCGTTGCGCAGCGACTCCGACATCAGCGTCAGCTTGGACTGGTGGTCGCCGCTGACCGGGATGCAGGTGGGGTGGATCTGGGTGAAGCACGGGTTAGCGAAGAAGGCGCCCTTGCGGTGAGCCCGCCAGATGGCGGTGGCGTTGCACCCCTTGGCGTTGGTCGACAGGTAGAAGACGTTGCCGTAGCCGCCGGTGGCCAGGATCACCACGTCGGCCGACCACCGCTCGATGGTGCCGTCGATCATGTCGCGGGTCACGATGCCCTTGGCCACTCCGTCGATGGTTACGAGCTCGACCATCTCGTGGCGGGCGTGGACGGTGACCGTGCCGGCCAGGACCTGACGCTCCAGGGCCTGGTAGGTGCCGAGGAGCAGCTGCTGGCCGGTCTGGCCGCGGGCGTAGAAGGTGCGCGACACCTGGGCCCCACCGAAGGACCGGTTGTCGAGGAGGCCGCCGTACTCGCGGGCGAACGGCACGCCCTGGGCCACGCACTGGTCGATGATGTCGACCGAGACCTGGGCCAGGCGGTACACGTTCGACTCGCGGGAGCGGAAGTCGCCCCCCTTCACCGTGTCGTAGAAGAGGCGGTGGACGCTGTCGCCGTCGTTGCGGTAGTTCTTCGCCGCGTTGATGCCGCCCTGGGCGGCGATCGAGTGGGCCCGCCGGGGCGAGTCCTGGTAGCAGAAGACGTCGACGGCGTAACCCAGCTCGCCCAGGCTGGTGGCGGCGGCCCCACCCGCCAGCCCGGAGCCCACCACGATCACCCGGTAGCGGCGGCGGTTCGACGGGTTCACCAGGCGCAGACGGAACCTGTGCTCGTCCCACCGCCGGTCGATCGGGCCGTCCGGCTCGCCGCTGGCCAGCATCGACGCATCCTCGGATTCCCGCCAGCGCGTCTGTGGCGGGCTCAGCGTCGTCATCTCAGTACCCGGGCGTCCTGATGAGCGTGGCGCCGAGGATGATGAGCACGTTGCCGCCCACGATCACCGCGGCCGTGCCGGTGGCGAAGCGGCGGACCAGGTGCTCGGAGCGGGCCCGGTTGACCCCGAGGGTCTGGGCCGTCGAGTAGATGCCGTGGTACAGGTGCCCGGCCAGTGCCACCATGGCCACCAGGTAGACAGCCCCCATCCACGGGCGGTGGTAGAAGGCCTGGGTGAGGTTGGAGTACGGCTCGCCCCGCCTGAACTCGATGTCGGGAGACACCCCCCACGTGAGCTGGGCCAGGTGGAAGACCAGGAACGCCCCGATGGTGACGCCGCCCCACTTCATCATCAGCGACGCCGGGTTGGCCTGGACGTGGGCCGTCTTGCGGTACCGGGTCGGGCGGGCCGCCCGGTTCCGCCAGGCGAGCCCGGCGACCAGCACCACGTGGACGACGAACATGGTCAGCAGGCCGAAGCGCAGGAACCACAGCAGCATGGTTCGGGGCAGCGCCGGCGTGCCCAGTTCCCGCAGCCATTCGCCGTAGACGTTCAGCGCCGGCCGGCGGTCGCCGTGGCCCTCAGCGCCGAGAAACAGCTTGAGGTTGCCGACCATGTGGACGAACACGAAGCCGATCCACCCGACGCCGGTGACGGCGACCAGCAGCTTCTTGCCGACCGTGGTGCTGAACAGGCCGGGGAGCCTGGTCCGCGCCGGCGGCGCCGCGGTGGTCGTCACAGGCGAAGCGTACGGCTGGCTCAGCCCAACGACGAAGATGCCGGGGCCGTCACGATCTCGGAGCGGTAGGTGGCCGATGCCGTGGCCGGCCCGTCCAGCCGCAGGTCCAGGACAAGTGGGCCGCGGGCCTCCGGCACGACGAAGGACAGGGTGCCGACCCGGGCCACGGCATCGGGCGGCACGTCGCCGCTGAAGGCCCAGCGGTGGCCCCCGCCGGGCCAGGCCAGCGAGGCGTCGAGCCGGCACGCCGAGAGCGGGTGGCGCAGGTCGGAGACGACGTGGACGTCGAGGGCCACGGCCGTGCCGGCGGTGTAGGTGGCGGCCGGCCGGTCGGCTGTCACGATCACCGGCGCGCAGGCGGCGCGCAGGGCGGCCAGGCCCAGCTTGGGGGCCCGCTCGTAATCCAGCACGGCCCACGACACCGCCGGGTGGCCGTCGACCAGGCTGAGCAGGCAGAAGCCGCCGGTGGGCCGGTACTTCCGTCGCCGAAGCTCCTCGACGTGGTGGCGGATGACGGTGGCCTGGTGCTCCTGGGTGGCGGTCCGCCACGAGTCGAAGCTGGGAAAGGCGGCCGGCGGCACCCGGCGATCGAAGGCGGCCTTCTGCAGCCCGTGGTTGCGGCCGAGCCGCTCCCAGTCGAGGTCGGGCCAGCGTTGCGGCTCCATCCAGGCCGCGGTGTCGGGCACGGCCTGGGCCCCGAACTCACCGACGAAGCGGCCGAGGGCCGGCAGGCGGCGCAGCCAGGCGGGCAGGCTCCGCTCGTCACCGCGGTACCAGCCCAGCCAGTCGTGGGTGTCGGTGCCCCACGCCGGGTGGGGCAGCACGCCCGAGTGCGGCACCACCGGGCGGCTTGCGTCGGCCGCCTCGAGCGTCTGGGCGACGGCGCTGTCCAGGATGGACTTGTTCCAGCCGGGCAGCACCTGGCCGGCGGCGTAGCGAAGCAGCGCCCGGGCCGGGGGCAGGCGGGTGTCGATCGCCACGGGTTCGTTGTGGGCGCACCAGATGGCCACCGACGGGTGGTGGGCGAGCAGGTCAACCGCCGCCCGGGCCTGGCTGACGGCCTGCGGGCGGATGGTGCGGGTGTAGCGGCGCTGGAGCGGGAGGTCCTGCCACAGCAGCAAGCCGGCCCGGTCGGCGGCGTCGTACAGCTCGGGCCGGCTGATGTGGGCGTGCACCCGCAGCAGGTCGAGCCCGGCGTCCTGGGCCAGCGCCACGTCGGCTTCGATCTCCGCCGCCGACGCCTCGCCGAGGGCCATCCGGGTCGGGCCCAGGTCGGCGCCCTTCAGGAACAGCCGCTCGCCGTTCACCTCCAGGACGAAGCGGCTCATGCGCACCTGGCGCAGGCCGGTGAACCGGCGGGCCACGTCCGAGGGCTGACCCGGCCCGGCGGAAGGGGCCGACGGTGGCTCGCCACCACCTTCGGCGCTGCCGTCAGAGCCGTCTGGACCGACCGGCCGGGCCTCGACCACCACCTCGACCATGGTCGGGCGGGCTCCCGCCGGGCTGAGCGCCTTTGGCCACCACAGGGGCGGGTCGGCGATCTCCACCAGCCAGCTCACCTCGTTGGGTCCGGGGGAGAGGTGCACGGTGTGCCGTTGCTCGACCCCGCCCGGCTCGACGGTGGTCCGCAGTTCCACCGGCCCGGCCGTCAGGGCGTCGAAGGTGGCGGTCACGTCCAGCCGGGCCAGCTCCTCGGCGGCCGCCGGACACCGCACCCGCAGCGCGGCGATGCGCACGGCGCCGGTCTCCACCAGGTTGACGGGCCGCCAGATCCCGCCGGGGTTCCAGTCCGGGTCAAGGGAGTCGGAGTGCTGGAACGCCCCGCTGAGGTAGCGCTTGGTGGCCCGGTCGAGCGGGGGGGTGCAGGTCAGCTCGACGGCCAGGACGTGCTGGCTGCGGGCCCGGAGCTTGTTCGTGACCTCAAAGGCGTGGGGGAAGAAGTAGCCCTCGGTGTCGCCCAGGTAGGAGCCGTCGAGCCAGACGTCAGCCTGGTAGAAGCACCCTTCGAGCACCAGGAACGTTCGACGCCCGTCGGCGGGGCGGGGCGCTCCGAACGACCGGCGGTACAGCACCGGCCCGTCCGAGGCCTCGAAGCCCGGCGCCGAGCGCCAGTGGCCGGGCACCGCCAGGTCCGACCACGCGCCGTCATCGAAGGTGGGGGCGACGAAGCGGCGGCGCAGCGCGTCGTCTCCCGGAGCGGCCTGCCAGGTGCCGCCGAGGTCCACTCACCCGTCCACGGTGATCGGCCCCTGGAGGAGGGCCTGCTCGACGTGGTACCCGTCGGCTCCGGGCTGGAGGTTCAGCTCGAACGCACCCGGCCCGAAGGTGACCTTGGCGGCCTGGCGCTTGCCATCGCGGGTCATGATCTGAAGCGAGCCTTCGAGCACGAGCTGGCCCGGCCCCTTGAGGCTGAGCGGGGCGGGGGGCGTCGCCACCCGCACGTCACCCCTGGTCTTCAGCGAGGCCGCCGCTCCCGGCGGCACCTCCAGGCGGACGCCGTCCTTCGGGGTCGCCAACCCCCCGTTCAGGGGGCTGACGGCGACGGTGGCGCCCAGGGAGTAAGAGCCGGGCGTCAGCACGCGGGACGGCCCGTCCAGCTTCCAGCTGGCCCCGCCGGTGGTGAGCTCGACGTCCACCGGCCCGTTCAGGTCGATCGACCCCTGGCCGCCGAGCGGCAGGGGGCGGCCGCCGTCCCAGGTGACCGTGGCGCCCTTGCCGCCGACGGCGCCGCCGCTGAGCTCGGCCTTGGTGCCGTTGCCCCGGACCACCGTGAGGGTGAGCGGGATGACGAGGGGCGGGGCGCCCTCGACCTTGGTGCCGACCACCCTGGTCAGGACGCCGCTCACGACCGACTGGTCGCGGGCCAGCACCGTGCCCGGGCTGGCGCTCGGGCCGGGACCCGCGGTGACCTGTTGGCCGTCGCCGGCCGGCGCCGCGCCAGGGCCGGTGACGGCGGCGAGCCCAAAGGCGAAGGTCAGGACGGCGGCCACGAACGCCAGCCCGGCCGTGGTCCACGAGGCGATGCGGTACGCCTGTCGGGTGGCTTCGGGCGACGCGGGCACGGCCCGATCAGGCTAGACGGCAGCCGCCCGCGAGAGACGGAGGCCGGCGGTAGGGTCGAAATCCATGGCTGGAGCCCGTCCATCGACGCTCGGTGAGCTGCGGGAGTCGGGGTGGGAGTCCCTGGCGGTCAAGGAGGAGGTGCGGCGCAACACGGCGCGCCGGGTGGCCGAGGGCCGGCCCGTGGTCGAGGGGGTGCGGGGCTATGACGACACCGTCCTGCCCCAGCTCGAGAACGCCCTGCTGGCCGGCCACGACATCATCTTCCTGGGCGAGCGGGGCCAGGCCAAGACCCGGATGATCCGGTCGCTCACCGGGCTGCTGGACGAGTGGCTGCCTATCGTCGCCGGCTCGGAGATCCTCGATGACCCCTACGCCCCCGTTAGCCGGCTCGCCCGGGACCTCGTGGCCGCCCACGGCGACGCCACCTTCGTCGAGTGGGTGCACCGCGACACCCGCTTCGGCGAGAAGCTCGCCACCCCGGACACCGCCATCGCCGACCTGATCGGCGAGGTGGACCCCATAAAGGTGGCCGAGGGCCGCTACCTGTCGGACGAGCTCACCATTCACTACGGCCTGGTTCCCCGCACCAACCGCGGCATCTTCGCCATCAACGAGCTTCCCGACCTGGCCGAGCGCATCCAGGTCGGCCTGCTCAACGTGCTCGAGGAGCGCGACGTGCAGATCCGCGGCTACAAGGTGCGGCTGCCCCTCGATCTCCTGCTGGTGGCCTCGGCCAACCCTGAGGACTACACGAACCGGGGTCGGATCATCACGCCGCTGAAGGACCGCTTCGGCAGCCAGATCCGCACCCACTACCCGCTGGACCTGGCCACCGAGGTCGAGGTCATCCGCCAGGAGGCGGTGGCGTTCGACGGCGGACCGCAGGTGGGCGGCCTGCACGTGACCGTGCCCGAGTTCATGGTCGACGTGGTGGCGACGGTCAGCCAGCTGGCCCGCGTGTCACCGCACGTCAACCAGCGCTCGGGTGTGTCGGTGCGGCTCAGCGTGGCCAACTACGAGGTCCTCTCGGCCGCCGCCGCCCGGCGGGCGCTGCGGGCGGGGGA
This sequence comes from Acidimicrobiales bacterium, assembly GCA_038253125.1. Lineage (GTDB taxonomy): Bacteria > Actinomycetota > Acidimicrobiia > Acidimicrobiales > JAUJNH01 > JAUJNH01. The sequence continues at coordinate 35,409 of JBBSHM010000019.1, forward strand.
GACCGAAGCCGTGCCGCGGGTCAGCGACCTCGGTGCGCTCGTCGCCTCCACGGCCGGCAAGATCGAGGTTGAGGCGCTGGAGGACCGGGCCGAGTCGGCCGTGGTCGACCGCCTGCTTAAGGCCGCGGTCCTGACGGTGTTCAAGGAGCGGGTGCCGGGGCCGGTGGTGGCCGACATCGTGCTCTCCTTCGGCGACGGCACCGTGCTGCACGCCGGTGACGACGTCCCGTCCCTCGACTACGTGGCCGCCGTCGAGCAGCTTCCCGCCCTGAAGCAGGTGGTGGTGGATCTGGCCGGTGGAGCCGAGAGCCCGGCGCTGCTGGCCAGCGCCGTGGAGTTCGTCCTGGAGGGCCTGCACCTGTCGAAGCGCCTGAACAAGGACTCGGCCGGCCCGAGGGCCAC
>JBBSHM010000020.1:0-35807 GCA_038253125.1 Acidimicrobiales bacterium
AGCTGTTCGACGCCGGGGAGTCGGTGGCCCAGATCGCCGCCGGCTACGACATGGCTGATGAGCTGGTCCGTGCTGCGGTGGCCTACGAGGAGCAGCTGCGCTCACTGGCGGCGTAGCCAGCATTGGCGGCCAGGTTCTTCGACGAGAACGACCTGGCCCTCGGCAAGCTTCTCGCCACACGGCACCACGACGTCGTCTTCCCCGGCCATCCCGCCCTTCCCAAGGTGCCCAGAGGAAGCCGGACGACGTGTGGCTCCCAGTCATCGGGACCAAACAACTGGTCGTCATAACCCGCGACCAGCGCATCCGCTACCGGGCCGCCGAGAAGCTCATGTGGGTGCGGCACGGCGTCCGGGGCTTCGTGCTCACAGGCCGGAAGAGCCAGTCCACCGCCGACAGCCTCTTCGTGCTCGAGCGCCACTGGACCCGGATCGAAGCGGCCGTCGCGGGCCGAACCGCAGGACCGTGGATGTACGCCGTCACCGACTCCGGGCTCCGCGAGATCCTCTTGGGAGAGTCCTCGCTGTGAGGGGTTCCAACTACCCGTCAACTACCTGGCCAGATGGTAGATCCTGGTGAATGCTGGTCAACCGGTGCGACGGTTTCCCCCAACGAAACGGCGGATTCGCCGAGAAAGCCTTGCGGAATAGGGAGGCGAATAGCCATTAGCAGTGAGGCCGATTCGGCCGCTCTCGCACCTCTCCGTGCATTCCTTCACTACTTCGTTGCTTCTTGATGCGCTTTGGCCCCTGAACGCAGTGTGTTCAGGCTGTGTTGAGTCGAGCCGGATGCAGCGTAGTACGTCAAGATCCTGCGGCGTTGCTGGCATCTTCCGTTGAGGTCGCCTCACTCGGACTGAGGCCGACGAGCATGCGTCTCGCTGTCACGCTCGTTCGGTACCGTCGACGTTGGAGCGAAGGGTGCGCGCGGGTGACTGCAGACGACGACGAGCTCGAGGTGGCAGCGGGTCCGCTTGCGGTGTTCGCGTACGCCACCTCCAGGCGGTCGGATCTCTACGTGCCGGTCATGGAGGCGGTGGTTGCCGCTGGCGAGCGGCTGATCCTTCACGTTCGACCTCGTGAGGTAGCAGAGCAGGCTGGCGTAAGCGTCGAGGACGCCCGCACCGCATTGGCCCGGCTCACCCGCATCGGGTGCATCGACGAACGCCACGACAGGTCGAGCCGGCCGAGGGACTTCGAGGACTTCTACAAGCAGATGTCGTTGTTCTCGGCCACCGATCGGGGTCGAGCCGCCCATCGGGCTGTCCGCGCCGCTCTCGAGGCCTCGATCGAGTCGCCGGGCCGGTTGCAGGCGTCGTCGCTCAAGCCCATTCGCGATCGTCTCGCCAGCCTGGCCTCTGCCCTCGGTGACGGCACGGCGATCGACCCGGCGAAGACGTCCGCCACGATCACGGAGCTCCACGCTCTCGGGCAGGGGTTGCACCGGTCGGCCCAGGCGTACCTGCAGGAGCTCGATCGGCGGGTCGAGGACGTCGCCGCCGACGACAACGCGTTCCGGACCTACAAGTCGGCGCTCATCGCCTACCTGGGTGGCTTCCTCGACGTCCTCGATCGCGTCCAGCCGACGATCGTCAGCCTCTTGCACGAGCTCTCGCCGCACTTCGACGAGCTGGCGGCCGCGGCCGGGCGGGCCGACGAAGGGCCAGGGGTCGATGTCGAGGGGGCGACCCGGCTCGCGCTCGACCAGCTGGTCGGCATCGATCTCTGGTTCCGCGGGAGCGGCCGCGAGCCGATCGTCGCCGAGCTCCGATCTCGGATGCACGACGCGATCGGCGTCCTCCTGGACGCGCTGCGCCGCCTCGCCGAGGTGCGGGCGCGGCGGGCGTCACGCAAAGCCGACTTCCTGACCTGCGCCCGTTGGCTGGCCGCGGCGGGGACCGATGACGAGGCGGCCTGCCTCATCGGCGCGCTCTACGGCCTGCACGCCGCTCGCCACCCGTCGCTGCTCGCCCCAGAGGAGACCGCCCGACGGATCTCCTTCGCCGAGGCTGCGCCGGTCGAGGTGCCGGTCTCGCTTCGCGTGACGGGGCGGCGCACGGGGCAGGGGCGGGCCGGTCAGCGCTCCGACTACTCGGCCACGAAGGCCGCGCTGCGCCGGCGGCGGGCCGATGAGGAGGCGGTGCTGGCGGCCGCCGCGAACCGCTTCCGGGGCCGCCACGTGCGCCTGTCGAAGCTCGTGGCCGAGGGCACGTTCAGCGACGCCGAGCTCTCGATCCTGCTGGCCGCCCTCGATGGGGCGACTCGAGATCGTCCGGCGCTCGACCAGCCCGCGGTGGTCGACAGCCTCCTCGGGCTGGTGGGCGTGACGATCTACGGGCACGAGGGCCGAGTGCGGGTAGCAACGCTGGCCGGCGTCCTCGACGCCCCGGACTGGGACCTCCGCTTCGGGGGACGAGCCAGAGGTGACGTCGCCGCGCCTGCACGGCAGGACGACCTCGCGTGACCTCGAGCACCGAGTACCGGCAGGCGGCCCGGTTGCTGCTGTCGTCGCCGATCGTGGACGGCGCCACCGATCCCTCCGGGCATGCCCTGGTGCGCCGCCACGCGGCGCGGCTCACCGAGCGCTTCGCTGCCCTCGCCGGTTGGCGCCTCGTCGTCGATGCGACGGGGGCGCGGCTCTTCAAGCACCCTGCACCCGGCCACCTCCCCCGGCACCGCCCTCGATCTGCGACGCCAGGGGCTGCGGTGTTCGACCCGACGCGCTGGGCGCTGTGCTGCCTCGTGCTCGCGGCCTGCGAGGACGCCGAGCGGGAGGCGGTGACGGCCCGCTCCCTCTTCGATTCGGTCGTCGTTCTGGCCTCCGACGTGCTGCCGGACGGCCTCGACCCGATGAGCTTCGACGACAGGCGCCGGTTCGTGCACGCCGCCAGGTGGGCCCAGGACGTGGGTGTCCTCACGCTGGTGGACGGCACCGTCGAGGGGTTCGAGGCGCCGGAGGGCGCCGACGCCCTCTGGCATGTCAACGAGTGGATCCTCGCTCGGCTCGTGGCCGCCGAGACGGCCCCCTCGTTGCTGGCCGACGTCGACCTCGAGGCCCTCGACCGGCCCTACCCAGCCACAGAGGACGGGGCCCGGGCCAGGGCCCGGCACCGCCTGTTCCGCCGCCTGGTCGACGAGCCGGTCACCTACTTCGACGACCTCGACGCCGCCGAGGCCGAAGCTTGGGCGCGGTCCCGGCGCTCCCTTGTCGACGCCCTCCACGACGAGTTCGGCATCCTCGTCGAGGAACGCGCCGAGGGCCTCGTTCCCGTCGATGTGGGCGCCGCCCAGACCTCCGACGACACCGACCTCACCGACATCGGCTTCCCGGGGTCGGGCACCCGCCACCACGCCGCGCTCCTCGTGTGCGAGCACCTCGCCCGCACCGGCGCCCTCTCCCCCGCCGACCTCGAGTCGTTCGTCGCCGACAGGGCCCACGACCACGCCACCTGGTGGAGCCGGGAGCTGGCCAGCCAGCCCGCCGTCCTGGCCCGCTCCGTCGTCGCCCTCCTCACCAGTGTCGGCCTGGCCCGCGTTGGGCCCGATGGCCACGTCCACGCCCTACCGGCGGCCGCCCGCTACCGCGCCACCGCGACCCGTGGCGGCCGCGCCCACCAGGAAGCCCTGCCATGACCCTGCTCGACGACGCCGCCATCACCCGCCTCAACCCCGTTCACCACCCCGAGCTGCCGCAGCCCACCACGGCGCGCTGGCACCCGCTCCGGATCGGGCTCATCGACCTCTGGCAGTACGACGACGCCCGCTTCCGCTTCGACGAGACGGGCTTGCTCCTCCACGGGCGCAACCAGTCCGGCAAGACCAAGGTGATGGAGGTCGCGATCCCGCTCCTGCTCCAGGGGGACCTCAACCCACGCGCCCTCGACCCGTTCGACACCAAAGAGAAGCGGATGCGGTGGAACGTCCTCGACTGGCGGCCCCCGTCTGACGCACGGAAGTCGGCCATCTCGTACGTCTTCTTGGAGCTCGGCCGCCTCGACGCCGACGGCGCCGCGAGGTTCTTCACCAGCGGGGTCGGGTGCCGGGCCACCGCGTCAGCCGAGAGCCACTGGCTGTGGACGATCGAGGACCAGAGGGTCGACCTCGACCTCGATCTCGCTCCGGACAGCACCCCGCTCACCACCGATCGCCTCCGCGCCGTCGAAGGCCTCCGCTTCCACGGGGAGGGCAAGGTCGGCCGGGCGGGATTCCAGGCAGCCATCCGAGCCGCCCTCTACCCCGGGATGACCGAGGTGCGCTTCGCCTCGATGCTGAGCGTCATCGCCGGCCTGCGCCGCCCGCAGCTGGCCGCGAAGGTCAACATCCGTGAGCTGCACGCCGCTCTCACCGAGGCGCTGCCCCCGCCCGATCCCGAGCGGGTGGTCCCGCTCGTCGACCACTTCCAGCGCCTCGACGAGCTGCGGGCGGAGCAGTCCCGCCTCGCCGGGCAGTCCCGCATCCTCGACCGCTTCGTCGACGTCTACCGGGAGTGGGCCCGGCGGGTCGCCTACGACGCGGCCCGCGGGTTCACCGCGGCGAACAGCGCCTTCGACCGGGTCACCCGCATCGAGCGCGACTCCCGTGCAGACCTCACCACGGCTGAGGCCGCGCTCGCGTCGATCGCGGCGGAGATGAGCGAGGCCGACGAGCGCCTTCTCGTCGTCACCTCATCGTTGGATGCGCTCGATCGGTCGGCCATGAAGCAGCTCGCAGCGGCCGCCGCCGAGGCCCGGGGCACCGAGCAGGCCGCCCAGGCGAAGGGGGACACCCTGCGAGCCGTGGCGTCGCTGGCCGAGTCCAGGGCCGAACAGGCTGCCACCGCGTCGCGGCAGGCTCGGGAGGCGATCGCCGCCGTCGAGGACTCCCTCCGGCGGGCCACGGAGGTGGGGGCCGCGGCAGGCATCCGGCCCGGCGGAGCGGCGCCCGTGAGCAGGCTTGAGGCGAAGGCGCTCGCCGACGACGTGGCCGTGCAGGCCGCGCAGGCGCGGGGCCGGATCGACGCGGCAACGGCGGCCGTGGGCGCGCACCGGCGGGCGGCCGGCGCCGCCGACACCGCCCGGCACGAACATGAGATGGCCCTCGCCCAGGTCGAGCGCAGCGCCGGGGAGGCGACGGAGGCGACGGCCCGGGCCGCCGCGGCCCTCGACGCGTGGGAAGCGGAGCTCGCACCGTGGGCGGCACGCCTCCGGGCCGCGTGCCCCACGGGGGCGGGACCCGTCGACCTCGAAGAGCACCTCGACGCCGCGGCCGACGCCATCGGCGCGGGCGACGACCCGTCCGGGACGCTGAGGTCGCTGTTCGACGAGGCCCGCACCGTGTGGGCCACCGAGGAGGACCTGCTCGCCAGACGGGCCGATGACGCCCGCGTCGAGGCGGCCCGGTTGCAGCAGGAGGCCGACGACCTCGAGCAGCAGACGACGGGAGCGCCCCCGGCCCGGCCCGGCGTGCCGGCCGGCCCCCGGGCCGGCACCCCGCTGTGGGACGCCGTGGACTTCGCGGAGCACCTCTCCGCCGACACTCGAGCCGCCCTCGAAGCGGCCCTCGAGGCCGCCGGCTTGCTTGACGCCGTCGTCGACGAAGGCACCCTCGCCACCGACGACACCGCCTTCATCCCCGCGGACGGAGCGCTCGACACGGTGACCCTGGCGGCGGTGCTGGTTCCCGTCCCGGGCGCCCCGGCGGCCACCGGCGACGCGCTGGCCTCGGTGGCCTACATCGAGCTCGCCGGGGCGGAGCCCGAACCTCCGACCCCTCGCACCTGGGTGGGTTCCGATGGCCGGTGGCAGAACGGCCCGATCCACGGGCGTTGGACGAAGCCCGCGGCCGTCTACATCGGCGCGGCGGCGAGGTTGGCGGCGAACCGCCAGCGGGCAGCGGCTTGCCGGGCCGAGGCCAGCGCCCTCGAGGCCCGGGCCGCCATCGACGCGGCAGCCGCCGAGGTGGTGGCCGGCTACCTCGCCGTCCTCCGCGAACCGCCGCCACCGCCGAAGGCCTGCCTTGGCGCCCAGAACCGCTCCACCCGCTTGGCCGAACGGCACGGCGAGCGCCTCGCCGAAGCCGACGGCCGGCGCGCAAGCGCCGATGCCGCCCGCCAGGTCGCGGCTCAGGCCGCGGACGCCGCCGACGTCGCCCTGGTGCCCTTTGGCCGAGACCACGCCATGCCCGGAACCGACGAGCTCCTGCGCGACTCTCACGCCGCCGTCAAGCAGGTCACCGACGAGATCCGGCGCCTGGTCACCCTGGTCGACCAGGCGGAGCGGAGAAGCGGGAACGCCGACGCAGACGCCCTGGCCGCGTCCGACGCGAGCGCCCGAGAGCTCACCGCTCGGGCCGACCTCCATGAGGCCGACCGAGCCCACCTCGCGGCGGCGACGGCCCTCGACACCCTGAAGCGAGCCCTCGACGCCACCGCCGCGCAGGTCGAGGCGGAGGAGCGAGCGCTGACCCACGAGAAGGTGGCGCTCGGGCATCGCCTGCGGTTGCTCCGAACCGGCCATGACGGGGCCGTCGCCGCGAAGGCGATGGCCGAGACCCACCTCCTCGGCGTAGCCGGCAATCGGCAGCGAGCGGAGGACGACCGGGCCACCAAGCAGCTCGTGCTCGAACGGGTGCGGGCTACGCCTCTGTGGGCCCTGGCGCTGGGCCCGGTCGACGACTCCGGTCCGCTCACCGTCACCGTGGCTCGCACGCTCGCCTCCGACGTCACGGGCCGCCTCGAGGCCGCGCCCAGGGCGAAGGACGACAGCGCCCTGATCGACGGCTACCAGCGGATCCGCAACGACCTCCCCGACCTCGACGCGGTGATGGGGAGCGGCGAGGACCACCGCCTGGTGGAGGTGGCGCTGGCCGGCGGGATGGTCGACATCGCCGCCTTCGCCCGTCACATCGCCGACCTGGCCGAACGGGCCGCCGCCGACCTCAGCCGGGAGGAGTCTGACCTGATCCAGAACCGGATCATCAACGACCTCGCCAGCCACATCAGCGACCGGATCGCGCAGGCCACGAGCGACGTCGAGCGCCTCAACGCCACCTTGCGCAAGCGGGCTGGCCGAGGCCTTGACACACTCCGCTTCCACTGGGAGCCCCACCCCGACCTCATCGAGGACGAGCGGCGGGCCGTCGGGCTGCTCACCCGCCTCGTGGCCGGCAACGACCAGGATGACCGCAACCGCTTCCTGGTCCACCTCATCGCCGACGCCCGGTCCCAAGACAGCGCGGGCGCGGTGCAGGATCGCATCCAGGCTGCGCTCGACTACCGACGCTTCCACCGCTTCCGGGTCGACCTGATCGACAGCTCAGGGAACCACAAGCCCTTTACCGAGCGGACCCACGGCGCCGGCTCGGGCGGCTCGAAGGCCCGCCTCATCCACCTCGCCCTGTTCGCCACCATCGCCTCCTACTACGACTCGGTGAGCGACCAGGTCGCGCCCCGGCTCGTAGCCCTCGACGAGGCGTTCGAGGGCTGCGACGACTCGCTCGCGTCCGACATCATGGCGCTCGCCACCGAGCTCGACCTCGACCTGCTGCTCACGACCTACCACCGCTGGTGCACCTACAGGACGGTGCCGGCCCTCGCCATCTACGATCTGTGGCGCGATCCCGAGGTCCCGGGCGTCACCGCCATCGCCTACCGCTGGACGGCGGGCTCGGAAGCGAAAGCCCGGGTCGAGGCGTGGGACACCTGAGCGAGGCGGCCACCGCGCTCGCCGAGGACCCCGCCCTTCGCCCCCTGTGGGATGCGGCCCGCACCCGCCTGCGCCGCCGCCCTCCCGGCTCGGGCTATGACGCGGTCCGCGTCCCGGCTGGCCCCGAGGCGCGGGGCAGCCTGCAGCGCCTCCTCGGACCCCTGCCGCGCGGGAACCGCGTCGCCGTCGACCTCGACCAGCTCAACCGCCTCCTCCACGACCTGGTCGGCGCCGGCCTCGGCGAGATCGTCGGCCACCTGCACGGCGCGGTCGTCGACGTAGCCACCGAACGCCACCATCAGGCCGAGACCCGGCCGGCGCTCGCCGCCCTGGTGGCCGGGCACGAGGCCGGCCGACGGCACCCGGGCCTCAGCGCGCTCGTGACCGGCCCGCGGCTGCGCGCCCGGACGGCCGATCCGGGCCTTCCGCTCCCCGGCATCCTTGATGTCTTCGCCGCGCTACCGGCTTCGCCGCCTGTTGGTCGGGACGTCCTCGCCGCCCTCCACCTCGCCGACAGCCACGCCCTCGACGACGGCGAGCCCGCCGGCCGCTACGTCGTCGCCGTCCTCGCTGCCCTCAGCGACCTCGAGACCCCCAGCCGGGCAGAGGCCCGTCGCGGCCTCCTCGAGAGCTTCGGCATCCTCACCGACGCCGTCTCCTCCCGGGTCCACACCCTGAACCTCCCCGATGTAGGCTGGCCCGGCGAACCAGCCACCCTGAACCTGACCAACCTCACCGACCCAGGCCGCTGGCGCGAGGTTGACGGGCTGGCCGTCTACGCCTGCGAGAACCCAACCGTCCTCCAAGCCGCCGCGTACACCTACGCGGCGGCTTGCCGGCCGATGGTCTGCATCGACGGCAACCCGAGCATCGCCGGCCAGCGACTGCTCGCCGACCTCGCCGCAGCCGGGGCCACGGTCCGCTACCACGGAGACTTCGACCCCGGCGGCCTATCGATCGCCGCCACCGTGTTCGCGCTGCATCGTGCGATCCGGCCGTGGCGCTATGCCGCCGACGACTACAGAGCCGCCATCGAGTCCGGTCGGTGGGGACGCCCACTGACCGGGACGCCGCCCGCCACGCGATGGTCGCCCGGCCTCGGACCGCTGATCACAAGCACCGGTGTCACCGTCGAGGAGCAGCACGTCCTCGACAGTCTGCTGTCAGACCTCGACCGGGCCGCTCCCACGTCCCGGCCACACGGCGCTAAGAGCTGGCGCAGCGGCATCGGGCTCCGCGATTTCCGAGGATCCGCACGATGACGCATAGGGTCCGATCTCAGCTCGTCGGATCCGCAACCCGTCAGTGTCACCGTGCTCCGAGCGGCGGCCGAGGGTCCGAGGGCTCCGGCCTCAGGTCGGCTCAGCCGGCCGAGGTCTGTCGCGAGCCTCGCCCGCCCACGTTGGACCCGCCCAAGGGCTGTTTGTCCGGGGCGACCACGAACAACTCCTCAACGCCGGGGGGTACGACCCGGAACGCCAGTCGGGCCGCGACCTCCGGCACCCGGGTAACAACTCCCCCCCATTCGGGGAGGAGGGACCATGCAAGGCGTCGCGCAGACCAACGGTGACCGGGAGCTCATCGCCACCTGGGTGGGCGGCAGCCGCACGTTCACCGTCGCGGTGCTCGAACTCGAGACCGACGACCGCGGCGGCCCGTCTCGCGGCCGCCATCGTTGGCTCGGACCGTCAACGGCCGTCAGCGCCCGCGCACCTAGCCTTCCAGCTCACGAGGGGACTGTGGGTTCAGGAGTGGACCAGCTGGCAGGTCAACCCGAGTTGGGCGGCGGCATGCTCGATCAAGGGCGAGGTCGTCGAGACGACAAGGCCGCCGTCAAGGAGAACCGCCGCGGCGATGGCCTCGGCGGCCAGGAAGTTGAGCGGCCGCCCCACGTCGAGGGCGGCCATGGTGGGGACGAGGGAGCTCAGGTCGAGCATCCCAATGATCGGCGGCAGCGACCGGAGCCCATTGCGGCCCGCTCCTCGGCATCCGACGGCAGGGCCGTCATCGCTGATGACAACGCGCCGGCGACTCGGGGCTGGGCCACCGCCTTCGCCAACCGGTAGTACCAGGATCCAGTCGTGAAGATCTGGCCTGTCCGTGCCTCATCGAGAATGTCCTCGGGCGCGGTGAGGGCGAGGACGCGCAGCAGCAGCGCATCGTCGACGATCAGCACGAGATCGCGCAGCCGTCGGTGGGATCCTCGACCGCCCATCCTCGATGGCCTTACGCAACGCTGGATCCAAGTCGACGAGGTTCACCGCCACGGCGTCGATGCTACGCCCCCGAGTGCAGACCCCTCGGTCGCAATCGCAGGAGGCCTGCTGGTCTGCAGCTCACGAGGCCCACTCGGCTCGGCAGCCCACGAGACCCTGCTCGAAGGAAGCGGGTCCTGAACGCTGGCTCCCGCCCTGCTCTCCCCAGATCCGGCCTCGCCTCAGATCCACAGCTCGTCGCCGGCCACGAGGTCAGCCATGTGCGGCGGCACGTGGCGCTGGACCACGCCGGCGCGCATCCGTCCTCCAGCGGCGAGCCGGGTCGGTGTCGATGACCACATCGGCCATCGCCCCCGCCTCCGTCGGCCGCGGCCGCCTCCGGTCGGCGTCCGTTCTTCGGGCCGTAGGCTGTGGTACGTGGGCTCTGGCGCTCCGGGGGCTGTGGCGCCGCGTGATCGGCTCGCGTCGCTGCTCGGAGCGATGGTGTCTCCCGGTTCCTCGAGCGCCCACGCCACCGCCGGAGCGGAGGTTCTGCACCTCGAGGTCAGTGGTGTCGGGCGGGTGCAGCTTCCTGTGCCCAAGGAGCAGGCGAGGCAGCTGATCAAAGTGGCGAGGCCGGCGCGCTACGGGATGGGTGAGCAGACGCTCCGCGACCCGAGCGTTCGCGACACGTGGGAGGTGCCGAAGAGCCGCGTGCGGATCGACCAACGGCGTTGGAACAACACGCTCGTGCCGGTGCTGGAGCGGTTGCGCGGCGACCTCGGGCTTCCAGCAGGTCGCCTCCTGAAGGCCGAGCTGCACTCGATGCTCGTCTACGCCAGGGGCCAGTTCTTCGTTCCCCACCAGGACTCGGAGAAGGCCGACCGGATGGTGGGGTCCCTGGTCGTGACGTTGCCGTCATCATGCACCGGCGGAGCCCTTGTCGTCGGGCAGGGCCCGACGCGACGCGAGTTCCGCTCGCCGAGAAGTCGCCTCTCGTTCGTGGCGTTCTATGGGGATTGCCAGCACGAGGTCCGGCCGGTGCGGAGCGGCCATCGGATCGTGCTCACCTACAACCTCCTGCTCCACGATGACCCGCCGACGGCGCTCCCGGTCCCAGCGCACTCCACCGAGGGCGCCGGACAGCTCGCGGCATTCCTCACGTCGCACTTTGCGGCGCCGGCGGAGAAGACCTCATGGCAACGCACCGAGGCGCCCGCCGAGCCCCCGCAGCGCCTCGTCTACCTCCTCGACCACCAGTACACCGAGCACAGCCTGGGCCGGCCCCTCCTGAAGGGAGTGGACGGCCCGCGGGTCGAGGCACTCCGGGACGCGGCCCACGCCGCGGAGTGCGAGATCGCCCTGGCGCTGGCCGAGGTCCACCAGACCTGGAGCGCCTACGAGGCCGACGACCACTGGGATGGGCGCAGAGGGCACGGACGATGGAACTCGTGGGACGACGACGACGACGACAACGGAGAAGACGACACGAGCGGCGAGGCGGACTACGAGCTCGAGGAGCTCATTGACTCCGAGGTCACGCTGGCCCATTGGACCGACCTGGCGGGCGGACCGATGCACCCGATCTCGTCAAGCGTCGACGACGCCGAGCTCTGCGCCACCACACCCGCGGACGATCTCGATCCCGACCGCTCGGACTACGAGCCGTACATGGGCAACTACGGAAACACCCTCGACCGGTGGTACCGCCGCGCCGCTGTGGTCATGTGGCCCCGGGAACGGGGGTTCGTGGTGAGGGCCGAAGCGTCGCCGAGCTGGGCGCTCGGCGAGGTGGCGAACCGGCTGAAGGCCAAGGATTTGGAAGAGGCCCGTGACCTCGTCGGCCAGCTGGCGCCCTTCTGGACGCGCGTCATGGGCCGCCATGACCCGCCGCCTCTGAGCACCAAGGCGTTGCGGGTCGCTGCCGGCATCGACGATCCGGCGCTCGCCGCCATGTTGCTCTCCCCGTTCCACCTCGAGGTGCTCGGGAAGAGCCACGCGGCCCATCTGTCCGCCATGGCCGACCGCTACGGCGAACCTTGGCTCACCGCCACCATCCACGGCTGGTCGCGAGAGGAGCGGGCCTGGAGCCCGGGCGGCCGGGACAGAGGCCAGTGGGTCACGGCACTCCCCGGGCTGGTGCGTGCTCTCGCCGCCCAGCGAACCGGGGGCAACGTGGCCGCCGTGTCGCTGGTGGAGAGTGCGGCCGCCTGGCTCGTCGACGCCATCGATCGATGCGGCCGGATCTCGACGCCGAGCCGACGCCAGGAAGCCCTCGACCAGCTGGCCCGACCCGCCCTCTCCGTGCTGGAGAGCGCCGCCGCCGTCGGCGCTGCGGGCATCCGCGACAGGGTGTTCAACGCCCTCCTCGACGACCCTCGCGGCGACGCGTTGCTCGGTTGCCTCATCCAGCTGCTCCGAGCGTCCAAGGCCGACCCGCAGACCGCCGCCGCCATCGGCCTCGACGTCATCCGAGAGCACTGCACCAAGCACCTCCATGCGCGTCTCGCCCGCCCGGGCAGAGGCAAGGACGACTGGGCGATCACGTGGCCGGATGGCTGTGGGTGTGCCGTCTGCGCCACCCTCGGCACGTTCCTCACAGACCCGAACCGGCGCACACTGGACTGGCCGCTCGCCAAGGACGGTCGCCGGCACGTCCACAACAGGATCGACTCGAGCGAGCTCCCCGTCCGCCACCAGACACGCCGGACCGGGCGGCCTTTCACCCTCGTCCTCACCAAGACCGACGCCCTATTCAAGCGCGACGAGCAGCAACGCCGCCGCGACAAGACCGACCTCCGCTGGTTGAGTGCCCCTGTCCCTGCGAAGCAAGACTGAACGTGCGCCGTCCAACCGTGCGGCGCGGGTGGCGGCCACAGCGTCGGAAGAGCACCAAGTCGCGGACCTTGACCACCAGGCGGTCGAGGGCCGACGCGCTAGGCGCATTCCCTCCACGTCGCCGGGCGCGCACCGGGTCCCGACCCGGGAGACCGACTAGCCGCTCCCAGCCAGCGTCGGACCCGGCGCGCTCCCTGCGGGCTGCCAACTCGAGCGGTGGCAACTGGTTGGCTCATCGTCTGCGGTCGTACCGGTACCCTTCGGGCTTTGGCGTATCCGACCGAGCTGACGGCGACCCTGTCAGGTGCAACCGTGCGCCAGCTTGCCTACTGGCGGCGCTCGAACGCCGCCGGGGAACGGCTGCTCGTACCCGAGCTGCGGCAGGCTGGTCGACCCCTGCTGTACTCGTTCCGGGATGTCGATAACCGTGACCACCTCGCCGCCTATCAGCTTGTCGCCACGCCCACCAGCATCATCTGGGTCGACGGCACCGGGACCGGCACCGATTTGGTCCGAAGCCCGAGGGCCGAACGGGGCAAGGGGACGGCGCAGGCGCCCCGAGTACCGGAGACGAGCCCAGCGAGACGAGGACACCCAAGGGTCCGCCCCTTGCGCCGGGGAGGGGCCCTTGGGCGCCCTTGAGCGGCGGGCCCCAGTGACCAACGCCACCGAGGCTGACCTGGTGGCCAAGATCTGAGATCTGGGAGGGGATCTGACCGCACCTCCGGGGAGCCGCGGCTGACGGCCGAGCTGCCCCAGCCAAGGGTGGAAGGACGATGCTGTCTGGACGGTTTGCGACCGAGGCGCCTCGTTCCAGTGCCGACATAGGGCTGGCCGACGTCGCCGGGCAGGCAGTACATTGGACGTACGGAATCTACGAGGGTTCATCATGTCGACTGTTGAGTCTCGGCGCCGGAGTCGGCGGTTGGAGTTCCGCACGACGCCGTCGGAACGGGACCTGATCGAGCGGGTGGTGGCGGTCACAGAGACGGATCTGACCGACTTCGTGGTGACGAACGCCGTCGACGCAGCTCGGCGCGTGCTGGCCGAGCGCGACCACTTCGAGCTCAGCCCCGAAGCGTTCGCCCAGTGGGAGCAGATCAACGCCCGCCGTGCCCGTGATCTGCCCGGGCTCCGCCGGCTGATGGAACGCCCGTCGCCCTTCGTCGAGTGACCAGCCGGTACCGACCCCCCGAGATCCTCGCCGAGCACCACGACACGTCCGCCTTCACCTGCCGCTCGACCGAGCAGACCGACTGGCTTCGACGGCATGCCCGCCAGCCAGCCAGGTCTGGCACGACCAAGATCTTCGTCGTCACCTACGACGATGCTGGACCCGTGGTCGCCTGTAGGCATGCTGATGACGGGGTTTCGGTGAGTCTCGGGTTGACGCCGTCGGCCCATTCGATGTGGGCCGGGTCGGGGTCGGTGTGTGAGGGCAGGGTGGCGGCGAAGTCGATCTTCTCGGTGCTGCACGCCGATGGGGGCTCGCTATTCGGGGACACGCTGCTCGCCGATCTGTTCTCGACTCGGGGGTGAGGGAGCCGTCGACGAGGTAGAGGCGGGTTTCGGTCCGGCCCCGGGTGAGGGCGACGTAGGCCTGTTCGAAGTCGGTCCGGTCGTCGACGTGGACGAAGGCCCGGTTGAGGGTGGCGCCCTGGACGCCGTAGGTTGTGCGGGCGTAGGCGTGGTCGACCTGGCCGGCGTCGAGGTAGTCGGGGGGAGGGTGATCGTGCCTTCCCGGTCGAAGGCGACGGTGACCGTCCGCCGGTCGGGGTCGACGCTGCTGATTGTGCCGGACGGAGCCGTTCTTGACCCATCCCTCGGGCCCTCGGGTGAGGTGAGGCCCCGGTGGTTTCTGAGGGTGACGATGCGGTCACCGGCGGCGAGTGGGACGGCGCCGACGGGTTGGGCCGGTGATGCGGCCGGCTGTGACCATGCGGTGCCGGGCGGCCTGGTTGAGCTGGCGGCGGACGTGGTTGGTGCCGGCGATCATCGGGTCTTGACCGCCGGTGGCAGCGTGGGCCCACCAGTCGTCGACCATGCTCTCGAGGCAGGAGGCGGCGTCGGGGCGTCGGATGACCCGTCCGGCCTGCTCGTAGCGGGCGAGGGGCGCCTCGACGGCGCCCTGGCGGAACTGGTCGATGGCGTTGCGGTCACCGGGGTCGGTCTGACGGTTGTTGGCGGTGAGGGCCGCCCGGGTGCTTCCCGCCTGGGCGGTCAGGTGGCGGAAGAGGCCGCCGACCTCGACCGACCCGTGCTGGTCAGGGTCACCGATGAGGAGGAGCCGGCCGCCGGCCCGGCCGGCGTGGACGGCGAGGCGGTGGAGGTCTCGGGTGCCGACCATGGACGCTTCGTCGACGATGACCGTGGTCCCGGGGGCGAGCGGTGTCCGGTCGGCCTCCATGAGGAGGCGGGCGATGGTCGAGGCGGGCCGGCCGGCGGAGGGACCGAGGCGGCAGGCGGCTTCGACTCGCCGGCGGCGGTGGCGGCGAGAGCGCAGCCGACGCCCGGTTGCCGGGTGGCGGTGAGCGCCTGAACGTAGACGGCGGTGGCGGTGGTCCTCCCGGCTGCGGGGCGGCCGGCGACGGTCAGGATCGGGCCCGCCGTCGGGTCGGCCAGGGCCCGGACCATGGCGGTGTGCTCGTCGGACAACCCCGGGTGGGCCACCAGCACCTCTTCGACGGTTTCCGCGTCGACCCCGTCGCCGGCACGGTCACCGGTGTGGTGCGCGTCGGCGGCGGCCCAGGTGATGAGGTCGGCCTCCTTGGTGACCAGCTCCGGTGTCGACCAGGTGACCAGGTCGGGTTCGCGCTCGAGGTTCCCGGTGCGTCGCATGACCCGGTCACGGCCGCCGGCGAGGGCGACAGCCTCACCGGAGGCGAGGAAGGAGTCGACGAGCTGCTCGACCTTCGGGGAGTCGGCCCGGTCGGCCACCCGCTCGGCGACGGCCTCGACGACCTCTTTGCGGTGGAACGTGGACGCCTGCCGGGTCAACCCGCCCGGGCCGGCGAGTTCGGCGAACAGGCGCTCCTCGTCGACCGGGTCAGCTGCGGCACTGGCGCTGTCGAGGCAGGCGACGACCTGATCTGCGCCGAACCCGAGTGCCTCGGCCTCCTCCCGCCAGCGCTGCAGCAGGGTGCCGGGCTCGACGCCGTACTCCTTGGCCTGACGGGTGGCCAGGGTCGCCGTCTGGTGCGCCCGCGCCGAGGCGTAGCCCGACTCGGCGACCATCTGCTCGATCTCGGCCCTACGCTTGGAGAACGCCCGGATCACCGGCTGCGGGACACCGGCGACCTCGGCCCATCCCCTGGCCACCGGTTCCCACCGCACCCCGAGGCGGCGGGTGAGGAGGTGGCGGAGGTGGGCCTGGTAGAGGGTGCCCGCCGGGCGGGCGTGGTCGTAGAGGGGGCGGGCGTAGAGGGCCTGCCAGCGGCCGGTCACCGTCCTGGTCAGGTTCGCGGTCACCACACGCCGTCCGGGCCCGCCTGTCCGACAGCCACCGAACCCCCGTCGACACCGACGGGCTGATCGCCGCCGCCTTCGACCACCGGACCAGCCGGGCCGGCGACCCGCTCCTGCACGGTCGGGTGCGGTCCCGGGCCGCTCGCCGGCCCACACCAGCTGGCGGACCCGACGGACCCCGACCCGCAGCCGGACGGCGACCTGGGCCAGGTCGATGGCGTCGTCGTCGAACAGGGTCGGCTGGGACGCCATCCGGCCGGGTGCCGGTCGGTAGCATGAACGCCATGAGCGGGACCGGGTCGAGGGGCGATCTCCTGGCCACGCTGGCCTACCCACGGGGACGGTACCCGGTTGAGCGAGCTGCCCAGCTGTCTGGGGTACCTCGAAGCACCCTCTACGACTGGCGTCGTGAGGGCGTGTACCCGCCGGACTTCCCGAACGCTTCCCCTGTGGCTTGGTCCTACCGTGACCTCGTCTTCCTGCGCCTGCTTGCATGGCTGCGCCAGTCTCGCTGGCCTCGCCCGGACGCCGCCGCCGCAGTGGACAACGTGCGTCGCCAGGCGACGGCCGGCAATGAGATCCGCTACGTCCGCGCTGACGGCGGATCGCTTTTCGTCGAGAGCGAGCCCATCGGGATCGAGCCGAACGTCCTGCCCTTCAACGACGTGATGTCGCTCTTCGCCAGCTTCGACCTCGCAGAACCTATCGAGGAGCTGCGTCACGGTAGAGCCGGTCGCCTGTGGGCACCAAACCTCGTCGAGCCGAGCGCACACACCTCGATCTCGCCGGAGGTACTTGCCGGTGAACCGTGCGTGGTCCGGACCCGCATACCAACATCCACTGTCGCCGCCTTGGCCGCTGACCGTGGGCTGTCGGCGCCGGACATCGTGCGGCTGTACCCGGACCTGACGCTCGAGACCGCCGAGGACGCCCTCCTTCTCGAACGCCGGCTGCGTGGCCACGACCTCCCCCAGACCCAAGCGGCCTGAGCTCCGACTGCTGCTCGACCAGGGCTTCCCGAAGCCACCTGGCTTCAATCTCGCCCTCGTCGACCGCACCGTAGAGGCCGTGCATCTGTCCGACTTCGACCGTGACCTGTCCACGAACAGCACACCGGACTGGATGATCTACTGGAGGGCCGCCCAGGCCCGCTTTCACGCCCTCGTCGCCCGCGACCGCGCCCAGTTGGACCAGACACTCGAGATGTACGTCCTCTCCCGGCTTCCAGGCTTCGCGGTCATCACCTGGCGCAAGCACGTCGAGGACCCCATCCGCGAGTGGGGTCAACTCCTGGCCTACCTGCCCGAGATCAAGCGCGTCATCAGCCAGCGGGGAGCCAAGGCCATTCTGCTCCCGGCTCCGACGCTGCAGCCCGGCAACCTTCTCAACCCGGTGGACACAATCGGCACCGATGCCGCCCAGCGAGGGATCTCCCACGACCAGGCGAGGCGAGAGGTGCGAGCTGAGATCGAGAGCTGGCTGGACAACCAGGGCCTCGATCGCTCCGACTTCGCGCCTCTCCTCGGCGCCCGGCGCCAGTGACCTTCCGCAACGAAGGGGCGCCGCACTCCAAGAGCCCAGCCAGGTTCCCCTCGAGGCGCCGCCGATCGTCTGGCATGGCCTCCGGCGGATCACGTCCGCAGATCGGTCAGGGGCCGAGGAGGCTGGCCGGGATGACTGCGATGCCGACGTCACGGCGATAGGCGTGCTCGCCGGTTGTGATGACAGCAGCATCGAGGAGGTCGGCGCCCAGCTGTTCGCGCAGCCACAGCAGGTGACGAACGTCGGCCGCGTTGACAGTGCCAGCCAGCTTGACCTCCAGTGCGACGACGCGCTGGTCGCCGCGGGCGACGATCAGGTCGACTTCCTGGCGGCCGTCTCGGGTCCGCATGTGATGGACGGCGGCCGCTTTCTTTTGCGCGTAGACGCGGACGCTGAGCGTGACCAGGGACTCGAAGAGGGCACCAAGGAAGGTCCCGTCACGAGGCACGCCGCCGCTTGGGTTCGCTCCAGACAGCAGAGCGCTGGCGTCTAGCCGAACAGGTGGGCGGCGAGCCCGGGGTCGACGAGATGGTGCTTGGGGGCTTGGGTGAGCCGATGCAGATGTCCGCGTCCCGGTATCCAGCCTGGCAGCGGTTCAACAAGCCACAGCTGTGAAAGGACATCGCGGTAGGCGATCACCGTCGTCTTCGTCGGCTTGTCGCTCTCCCCGGGCGTCTCCGCGTCGAGAATCGAGTTGTAGCTCGCGGTCGTAGCCGTCGCCGCCGCGTAGGCCGCGAGCCAGCCCCGCAAGGCGTCCGGCCGGCGGACCCGCAAGCCCTGTTCGGGGGAAGTCTCGCTGCACGACTCGCTGGACATAGCCGTCGAGCTGGGCCCGCCAGGTGACGTCGAGGCGGGTGAGGCCGCTAGGGGTGACGGTGGACCACCCAGGACGTCGATCAGCCAGAGCCGGCCGGTGGGGCCGAGGGCTGACCGTCGCGGGTGTTGGCGAGATCAGCTCGCGTTGGAGCTTCCCGAAGCTGATCGATTCCCGTCGCGCTCGAAGCCTGCGTAGCATGCTTTGTGCTACACTTGCTGGCCAATGGCCCGCTCGTTGCACGTCCGCCTTGACGACGTCGCAGTCGCCGCGCTCGACATCATCCGCGCAGGGGGCTTGAGTGACTCAGAGGCCGTGCGGACCGCGCTCCGCGAATCGGCGGCGCGCCGACGAGCCCGGTCTGCGCTTCGCGAGGAAGTCCGTGACGTCGCAGCCGACGAGAGCGACCGAGCGGAGATGCGAAGGATTCGAGAGCAGATGACGGCGCTCACGCCAGAGCCGCCCGACTGAGATGGTCCGCGGAGAGCTCTTCCATCTTCGCGCGCGGCGCGGAACCCGAGGTCATGAGCAGCAAGGCTCCCGCTTTGCGGTAATCGTACAGGCTGACGAGTTCCTCGACCTGTCGACCACGCTGGTCGCACCGACCTCCACCAGTGCACGCCCGACCAGCTTCCGGCCAACCATCACCCTCGATGGGCGAGAAACACGCGTCATCGTCGAACAGACGACGGTCGTCGACCCACAACGGCTCGGCCCATCGACGGGGCGGCTGGACGCAAGCGAATTGCGCGCGGTGGACGACGCTCTTGCGCTGATCCTCGGTCTTTGAGTGGGCGCGTTCTGTAAGGCGGCTCGTTGCAAACAGCTCTAGCTCGAGCCCCCACACGCTCGGCCCCCAGGCGAGCGTCGACCGGGGTCGGCCTCGTCCAGCTAGTCGCCCACGACGGTTCACCGTTGCCGCTTCAGCGATCAGCGTTTAGTCCGTTCAAGTGGCAGATCCTGGAGGCGTCGCCCTCGTCGGCATTCGTGGTGCGCTGGTAGCGACCGCCTCGGGGTCGAGCGGAGTGGCTGACACGAGGTGCTGCTGCCCACAACCCGGCTGTCCTCAGCGCCAGGAGAGTAGAACTCGTTCGCTGACCTGCTCGAGGCACCGTGGTACGCTCGACGCTGGCATCGCACCTCGAGGACGATGCCGACCCTTTCGACCACGGCGCGATCCTCACCGATGGTCGGCGCGGCCTACCGCTCCATGTCGACCATGTAGCGATGCTGCCCGCTTCGTGAGATTGCGAGCTCCTCCGTCGCCCGGGTCATGCCGACGTAGATGAGGCGGCGGTTCACGGAGCGGTCAAACTCCGGCCGGTCATCGAAGATCGCGAAGAGTACGACATGGCGCCACTCCAGGCCTTTGGCGGAGTGGATCGTGCTCACGACCACCTTATCCGGGTCAGCGCCGAGGGTGTCCTTGCCGGAGCGGTCGTTCGGGTCCGTAGCCCAACGGTACGGGATCCCCACCCGATCGAAGGCCTTCTTCATGGCTACGAGCCAGTCGAAGCCGGCCGCGCGGCTGGCCCCATACAGCACAGCGATCGATCCGGGCGTGGATCCCTTGGCGATCCGCTCCGCGCAATGCTCGGCGATGCGGAGGCACTCAAGCGGCGGCGACTCGGAGATCAGGAACAGTGGCACAGGCCCATGACGGGAGCTGAGGACAGGTGGGATGACGGCGGACTCGTCCGTGGCCTCGGCGTCCGCGTCGAGACGGACATTGCCACCCTTGATCAGGAAGTTGTGGGCGAACTCAAGGACCTCGCGCGTGTTGCGGTAGCCGATGTTCAGGACGCGGGTGCGGCCTGAAGCGTTGATGCCCGCGGCCTTCCAGGTGAAGCTGTTGCGGAAGATGTTCTGGGCGGCGTCGGCAACGACGAGGAGCGACGTGGACTGGTCTGCGAGCAGGCGGACGCAGAGCTGGAGGGCCGGTGTGGGGAAGTCCTGGGCCTCATCGACGAGCACGTGCTCGTAGCGGCCCACCGGGTACATCTCGGGCCGGTCGAGGGCGGCGAGAGCAGCCGTGGCTCTGTCGGTGAGCTCAGGCTTGAAGTCGATGCCTGTCCCCGTACAGCGATGCACGACGTCCTTGATCACCACATCGATGGTCCTCACCTCCACCTTCCGGAGATCGCCGAGCTGGCGGGCGAGCGAACCGGCGAGTGAGCGCGTGTAGCAGGTGACGAGCACCCGATGTCCTGGGTGCAGCGCAGCCAGATGACGTGCGCGGAAGGTCAGGACCAGCGTCTTCCCACTTCCGGCCACGCCCCGGATCACCCGGTGACCCTCGCCCAGTCCGCGCGCCAGCGCCTCCTGTTGGCGGTCCAGCACCTGGAGCTCCTCGACCGGCGTGGCAGTGGGGAACCGAAGCGTTGGTGCGCCGATCACCGTCTCGGGGTGAATGACGGCTCGATGGACCTTCTCTGCCTCTTCGCCAATCGGGTCGCGCAGCTCGGTTGAGAGCAGTCGGGCGACGAGGCGGCGAAACGCGCCAGCGTCGTCGAGGGCGATGTCGAGGTCGTCTCGGAACAGGCAGCGATCGAGATCGAGGACGCTGCCGTAGCCCGCGCTCTCGGCCTCACTCCGCGACACATAGGCAAGGACGCCGCCAGCAGTCACCGGTAGGCAGTCGGACGGAGCGAGTGTGGTAGCCGACCTGAGTCGGCCCGCCAGGTCCATGGCGAACCCCTCCGCCCGGGCGAGCGGTGTCGGCACGACGTGTTCCACATCGTTGCGGTCGGCGACGACCAGTCCCCCGTCGCGGACCCCGCGCAGCGCACCGCTCTTGGCCCCGAGGATCTCGAGGACCAGGATGCCGGTGTCCGGGACGAGCGCGACGAGGTCGGGCCGGTCCTGTCCGGCACCGAAGAGGGGCTCGAACCAGACCGTGGCGTCGTCGTCGAGAGCCTCGCGAAGAGCCTTGGCCAGCCGGCTGGCCGCTGTCGGCACGTCCCGCCGACTGCTGAGGTTCTCGGGGATCAGGAAGGCCATGCCGCCAGGAGTGTTAGCACCGCCTCGATTCCATCAGCGTCAACCTCGAACTCCCGCGCCTCGGCCACGAGGACCGATGGGGCTGACAGCGCTCGGTGTGCAACTGGCATCAGGTCTGCCAGCCTCACAGCCTCGCGATCCAAGACCGGGGTGAGGTCAGCGATGCACTGCTCGGCACGGGTGCGCACCTCGCCCGGTGCTGAGACGAGCCGCAGCGTTGGCCCATCCGTTTGCCCCTCGATCCCGAGTGCGTGGAGCACCCCCCGATGGACCGCGTCGCCGGCGAAGGTGTGCGCGACAACGTCCTCGCCGTCAAGGCCGACAGGCGTACCCAGGTATTGCGCCCATCCGCGGCGTAGACCTTCGAGCCACTCGTCGGCACGGGCGTCGGTGTCGGAGGGGACTTCGGTGGACATGAGGATCTCCCGGGCTGCCTCCCAGGTCGCCCGGCTGACCGGCATCGACGCGCCTCGCCAGCCTCGCGCCGTGGCCGCGCCGCCGGGTTCCACCATGACCTTCCTGGCCGACGGTTCGACGGCGACGACCTTCCACCGCATCCCGCCGAGCACGAGGCCGGTCCGGCGGGCCGGAGCATCCTCGGCCTCGACGAGGGACCAGTCGATCTCCCCGATCTTGTCTCCCTTCTCATCGACCACGGCCGCATTCGACGCTCCCATGAAGGTGGCAAGGAGGTCGTGTACCCGGCCGCCATAGCGACGCTGGCCTTCGGCCCCGACGGCGAGGACGGCACCCCGGACCGCCAGGTAGCCGCCAGCCACGAGGTGGTCGATGGTCACGTCGATGTCCTCCCTCAGCCCGGCGAACACCGGACTGAAGCGAAGGGTCTCGTACAGCTCGACCCGGCTTGAGATCGACTGCTGAAGGGCGAGCAGGACTGCCTGTTGGCCGAGTACCAGGCGTGCCCCGCGCCTCGGGTCGATCGGCTCGAGGTCTTCCCGACGGGCCCGGACGAGGTTGGCGAGCACGAGCAGGAGGTCGTCCGCCGAGCCGACCAGGAAGGTGATCGCGCGGTGTCCGGTGCGCCGGCCGGCTCGACCGAGTCGTTGCAAGTAGCTGGACGGTCCAGGAGGAGGTCCATCGTGGATGACCAGATCGAGATGACCCACGTCGATGCCCATCTCCAAGCTGGAGCTGGTGACGAGCAGGTCGACCGCGCCCGAGCGGAGGTCGTCAAGGGCGTCGGCCCGTCGGTCGCCCGAGACGGAGGAATGGTGGGCGGCGACGCCGAGCCGGAGCGCCAGCTCCTCGACTCGCCGGCGCGAGCCGGCGAACACGAGGCAACGACGCCCCTGTCGCTCGCTGGTGATCGTGAACACGGCTTCGTCGATGTTCTCGTGGCTGCGGATCTTCACGACCTCGCCGATCGTGGCCCGACCACCGTCGACCACACCGGCCTCGCGCAAGCTCCGCCCCCGGAGCCATGCGACGACGGCAGTCCGGTCCGAGACCGTGGCCGAGAGCGCGATCCGCTGGACGTCGTCGTGCGCGATCGCCTCAAGCCGCTCCAGCAGGCTGGCCACCTGGGCGCCGCGTGGACCACCGACAAAGGCGTGCGCCTCGTCGACTACAACGGCACGCACTCCTGTGAGGCGGTGGCGGTCCTCAGCGTTGGAAAGGAGCAGCTCAAGGCTCTCCGGCGTGCTGAGAAGGACATCTGTCGGGTCAGCACGGAAGGCCCGTTTCTCGCCGTACTTCACGTCGCCGTGCCAGGTGAAGGCCGAGGCGCCGACGGGTGCCGTTGCCCGCTGCCACCGATCGAGCTGGTCGTTCAGGAGAGCTTTGAGAGGGCTGAGGCACAGGATCGAGGGTCGATCTGCGCCCCACCCCTCGAGCTGCCAGCGGTCGAGCAGTGGTAGCATTGCCGCCTCGGTCTTGCCCCCGGCGGTCGGGCCGAGGACGAGCGTGGACTGTTGTCCGAGGATCGCGGGATGGCCACGCGCTGGACCGCGGTGAGTTCGCGCCAGTGCCACCGCTGCCGAAGCGCTTCGACAAGCCGGTCGCTCAACCCGCACCAGTCGGCGTCACCATCACCGTCTGCAGCCAGAAGTGGAGGCAGCGCCTCGGGCGGGCTCGGGGTTCGCTGCCGCCGGGACTCCTTGACGATGGTGGACCGGTCAATGCGGGGCACGGTCGGGAGCGGATCGTGACCCTTCATGGCCACGGCCTCGACCTGGGTCAGCGCTCCTCTGGAACGCCGGACGACATCGATCAGCGCATCGACGTCGAACTGCGGGGTCGTCACTGCCGCGGTACGGCCATCGAGCAGCACCTTCCCCTTCAGGAACAGACCTGAGCCCTTGTCGCCTGGCCGTTCGAAACGCCGCCGAGGCGCGAGCCAAAGGTCCCACGGGCCGAAGAGATGCCAGCGGCGGCTCGGCAGGTCGTGCAGTACCAGATAGCCGAGGCCGTCGGCCCACACGAGCTGGCGGAGGGAGAGCTCGTCGACGATGAGAAGGTCGAGCGCCGGGACATCCGGCCAGACAGCGGCGGTCTCCCCGCTGCAGCTAACTCGCTGCTCCTTCAGCTCGAGTCGCACCGGGCGACCGTCGAGCGTGAACTCGAAGTCGGGCGCTTGCATTGACGCTGACCGGTCGACCATTCCTGACACGAGCGGATGGCTTGTCAGGGTGAGAGCCACCTCTGCCTCGCCAGGCCGGGCGCGGGCGCGGTCGACCGCCCAATCGCCCGCTTCGCGCCCCCGAGCCACGATTGGTCAGCCTAAGGCCGACGGCCGACGGCCGACCGTCCGCGAGTTGCGTTCTCGGCGGTCGGCGGCACCATCCAGGCACGGCCCTTCGGAGCGGTGCCGCGGAGCATCGCGCCTAGGCTCGCCGACGAGCCGGCTTCGCTAGCTAGTTTCGGAGCGTCTCGGCTGGGGTCACACCCAGCCAGTAGCCTGCCGGTGGCTCATCCCGGCGAGCGAGGACGGAGGGGAAGTTGGCGCCCGAACGAGGTCTGCTGCTCGGCGAGGTCTTCGCACCGTGCGACGTGCTGACCGTTCCAGCGCGGCTCGAGTTGGCCGCTCTGCTGGCCGTTCCCGGCAGGACGCCGGCAGTGTTCGCGGTCGATCTTGCGGAGCTGCCGGT
Source organism: Acidimicrobiales bacterium (assembly GCA_038253125.1). Lineage (GTDB taxonomy): Bacteria > Actinomycetota > Acidimicrobiia > Acidimicrobiales > JAUJNH01 > JAUJNH01. The sequence continues at coordinate 24,643 of JBBSHM010000020.1, forward strand.
GCACCGGGAGGTTCACGTTGAGGTTCGTGACACGATCATGAGCGGCCTCGGGCCGGCGGCGCTCGATCAGCTTGCCGGGTGGCGACTGCGGGACGTGGCTCCCGCCATGGCCGGCGCCGGTGGCGCCTTCCACCCGCCTGGCATGCCAGTCCGGCTCAAGGCGCTTCTCGAGCGCAACGGGGCCGCCACCTGGGCCGGCCTAGGTGACCTGACGTTGGGCGGGATCAGGGAGTGGTCCGGTGTGGGTCCTCGCTCCACCGTCGACCTGATCGGTGCCGTCGTCGTCGGCCTCCTCGATGATGCGCCTGCGGTACCGAGCGGGCTGGTGACGACCGACGCGATCGCCGACCTCGGTACCCTCGCCGGTTATGGAGGCGATCACAACCTGCGTGCGACTTTCGAGGGGCTCAGCGCGGGGCACCACCCCGAGGACGTGCGCGGCGCGGCCGGGCGATTGCTCGTCGCCCTCGGCGCCGGCCGTCGCCCCTGCCTCTCCCGTCTCGAGGACCTGCTGGCCCGGGCCGGCGACGAGAGGGCCCGAGCGGTGTTCGAGCATCGCATCATCCGTCCCGGCCCGCCTGCGACCCTCGCCGAGCTGGGCGCCACGCTCGGCATCGGGACGGAACGGGTGCGCCAGCTGTGCCGGCGTGCCGTCGATGCGGTGACCAGCGCCTTTGAGGGGAGCCGCGGTGCGCTGTCTGACCTGGTCGCCAAGACGGCCGAGGAGCTGGGAACCTGCGCCCCGGCCGAGGCCATCGCCGACCTCCTGACGGCCAGGAACCTGCCACCGTTGCCCGATTCTCGCTCTCTGCTGCTGCTTTGGCTCGCCGGCGCCTACCAGATGGTCGAACACCATCCGGGGTGGTACGCCACCGACCCGGCCGCGGTGGCGACCGAGACCACGCTGCTGCTGCTCGAGGACGGAGGCGTCCGGCCCGTCGAACATGTCACCAAGGAGCTGGAGCGGCTGGGCATGAACCCCGAGTACACCGGAGCGTGGCTGGCCGACCAGCCCGTCAGGCTGGTCGAGGCCCTGGTGGTGGCAACGCGCGGGTCGATGGCCCAGGTCGCCGAGCGGGCGCTGTCGGCCACAGGGCGGGCCATGACCGTGTCTGAGCTCGGCACGTTCACGCACGTATCAGGAACGACGGGAGAGGTGGCCGGCCTGCGAGCACTGCTGCACCGTGACCGACGCTTCCTGTGGGTAGGAGACGACCGCTTCGAGTTGGCCGAGTGGGGCGGCGGCGGCGGGGCGAACGGGGCCGACCCGGCCGCCGGAGCGACCACAGCCGAGACGTTGGTCCTGGGCTTCCACCCCGGCCAAGATGACGACGTGGTCACCCGCGTCCCGATCGCCGCCGCCCATGGGTCCCGCTGTGGGTGACGACGGCCTCGAATCTGCGCTTGCGGCTGTCGAGGGTGACATCGACGCCGCCGTACGGGCCCTGGCCACCGCCCTGAGGGAAGCCAAGAAGGCCAAGGCCGCGGCGGCAACCGGCCAGCTCCGGGACCTCCGCCAGGGCCTCGCCGGAGCAGCACGGCTGGCCCAGGAGGGCGCGTCCGGCGCGGCGGCGACCGGCGACGGCTGGGCTTTCGACGAGCAGGCCCACTTCGCCAGCGGTGCGTACGCCAAGGAGGTCCTCGCCCTCGCCCAGGACGAGGGAGTGCAGGCCTTCGAGTCCGACGAGCGGATCCTGAGCTACCCCGCCATCGTGCAGGTCTCGGTGGCCGACACCACCGTCGTGATCGACAAGAAAAAGGACCGGCGGGTGCGCCCCTCGGTGCTGGTGAAGACGCTGGGCGACCTCCAGTCAAAGCCTCCGAAGTTCAAGCCCGAGCCGTTCCTCGAGGCGCTGGCCGTGGCCTACGACCTGGTGACGGGGCGGGATGGCCTGCGGGCCGGATCCACCGTCAAGCTGGTCGACATCTACGGGGCGCTCACCGTCCTGCCGGGCTCCGGGCGTGACTACACCAAGCAGGAGTTCGCCCGGGACCTCTACCTGCTCGACCAGAGCGGGGTGACCACGGCCCGCGACGGGCGGGTGATGCACCTCCCGGCCAGCGCCCTGACCCGGGGCTCGGGCCTTCTCACCACTGTCACCAGGTCCGGTCAGGAGAAGGTGTACGCCGGGATCGCCTTCAAGGGACGGGTCCGGTGATCGCCGCCGCCAGCTACGCCGAGTTCCTCGATCAGGAGTACCTCGGCTCCTACGTCAGCCACGGCGGAGCGGCGGTGAAGTTCGTGGTGGCCGCCGACGACGATCACGCCCGCTCCTTCAGCGAGGATCTCGCTCGGCGGGCTGATCAGGCCGGGTACCTGACGGTCCGGATCGATGCCGCCGAGGTCCGTGCCCACATGATCGATCAGGTTCTGTTCGCGGTGGCCCGCCAGGTCGACTGGGACGGCCTGGCCGCCGGCGCCGTCCGCGCCGCGTTCGCCGCCGCCGCCCACCCGGTGCCCGCCGAGCAACAGGATGTGTCGGTGGAGGCGGTGGCCGCCCACCATCAGGTCGACCCGGGTGAGCTATCCCGGGACGTGAACCGCCAGCTCCAGCAGCTGGTCTTCCGCGACTTCGCCATGGTGCAGGAGTTCCGCGTGGCCATGCTCCGGCTGTGCCAGGCCCAGCTGCGGTCCGGCCAGGTATCCGAGGCCGAGCACGCCGCGGTCCTCGACTGGCTGCGGGGCGAGCTCCGGCAGATCTCGGTGCTGCGCTCGGCCATGATCTTCCGCCGCGTCGGGCGTCACAACGCCCGCCAGCTCCTCTTCTCCCTGGCCCACTGGCTGGCCACCAACGGCAAGGCCGGTCTCCTGCTCGAGCTGGACGTCCGCCGCTTCGGCTTCGCACGCCGGCCCCGGCCCGAGGAGCGCAGCGGCCTCTACTACACCAAGGCGGCGCTGCTCGACGGCTACGAGCTCCTGCGCCAGCTGGTCGACAACACCGACGAGCTGTCGCACTGCTGCGTCGTCGTCCTCGCCGCCCCCGAGTTCCTCAGCGACGGGGCGCGCGGGGTGGATGCATACCAGGCGCTGAAGATGCGGATCCACGACGAGGTCCGGGACCGTCGGCGCGACAACCCCTTCTCATCGCTGGTCCGGGTGGGGGCTCCATGAGCGCGGACGCCGTGCGGATGATCGAGTGCCGGCGGGCGCTCGAGGCGTTGCGGGCCGGTGTGCCCAACCGTGACGCGGTGGCCGCCCTCGGGTCGCTGCAGACCGCCGTCGAGGACCGCTTCAGCCAGTTGCTGGACAGCACCCGGGCTCACGGGATGACCGACCCACCTGGAGGGATGCTCGTGGGTGGCGGGTTCGGCTCGGGCAAGAGCCACGTCCTGGAGCACCTGGCCCACCGGGCCCTCGACGCCGGCTTTGTGGTCTCCACGGTCGTGATCTCCAAGGAGACCCCGCTCCACGACCCGGCGAAGGTCTTTGCCGCCGCCATCGCCGCCGCCCGCGTCCCGGGCCGGGTCGGCTCGGCCATCGACGAGATCGCAGGTGACCTCCAGACCGACTCGGAGGCCTACGCCGAACTGTACCGGTGGGTCCACCACGACGGCGCCCCCGTCGACAGCCGCTTCGCTGCCAGCCTGTTCCTCTACGAGTACGCCCGAGGCGACGCCGAGTTCGCCGACCGCATCGTCCGGTTCTGGGCCGGCGATCCGCTGCCCCTGGCCGATCTGCGCCGCCGCCTCAAGGAGGCCGGGGCCGCAGCCACCTATAAGCTGGCCTCGGCCAAGGAGCGAGACCTCGCCGTCCAGCGCTTCCGGTTCGTCTCCCGGCTCATCGCCGCGGCCGGCCACCGGGGATGGGTCGTGCTGCTCGACGAGGTCGAGCTGATTGGCCGCTACTCGCTGCTCCAGCGGGCTAAGTCCTACGCCGAGGTGGCCCGGTGGGTGCGGGGCGACCGCGACGATCCCGGTGCGCCGTTGTGCTCGGTGCTGACCACCGTCGACGACTTCGAGGCGCAGGTGCTGGTGGGCAAGAACGATGTCGAGCTCATCCCCAAGCGGCTGCGGGCCAAGGGCACGGTCGACCACGACCTCCTGGCCAGCCTGGCGGAGACGGGCATGCGGGTCATCGAGCGGGAGCAGATCATGCTCCAGCCTCCCGACCGGGACGAGCTGGACCGCACCTACGCCAAGCTGAAGGACATCCACGCCGCCGCCTTCGGGTGGGAGCCGCCGGAGGTCGAGGGTCTCGAACGCCTCCCGTCCAATCGCATGCGGCAGTACGTGCGAGCGTGGATCAACGAGTGGGACCTGTGCAGGTTGGACCCCTCCTACGACCCCGACATCACCACCACCGAGGTGACCGTCGACTACAGCGAGGACCCCGATGTCGGGACCGGGCCAGACGGCGACAGGGACCCCCGCCCAACGTGAGCGGAGGCGGCGGGTGACGGCAGCTCACGAGGTCGCCGCGGTGCTGGAGGTCGAGCCGGGGCGGACACCGGTGGAGGTGCGGGACTTCCTCCGCCGGCGAGGCCGGGTGTCGATCACTACGGCCGACGTGGCCCGCGTCCTGGCCGGCTCCCCCGGCCGCTTCCGGGCCGATGACCGCTCACCACCCCGGTGGTGGCCGGCGCACCACCCCGAGGCCCGTGTGAGGGCGGCGCCGAGGCTCCCCTCGTTGCCCGGGCTGTACACCTGGCAGCGGGAGGCGCTCGACGCCTGGCGCCAGCGGGGGTGCCGGGGAGTCGTCGAGGCGGTCACCGGCACCGGCAAGACCTTGCTCGGCGTGGCCGCCGCCGGTGATGAGCTGGTGGCCGGAGGGCAGGTGGCCATCCTCGTGCCCACGACCGAGCTGCTGTTCCAGTGGCGCCACGTGCTGGAGCGGCACCTGCCGCCGAGCACCAGCGTCGGGCTCCTCGGCGGCGGCCAATATGGGGACCTCGGCCGCCACGACGTGTTGGTGGCCGTGGTGAACTCGGCCAGGGGCGCCGACCTCCGGCCCCGCCGGCCGGGTGGCCTCCTGGTCGCCGACGAGTGCCACCGCTACGGCACCGACGGCAACCAGACCGCCCTCGACGGCCGCTTTCCGCGCCGGCTCGGCCTAAGCGCCACCTACGCCCGGCCCGACGACGGCCACCTAGCCTGGCTGACCCCGTACTTCGGCGGAACTTGCTTCCGGATGGGGTACCGGCGGGCCCTCGCAGATGGGGTCACGGCCCGTTTCGCGGTGACGCTCATGGGGGTCGATCTCACCGTCGGCGAGCGGGCCGTCTACGACGAGCTCACCTTCGAGATGTCAAGGCTGAGGGCGCAGCTCATCGCCGGCAGCCATGTTCCGGCTGACCCGGTGAGCGCGTTCTTCGTCGCGCTCACCCAGCTCGCCCGCCGTGACCGGGAGGGCTCGGCCACGGCCCGCCGCTACCTGCGGGCTATGCAGGAACGCCGTCACCTGCTGGCCGAGACACCGGCCAAGACCCACGCCCTCCTCAGCCTGGCGCCCGGCCTGGCCGCGGCCGACCGGGCCATCGTGTTCACCCAGAGCATCACTGCCGCCGAGGCCGCCGCCGACACGCTCCTCGACGCCGGCCTGCGGGCCGAAGCCACGCACTCCGGGAAGGACCGGGCCACCAGAAGAGCGGTGCTGGCCCGCTTCGCGGCCGGAGAGCTGGACGTCGTCAGCGCCCCTCAGATCCTCGACGAGGGCGTCGACGTACCTGCCGCCGACACCGCGGTCATCATGGCCGCCAGCCGCAGCCGGCGGCAGATGGTCCAGCGCATGGGCAGGATCCTGCGCCCCAAGCCCGACGGTCGGCCCGCCCACTTCATCGTCGTGTTCGCTCAAGGAACGACCGAGGACCCGGCTCTCGGCGCCCACGAGGGGTTCCTCGAAGAGATCACCGAGCTGGCCGACACTGTGACCGCCCTCGCTGTCGACGTGCCCGTGTCCTGAGCGGCGTCGTCGGGCGTCGCGTGGAACTCGACGCGGGCGCTGGTCACTGAACCGTCCATCACCGAGAGACCATGATGCCACCGCGTAGGATCGGGACGGATGGGTGTGGCCGACCACCTTCGCTCCCTCGGGGAGGACGGGCTGGCGGCGCTGCTGCGAGAACGGCCTGTGCTGCTGGAGCACTGCGCGACGCTGAGCGAGCTGGCCTACTTCCTCGAGGCGCCGTATGCCGTGAACGAGGCGCTGTGCCACACGAACGCCTTTGAGCACGCGGCCGCCGAGGTGATCGCCGCGCTTGGGCCCGTCCGCCCTGCTGAGATGGCCGTGGCGTTGGGCCTCGAGGGAGACGCCCCTGAAGTCGACGAGGCGATCACCAGGCTCGAGCGCCTCCTGCTCGCTGAACGCCTGCCCGACGACCTCATCGCCCCCGCCCGCGGGGTGACCGACCACATGGGGCACCCCCTCGACCTCGGCCGGCCGCTCACCGCCATGATCTCCCAGTTCGACGCCGGTGCGGTGCGGCGGGCGGCCCAGCTGCTCGGCCTGCCGAAGACCGGCAACAAGGCGGCGCTCACCGCCGCGGTCAGCGGGGCACTGAGCGACCCCGACACCGTGCGCCGTGCCCTGGCCGGCGGACCCAGGGGCACCGAGGAGCTGGTCGACCGCCTCCTCGGGGCGGTGATGGTCGACGTCGGCTACGGGCGGCCCCCGCCAACGGTCGCCTGGCTCCTAGAGCACCTGATGCTCGTCCGGGCCTACCCCTACGGCGGCCCGGCCGAGCTGGTGCGTGAGGTGGCGCTGGCGCGGCGCGGCCCGGTGCTGCGCGTCGTGGCGCACTCACCGCCGACGCTGACCGGACGGGCTGTCCGCGACTTCGACGCCTCGGCATCACACCGCAGCGCCGCCGTCGTGCCGCTTCTCGCCTCGGTGGTCGACGTCCTCGGGGCCGAGCCGGCCAGGGCCATCCAGAGCGGCGAGTTGGGCGTGCGCGACCTCAAGAGGCTGGCCAAGGCCGCCGACACCGACGAGGCCACCGCCGGCCGCCTCCTTGAGATGGCCCGCTCCGCCGGCCTGGTCGGAACGTCGGTCACGGTCGTCTCCCCCGAGCCCCGCCGGGGAACGCGGTGGCAGGCCGCGCCGGCTCCCGTGGTCGAGTGGCTGCCCACCACCCGCTACGACGCCTGGATCGAACTTGAACCGGGGCGGCGGTGGGCGGAGCTGGCCGCCGCATGGCTCGACACCCGGGCCTGGCCCTCCCGCGCCGGTGCTCGCGGCGAGAGCGGGAAGATCAGCCCGGCCTTCTCCCCGCACGGGGACGCCGCCGACGCCCCACGCCTGCGCAGGGTGCTGCTCGGCCTTCTGGCCGGCCTCGGCGCAGGGCAGGCCGGTGACGTGACCGAGCTGGCTTGCGCCCTGGCCTGGCACCAGTTCAGGTGCAGGGCGTGGGGCATCACCGACAGCGTCACCGTGACCGAGGGCGTCCTGGCCGAGGCCGAGCTGTTGGGCATCGTGGCCGGAGGCGCACTGTCCACACTCGGTCGAGCACTGCTGGAGGACGGCGAGGCCGCCGCGCTCACCGCCGGTCGGATGCTCCCGGCACCGGTGCGCGAGATCCTGGTCCAGGCCGACCTGACCGCCATCGCCACCGGGCCGCTCGAACGGGACGTGGCCGAGGAGCTCTCGTCGATGGCCGAGGTCGAATCCCGTGGTGTCGCCACGATCTGGCGGTTCAGCGAGTCGTCGATCCGGCGTGCCCTCGACCACGGCGCCACGCCGGACCGGATGCTCGGCTTCCTCGACGAGCATGCGTCGAAGGGGATCCCCCAGCCGCTGCGCTACGTCATCAACGACGCCGCCCGGCGCCACGGCAGGCTCCGGGTGGCGGCCGCGGCCTGTGTGGTCACGAGCGACGACCCGGCCCTGCTGGCCGAGGTCCGGGCCGCCCGCAAGACAGCCAAGCTCAAGCTGCGCGAGCTGGCCCCCACCGTGCTGGCCAGTCCCCTGCCGAGCGATTCGGTGCTCCTCACGCTGCGCACCGCTGGCTTCCTGCCCGCCGAGGAGCGAGCCGACGGGCACATCTCGCTCGTCCGCCCCGAGCGCCGCCGGGCGTCGGCGCAAGGTGGACAGGTCCCGCGAGCACGCCCGGCGGTCGATGTGGTGCCGCTGGCCCGGCGGCTGCTCAAGGAGAGGCCCGTCAAGGCCGGGCCCGCCGACGGCAGGGCCGCCTTTGCCGCCTTCGCCGACCTGCTTGGCGGGGACCCCTACGACGAAGATGACAGTGACGAAGCAGCGTGGTGGATCACCGAGGCCGACGACATCACCCAACCGGCATACCGCAGTCCTCACGAGCTGCTGGCCAAGGCCGCCGGCACCGGCGCCGAGGTGGCGCTGATCTCCTCGGAAGGCCGGAACGGGACGGAGGTCGTGGGTACGGTGGCCATGCTGACCGAAGCCACCGTCGTCATCCGCAACACCAACGGCCGCCAGAAGGCCATCGCCCTCAACAGCATCCTCAGCATCTGGGAGGAACCGTGAACGGACCGCTCATCGTCCAGTCCGACCGCACCCTGCTCCTCGAGGTCGATCACGCCGACGCGGAGCGGTGCCGATCGGCGATCGCCGCGTTCGCCGAGCTCGAGACGGCACCCGAGCACGTGCACACCTACCGGGTCACACCTCTGGCACTGTGGAACGCCAGCGCCGCCGGGATCGACGCCGAGACCGTGGTGGACGCCCTGTCCCGGTGGTCGCGCTTCCCAGTCCCGCCATCGGTGTTCGTTGACGTGGCGGACACGATGGCCCGCTACGGCCGGCTGGTGCTCGAGCAGGCCGAGGCGACCCCGGAGGGCTCCGGCGCACCGGCCGGGTCGCTGGTCCTTCGGGCCGTCGCCCTCGAAGACCTGCCGGTCCTGGAGGAGGTGGCGCGGGCCAAGGCGGTGGCTCCCTTCATCACAGCCCGCCTGGGCCCGATCGCCCTCGCCGTGCCGGCCGCCGAGCGGGGCCGGATCAAGCAGGCGCTCATCAAGCTGGGCTGGCCGTGCGACGACCAGGCCGGCCACCGCGAGGGGGCGGCCTGTCCTCTCCAGCTCCAGGCCACCGACCTGCGCCCCTACCAGGAGGGGGCGGTCACCAGCTTCGTCGCCTCGGGGTCGGGCGTGGTCGTGCTCCCCTGCGGTGCCGGCAAGACGATCGTCGGCGCCGCCGCCATGGCCAAGATCGGGGCGCAGACGCTGATCCTGGTCACCAACACCCTGGCCGCCCGGCAGTGGCGGCGAGAGCTGCTGGACCGCACGACGCTCGGCCCCGAGGAGATCGGCGAGTACTCGGGCGAGCGCAAGGACATACGGCCCGTGACCATCGCCACCTACCAGGTCCTCATCACCAGGCGGAAGGGCGAGTACCCGCACCTGGCCCTGTTCTCCGCCCTCGACTGGGGCCTGGTCATCTACGACGAGGTGCACCTCCTCCCGGCGCCGGTGTTCCGCATGACCGCCGAGATCCAGTCGCGGCGCCGCCTGGGCCTCACCGCCACCCTGGTCCGCGAGGACGGCCGGGAGTCCGACGTGTTCAGCCTCATCGGCCCCAAGCGGTTCGACGCGCCCTGGAGGGACATCGAGGCCCAGGGGTGGATCGCGCCGGCGCAGTGCGTGGAGGTGCGGGTGACGCTCACGGCCGACGAGCGGATGGCCTACGCCCTGGCCGAGCCCGACGTGGCCTACCGGGTCGGGTCTACCGCCGCTTCGAAGATGGGAGTGGTCGAGAGGGTGCTGGCCCGGCACCCGGGCGAGCCGACGCTGGTGATCGGTCAGTACATCGACCAGCTCGAGCGGCTCGCCTCCCGCCTCGGGGCCCCGCTGATCACGGGCAAGACCCCCAACCGCGAGCGCGAGATCCTGTTCGCCCGGTTCCGCCAGGGCGAGGTGGGCCTGCTGGTCGTGTCGAAGGTGGCCAACTTCTCGATCGACCTGCCCGAGGCGACGGTCGGCGTTCAGGTGTCAGGCACGTTCGGCTCCCGACAGGAGGAGGCGCAACGGCTGGGCCGCATCCTGCGACCCAAGCGCGACGGCCGCCAGGCGTGGTTCTACGCCGTGGTCTCGCGCGACACCAACGACCAGACCTTCGCCGCCAACCGGCAGCGCTTCCTGGCCGAGCAGGGCTACGCCTACGAGATAGTCGACGCCGTCGACCTGTAGTGCCTGCATCCGTGCTGCGGTTGACCCAAGGCTCATCCCGGTCTGGCTGAGGGCGCTTTGAAGCTGTGGAAGGTGTTCGGCCTGGCCGGGGTGGCGGGCGTGGCGGCCACCGGCGTCACCGTCGCCCGGGCCGAGCGGCGGCGCCGGGCCTATGAGCCGCAGGACGTCCGGGCCCGGCTCCACCAGCGGCACATGGAGGCACTCCGGGCCGAGGCCGCCCAGCCCTCGGAGCCGCAGGCCGAAGAGGGGGCACCGCAGGCCCTGGTCGGCGGCGGGCGGTGGGCCCGTCTGCGGACACGACGGCCCCGGCGGCAGGATCGATGAGCAGCGCAGGGATCGCCCTCGACCAGGCCGTCGATCTGACCCGCACCGGTGACCTGTGGCTGTTCCGGGGGCGCCGGCCCGCCGACCAGGCCATCCGGGTCCTGACGAACAGCCCCGTCAACCACGTCGGCATGGCGGTCGTGCTGGACGACCTCCCTCCGCTGATGTGGCACGCCGAGCTCGGCCGGTCGCTGCCCGACGTCTGGACCGGCGCCCACCATCGCGGCGTCCAGCTGCATGACCTGAAGGCGGCGGTGACGACGTGGTCGCAGACCTATGACCAACGGGGGTGGCTGCGCCAGCTCCAGGGGGAGGTGAGCCGCGACATGGAGGACGCCCTGCTGCGCGAGATTGCCCGCAAGGACGGGACCCCGTTCCCCGCCGCCCTCGCCCTCGTCGGCCGGTGGCTGCGGGGGCGTCTCCGCCGGTCGGCACCGCTCGAGGTGACGTACTGCGCCGAGGTCGTGGCCGCCGCCTATCAGGCCATGGGCCTGCTGTCGGCCGACCGCCCCACGAACTGGTACGACCCCGGGCGCTTCTGGAGCGGCGACCGGCTGCAGCTGGAGCGGGGAGCCACCCTGGGCGCCGAGATCCGGGTCTTCGATGACCGAGCTACCGGCTAGCGCTAACGGGTCAAGCCGCTGTCAGAGCTGAGCGCCGGCGCCACGATGCAACGGCGAATCGCCGCCCGACAAGGCATGCCATACGCTCGGCGGCGCCCATGAGCTTCGACCCCTTCGTCGCCCTTG
>JBBSHM010000021.1:0-33952 GCA_038253125.1 Acidimicrobiales bacterium
ATGGCCTGGGGGGCGGTGCGCTCGGCGGTGGCCGAAGGCCGGCAGGCCTTCGTCGTGTGCCCGCTGGTAGAGGAGAGCGAGAAGCTCCAGGCCACCTCGGCCGTGGCCGAGCACAGCCGCCTGGAGGCCGATGAGCTGGCCGGTCTGCGTCTCGGCCTCCTGCACGGCCAGATGCCGCCGGCCGACAAGGAGGCGGCGATGGCCGGCTTCCGGGCGGGCCGGCTCGACGTTCTCGTGGCCACCACCGTGGTCGAGGTCGGCGTCGACGTCCCGAACGCCACGGTGATGGTGATCGAGGACGCCGACCGCTTCGGCATGGCCCAGCTGCACCAGCTGCGGGGCCGGGTGGGCCGAGGCGACCACGCCAGCCGGTGCTTCCTGCTGGGCGGCACCGACGAGCGGGGCCAGCCGCCGAACGACGAGGTGGCCGAGCGCCTCGGTGCCATGGTGCGCACCACCGACGGCTTCGAGCTGGCCGAGGTCGACCTCGACCTGCGGGGCGAGGGCACCATCCTCGGCACTCGCCAGAAGGGCCGCAGCGACCTGAAGCTGGCCAGCCTCCGCCGTGACAGGCCGCTGGTCGCCGAAGCTCGCCGGGTCGCCTTCGACCTGGTCGGCGAGGACGGCCACGGACTGGACCGCCTGCCGGCGCTGAAGGCCGAGGTCGAGTGGCTCGTCGACCCGACCGAATCCGACTACCTGTTCAAGGGCTGACCGATGCCCCGCATGGACGACTCGGTCGCCTTTGCCAGGAACTGGAAGACCGTCCTGGCCGCCGACGCCGCCCTCGGCGTGGCCATCGTCCTGGTCGGCCTGACCATCCTGGCCACGGTCCACGTGGTGGTAGGGGCCATGCTGGCCTCAGCCGGAACCGTCTACCTCATCCCCGTAGCCCGCCGAGCCCGCCACTGGTCCACCCTCCGCCGCGACGCCGGCCTTTAGCGACGGTTGAGGACAGGAATTACCCGGTAGGTGCAGATGATCACGCCCGTGCTCGTCGGCTTGGTCGAGATCAGCTCCAGGGTGCGGGCCTGGCCGTCGCCCGGGAAGAGGCGCTTGCCGCCGCCGAGCAGGATCGGCTCGATCATCAGGCGGTACTCGTCCACCAGGCCGTGGCTGATCAGCTGTGATGCCAGGTGGGCGCTGCCCATGACCTGGATGTCGCCGCCGCTGCTGTCCCGGAGCTGCCCGACGGCGCCGACCAGGTCGTCGGCGGGCAGCAGCGTCGAGTTGGCCCAGTCGAGCTCGCCCTCGGTCAGGGTTCGGGAGGCGACGTACTTGGGCAGTGCGTTCATGCGGTCGGCGAACGGGTCGCCGGCCCGGTCGGGCCAGGCGGCAGCCATCGTCTGCCAGGTGCGACGGCCGAAGAGGAGCGCCTCGGTCGTCTGCATCACCTCGTCGAGCACGGGCCCCATGGCGGGCAGGTCGAAGAAGGGCATCGACCAGCCGCCGTGGTGGAAGCCGCCTCCGGTGTCCTCGTCGGGGCCGCCGGGGGCCTGGACGACGCCGTCGAGGCTCATGAAGTCACTGAGGACGATGCGCATGTCTGATCTCTCCTAGTTGGCCGGATCGGGTCCCCTGTCGGACGCCGCGAGCCTTGCCGACTCATCGCAAGCCTCAACCGGAGGCGTCGGTGGATCAGGGGGCCAGGCGGAAGGTGCGCAGGACGGTGGCGACCTGGACGTCGTCGAACGTCTCGGCCGGGGCGGTGGCGACGACGTTGATGATGAGGCCGTCGCTCACCTGGACGGCGAGCTGGAGCGTGTGAACCGGGGGGCCCGGGGCCAGAGGCGGCGGGTGGGTCTGCTGGGTCCAGCCGACCACCACCGATCGTCTGGCGCCTGGCCACCTCACGTCCTGGCGGGTGACGTCGGAGGCGCCCACCTTGCGCTTCACGTCCGCCAGAACCTCCATCTGCTGCACGACGGGGGCCCGCGGCTTGGTGTCGCGGATCACGGCCACCAGCGTGGGCTCGTCGCCCGGGTGCAGCGCCCGCACGTTCAGGGTCAGCTTGGGCTCTCCGTTTGTCGACTGCTGGCTCGACGGAGTGAACGTGTCCGGCGCGGCGATGCTGAAGCCCTGGCCTGGAACCTTCGCGAAGTCCTTGGGCGGGCTGATCGGTCCGACGCCGCCGGCCTGTGCTGCGTCACGAGCGCAGCCGACAAGCAGGGCGACCATCACCGTGACGGCGACCATCGCCCTTCCACCCCCGGTTCTGTCGGGAGTTCCCCTACGCCGAGCGACAGCTACTCCCGACAGTTCGGGCTCCGGTTCCCGCACGGGCCCAGCTCAGGCCTGGTCGAGGGCCGGGACCTCCAGGTCCCAGCGGTCATGGCAGTCACGGCAGCGGTACACCACGAGATCGCCCTCGGCCCAGGGCAGGTCGTCCGGGCTCGGCGGCGGGGTGAGCAGGTAGGCGGGGCCGCCGCAGTCGACGCAGGTGATCTCGGCTTCGGCGACGAAGGCGCCGTCCTCCCAGGCCATCAGACCACCCGACCGGTGCTGATCATCAGGGCGGTGGCCTCGACCGCGGCCGAGCCGTCGTCGAGCAGCAGCCGCCCGTGGACCCGGGTCCGCTTCCGCAGCCCAGGCTGTTCTCGCCACGCCTCGACCCTCAGGACCCCCCCGTCCAGGGGCACCGGGCGCCGGAAGCGGAGGTCCAGGGTGGCCGTGATCGTGGCGATGCGGTCGAGGGCATGGGAGAGCCCGCCCATGCAGTCATCAAGCAGGGCGGCCGCCATCCCGCCGTGAAGCAGGCCGGGCGTCCCCGCCCACTCGGGACGCGGGACGACCTCACCCACCAGTGTGCCGCTGGCCCGCCCGGCGCCGGGCGGCACCAAGGGCAGCCACCGCAGGGCGAGCAGGTCCACGACGGGCCGACGCTACTCCCGCTTTTGTCGGGAGAAGCCCTCCGCCAGGCGACAGGTACTCCCGACAGAAGCGGGGGGTCCACGGTACCGTTCCCGGCATGGGGCTCGACCGGGAGCGCCGTTGCGGGTGATCGCCGGGGTGGCCAGGGGCCGCCGCCTCACCGCCCCTCCGGGCACCCAGGTACGACCCACCGGTGACCGGGTGCGCCAGGCCCTGTTCACCATGCTGGACGCCAACCTCGACGGGCTCGACGGCCTGCGGGTGGCCGACCTGGCCTGTGGCAGCGGCGCCCTCGGCATCGAGGCGTTGTCTCGGGGCGCCGCCGCCTGTGCCTTTGTCGACATCTCGCCGCGCTCGCTCCGGGTGGCCCAGGCCAACCTGGTTGCCGTGGGCCTGGGCGGGCGGCCGGCGACGTTCGTGCGCCGTGATCTCCTGCGCTGGGCCGCACGGCAGGAGCCCGGCTCGTTTGACCTGGTGCTGGCCGACCCGCCCTACGCCTGGGATGGCTGGACCGATCTGCTCGCCGGGCTGGCTGGTGCGGCGGCGGTAGTCGTCGTCGAATCCGACCGGGAGATCACCACTCCCGGCGGTTGGGGATCGCTCAGGACGCGCCGCTACGGCGGTACCGTGGTCAGCGTGTTCGAAGCTGATCGGGAACCGGGGGTCTGAGGACGGTGCCGAGGCCGCTCAGGACCGCGCTGTTCCCCGGGTCCTTCGATCCGATCCACAACGGCCACCTTGAGATCATCGAGATCGCCGCCGCCCTGTTCGACCAGCTGGTGGTCGCCGTCATCCGCAACCCCGGCAAGGGCGAGCCCCTGTTCAGCCTCGAGGATCGCCAGGATCTGGTGCGTGAGAGCTGCGCCCACCTCGGCAACCTGCGGGTGGTGTCGATGGCCAAGCTGACGGTGGACGTGGCCCACGAGGAGGGTGCCGGGGTGATCGTGAAGGGCGTGCGGGTGGTCTCGGACTTCGAGTCCGAGTTGCAGCAGGCGCAGATGAACAAGGCGGTGTCGGGCATCGAGACCGTCCTCGTCCCCTGTGCAACGGCATCGAGCTTCGTGGCCAGCAAGTACGTGCGCGACTTCGTCAAGTACGGGGCGGCTGACAGGATCGACTCGATGGTGCCAAAGGTGGTGGCGGCCCGGCTCCGGGAGCGCTACGGCCCCGGTGGCCGACGGTGAGCGGGATCTTCGAGGGCGACGACGCCCCTGACACCGAGACCCTGGTCCGCCGGGTCATCGAGCTCATCGGCAACGCCCGGCCTCTCCCGTTGTCGTCCAGCGTCAGGGTGGAGAAGGAAGAGGTTCTCGAGCTCCTCGACGACGCCCTGGACCGCCTGCCGGCGGAGCTGCGCCAGGCCCGGTTCATGCTGAAGGAGCGCGAGGAGTTCCTGGCCAAGGTGCAGCGGGAGGCCGACGAGATCCTGGAGTCGGCCCGGGTGCGGGCCGAGCGGATGGTCCAGCGCACCGAGATCGTGCGAGAGGCCCAGCACTCGGCGCAGAGCTTCGTTGAGACGGCCAAGGACGAGGCCCGCCGCATGCGGATGGAGGCCGAGGACTACTGCGACCAGAAGCTGGCCGGCTTCCAGATCGTCCTGGAGCGCACGGCCAAGACCGTGGCCGCCGGCCGCGAGAAGCTGCGGATGACCCCTCAGCCCGCCTCGGTCGAAGGCCCGATCGGCATTGGCGTCGGCCCCAATGACCCCAACGAGCCTGGCTTCTTCGACCAGGACACATAGCGCCGGTAGGCTCGACCGCCCTGTGGGCCGGGGGAGCGACTTCGTCGTCGACGTGACGCCGCTGCGCAAGCTGCCGGGTTCGGTGATGCGGGTGCAGCGCTCGGGCCGCCTCAGCGGGCTCCGGCTCTCGGCCGCGGCGGTGGCCGACGGTGACGAGGTGGCGGTCGACGCCCAGCTGGCCTGGGCGTCCGACGACGTCGTCGTCACCGCCGACGTCAGCGCCCGGTGGCGGGGCCAGTGCCGCCGGTGCCTGGGCGACGCCACCGGCGAGGTCACCGCCAGCGTGCGCGAGGTGTACGAGCCCGCCTCCGACGGTGAGGAGACCTACGCCCTCGACGGTTCCCGGGTCGACCTGGCGCTGCTCGTGCGCGATGCTGTGCTGCTCGGCCTTCCCCCGGCTCCCCTGTGCAACGATGGGTGCCGGGGGCTATGCCCCGTCTGTGGGGCCAACCGCAACGAGACCAGGTGCGGCTGCGCTGCCAGCCAGCCTGACCCGCGATGGGCGGCCCTCGACACCCTCCGTGACACCTGAGACAGAAGAAAGAAGCGAGGCGCCACCGTGGCCGTCCCCAAGAAGAAGAAGTCCAAGTCCAAGACCCGCATGCGCAGGGCCAGCAACTGGACCCTCGAGGCTCCCTCGCGCAGCGACTGCCCCCGCTGCGGCTCGGCCAAGGTGCCGCACGTGGTGTGCGGCCAGTGCGGCTGGTACCACGGCCGCCAGGCCATCGAGGTTTGACGGCCCTCTGCCGGGCCCGATCGGCCCTTCAGAGCGGGCGATGCCGCCCCGCCCCCCGGTGACGCCGATCGGCGTCGACGTGATGGGCGGCGACAAGGCCCCGGCGGAGATCGTCGCCGGGTGCGTGCGCGCCGCAGTCGAGCTCGAGATCGACGTGCTGCTCGTCGGCCGGCCCGAAGCCCTTGTCGGCCTGGACACCGGTGGGCTCGAGGTGCTGGCCGCCTCGCAGGTGGTCGACATGGCCGAGGACCCGGCCATGGCCGTGCGCACCAAGAAGGACAGCTCGCTCGTGCGCCTGGCCGAGGCGGTGCGCGACGGACGGGCGTCGGCCATGGTCTCCGCCGGCAACACCGGGGCGGCGATGGCCTCGGCGCTGCTGCGCACCGGGCGCATCAAAGGAGTGCTGCGGCCGGCAATCGTGACCCCGATCCCGGTGCCCGGCGCCGCCACGCCCACCGCCCTGCTCGACGCCGGCGCCAACGTCGAGTGCAGCGCCGAGATGCTGGTGCAGTTCGCTCACATGGGGTCGGCCTACTTCACCGCCCGCTACGGGGCGGTCGAGCCCAGGGTGGGCCTGCTCTCGATCGGTGAGGAGGCCGGCAAGGGCGGCACGCTCCGCAAGGATGCCCACGCCCTCCTGGTGGCCGAGCCCGGGCTCCGCTTCGTCGGCAACGTCGAGGGGCGCGACGTCATGTCCGACAGCATCGACGTCTGCGTCACCGACGGCTTCACCGGCAACGTCACGCTCAAGGCCCTGGAAGGCGGCATGCGCACGCTGTCGAAGGCGGTCATGGAGATCCTGCTCGGCAGCGAGGAGGCCCGGGCGGCCAGCGAGGCGCTGCTCCCGGCCTTTGTCGAGCTGGCCCGCGAGCTCGATCCCGAGAGCCACGGCGGAGCCATGCTCCTCGGCACCGACGGACTGTGCATCATCAGCCACGGCTCGTCGTCGGCCACGGCCATCGTCAACGCCATCCGCACAGCCCGCGACATGGTTGAAGCCGACCTCGTCGGCGCCATCCGCCGGGCCATCCGGCCGCCGCCGGCCGATCGGGGCTAGGCCGCTCCTGGCTATGCTCCGGCCGTGCCCACCGAGACCCATGTGAGTGGAAACCCCATGAGCCGCGATGAGGTGTTCAAGTTGATCCAGGACAGCCTGGCTGAGATCCTCGAGATCGAGCCGGCCAAGATCACCGAGGGCGCCTCGTTCGCCGACGACCTCGACGCCGACAGCCTGGCCCTCATCGAGCTGGTCGAAGCGATCGAGGAGGACCTCAGCGAGCGGTCGGTCGGCTTCCGCATCGAGGACGAGGACCTTGAGGACCTGAAGGTGGTCCGCGACGCCGTCGACTACGTCGTCGCCAAGCTCGGGACCTAGACGCTGTCCGAAGGCGGCCACGACGCGCTGCTGGACGCCCTCGCCCGGCGGCTGGGGTGGAGCTTCGTCGACCGCTCTCTGCTCGAGCGGGCGGTGGCCCACCGCTCGTACTGCGCCGAGGTGCCGCCGGCGCTGTCGAACGAGCGCCTGGAGTTCCTGGGTGACGCCGTCCTCGGCCTGGTCGTCACCGACTACATCTTCGAGATCTACCCGGAGCTGCCCGAGGGCCAGCTGGCCAAGGTGCGGGCCTCGGTCGTGAGCTCGGCCGCTCTGGCCGAGGTGGCCGCCGAGCTCGGGGTGGGCCAGGCCATCCTGCTCGGCAAGGGCGAAGCGGCCAGCGGCGGCAGCGCCAAGCCCTCCATCCTGGCCGACGCCATGGAGGCCCTGATCGGCGCCACCTACCTGGACGGCGGGTGGGGCGCCGCTCGCGACCTGGTGCTGCGCCTCCTCGGTGAGCGCATCTTCGAGGCGGCGGCTGGCCCCGGCGGTCAGGACCACAAGACCCGCCTCCAGGAGCTGGCCTCCAGCCGCTTCGGCCGCCTGCCAGCCTACACCGTCGTCGACGAGGGCCCCGACCACGCCAAGCGCTTCGTGGCCACCGTCGTCCTCGACGGCCGGCGGTGGGAGGGCGGCCAGGGCCGATCGAAGAAGCAGGCGGAGCAGGCGGCGGCGCGCCAGGCGTGGGCGGCCCTGTCGGCCGAGCTGGCCGTGCCCACCGGGAGCCTCGGCGATGCCTGAGCTGCCCGAGGTGGAGACCATCCGGCGCGACCTGGAGAAGGAGGTCGTCGGCAAGAAGCTGAAGGAGGTCACCGTCACCGGTGAGCGGACGGTGCGCCGGCGGCCGGCTGAGTTCAAGGAGCGACTGGAGGGCCGCAAGGTCGTCGGGGTCAACCGGCGGGGCAAGTACCTCGTCCTGCGGCTGGACAGCCCCGATGTCCTGGTCATCCACCTGCGGATGAGCGGCCAGCTGCGCAAGGCCACCCCGAAAGACCCGCTCGACAAGCACACCCACGCCATCCTCGCCTTCGCCCCCCCCGGCAACCTGCAGGTGCGCTTCGTCGACCCTCGCACGTTTGGCGAGCTCTTCGTCACCCCTTCGGATCAGATCGAGACCGAGGTCCCCGAGCTGGCCCACCTCGGCTTCGACCCGCTCGACACCCCCATGTCGTGGGACCGCTTCGGCCTGCTGGTGCGCGGCCGCAAGGCCAAGCTGAAGTCGCTGCTGATGGACCAGACCTTCATCGCCGGCATCGGCAACCTCTACGCGGACGAGATCCTTTTCGCCGCCGGTCTGCGCTATGACCGCGACTCGGCTTCCATCGGCCCCCAGGAGGCCCGCCGGCTGTGGCGGGGCATGACCGAGGTGCTGGCCGAGGCCATAAAGGCCCGGGGCTCCAGCCTGGCCGACGAGCAGTACGTCGACCTGTTCGGCCGCACCGGCAAGTTCCAGGAGCAGCATCAGGTGTACGCCCGCGAGGGCAAGCGGTGCCTGCGCTGCCGGGCCACGATCGCCCGGGTGAAGTTCGCTCAGCGCAGCACCTACTTCTGCCCCAGCTGCCAGGTCTGAACATCCCCATCGCCCGCCAGGGTGTCCGAAGTATGCGTGCCCCCGCCCCCGGATCCCTACCGCACCTGACGGGTCGTCCCGTCACGTACGGGCATCACCCTGTCATGGGCTCCCGGCGTTGATGCGTAGGTGATCCGGTCCGACCGGCGGGTCACCTTCGACGAGCCGCTGGCGCAGGTGTGGGAGGCCGTCACCCACCCTGAGCGGTTCACGACCTGGTGGCCGTGGCTGCGCCGGCTCGACGCCAGTCGCCTGGACGAGGGGGAGGTGTGGGCCTGCCACGTCCAGCCCCCGCTGCCCTACTCGCTGCGCTTCACCATCAGGATCGAGGAGGTGGAGCCGGGCCACTCGGTGCGGGCCTCTGTGGAAGGCGACATCGCCGGGACGGCCCGGGTCGACATGGCGGCGCGAGGCCAGGCTACGGAGGTGCACGTGTTGTCGGACCTGGCCCCCTCGGCCGGGGTGCTGCGGGCCTTCGCCCGGTTGGCCCGGCCACTGGTGACCTGGGGCCACGACTGGGTGCTCGACCAGGGCGTCCGCCAGTTCAGCTCCCGACCGCTCGGGATCCCGCCTGGTGGCGACGCATAGCCTTTCGGCGGATGCACCTGCGACAGCTGACCATGAAGGGGTTCAAGTCATTCGCCGATCCGGTCACCCTCGACCTCGAGCCGGGCGTGTGCGTCGTGGTCGGGCCCAACGGCAGCGGCAAGTCGAACATCGTCGACGCCGTGGCCTGGGTGCTGGGCAGCCAGTCGCCGAAGAGCGTCCGCAGCGCCAAGATGGACGACGTCATCTTCGCCGGCACCGGCTCGCGTCAGCAGCTGGGCCGGGCCGAGGTCACCCTCACCATCGACAACGCCGACGGGCGCCTGTCGATCGACCTCACCGAGGTCACGGTCACCCGCCGGCTGTTCCGCAGCGGCGACAGCGAGTACGAGATCAACGGAGCGCCGTGCCGGCTGCTCGACGTGCAGGACCTCCTGTCGGATTCCGGGGTGGGCCGCACCCAGCACGTGATCATCAACCAGGGCCAGCTCGACGCCGTGCTGAACGCCCGGCCCGAGGAGCGGCGCAGCATCGTCGAGGAGGCGGCCGGGGTCCTGAAGCACCGGCGGCGACGGGAGAAGGCCATGCGCAGCATGGACAGCACCGAGGCCGACCTGCTGCGGGCCCAGGACCTGGTGCGCGAGGTGCGTCGCCAGCTGGGGCCATTGCGCCGCCAGGCTGACGCCGCCCGGCGGCGTGACGGCGTGGTGACCGAGCTGACCGCCCTGCGCACCTACCTGGCGGGGCTCGAGCTGGCCTCCCTGCAGCAGCGGCTGACCGGGGCCGGGCACGTGAAGGGTGACCTGGGGCGGGCGGCGGGCGAGCTGCGCCAGGCCCTGGCGTCGCTGGAGGTCGAGGTGGCGGCGGCCGAGGCCGAGGTCTCAGGGGTGGCGGCCGTGGCCGGCGCCGAGGACCTGGCCGCCGACCTGACCCGGGCCGAGGCGCTGCGGGAGCGGGCGCTGGGCCTGGCCGGGGTGGTGGCCGAGCGCAGCCGCAGCATCGAGCGGGCCCTGTGGGCGCAGGCCGACGAGAGCGTGGCAGCCAGCCTCGAGGCCGACGCCGCCCGGCTGGAGGCTGAGCTGGACGAGGTCGAGCTGTCCGCCCGCGGCCTGGAACCCGAGGAGGCGGCGCTGGGCAGAGCCGATGTGGAGCTGGCCGGTGAGCGTGACCGCTTCGAGCTGGACTGGGGCCAGAGCGGCCCAACCGAGCGGGTTGACCAGAGCCAGAGCGGCGCTGCCGGACGGGTTGACCAGAGCCAGGGCGGCCCGGCTGAGCAGAGCACCCAGGGCCCGAGCGGCCCCGCCCAGGGCGTGCTCGGACGGGAGGCGCCGATGGCGGCGGAGGACCAGCCTGTGCTGAGCGCCGCCGAGGTGCGCGGCGAGCTCGGGGCGCTGCGCCAGGGGACGGAGCGCACCGGCATCCAGCACGCCAGGGCCGCCGCCCGGCTGGAGGCGCTGGCCGCCCGGGCCGACCGTCTGACCGCCGAGGCGGCCTCGCTGGCCGTCGACGCCGGGAGCGCCGCTGCCTCGGAGCCGACCCTGGCCGATGCACTGGGCCGGGCCGCGGCCCGCAGGGCCGGGCTGGAGGAGGCGCTTGTGCGGGCCGATGCCGCCACCGACGCGGCCGAAGCGGCGCGTCACCGGTCCGGGGCCAGGGCCGAGGCGCTGGCCCAGGCGCTGGACGAGGCCAGGGCCCGGGCCGGCGCCGAGCGCCTCGCCGGCGTGGCCGGGGTGGTTGGTGCCCTGGTCGAGCTGGTCGAGCTGGACGAGGGCTTCGAGGGTGCCTTCGAGGCGGCGTGCGGCGAGGCCGTCGCCGCCGTTGTGGTCGACGGGTCGCCCTCGGCCCGGATCGCCCTGCGCCAGCTCGCCGAGGCCCGGGTGGGTGGAGCGGTCATCGCCCTGCCCGACCCGGGGACCTCGGTGGCGCTGCCGTTCCTGCCTGAGCTTCCCGGGATCGAAGCGGTTAGGTCGCACGTGTGCAGCCGCCTGCCGGGGCTCGACTCGCTGCTCGACCAGCTGCTCGCCTCGGCCGTCTGCGTGCCCGGGAGCTGGGAGGAGGCGCTCGACCTGGCCCTCGACCGGCCCGACCTGATCGTTGTGACCCGCGCCGGCGACCGGTTCGCCACGACGGCGTGGCGCACCGGCGCCGGCACGACCGGTGCCACCGGGGCGGCGCTGGAGGACGCACGTGGTGCTGCCGACGCCGCCGTCGCCGCCGCGGAGGCGGCGGGGGCGGCCCGCCTCGAGTCCAGGCGCCACCTCCACGAGGCCCGTCGGGCCGAGGAGGCGGCCCAGGCGCAGGCCCACAGCAACGCCGCCCGGCGGACGGCGTCGACCACCGCCCTCGCCCGGGTCGAAGCCGAGCGGCGTGACGTTGGCACCGAGGCCGAGGCGCTCCGGGCCGATGCTGAGGAGCTGGCGTCGCGCATGGAGCGCGAGGGGGCCCGCCTCGCCGACCTCTCAGCTCTCCTGCCGGCCCTGGAGGCCGAGGAGGCGGCTCGGGGCGAGCGGAGGCTGGCCCGCCAGGCCGCCCGCCGTCGGCTCGAGGACCAGGAGCGGTCGGTGGCGAGCCTCCGGCGAGACCTGGCGGTGAAGTCGGCCAGCCTGGAGGAGCGGCGGGGCTTCCTGACCCGCCGCCGGGACGAGGTGGAGGACCGGCTGCGCCGCTTCGAGGCCGAGCGGGCTGACGCCAGCGGGCGGCGGGTGCGCCTGGAGGAGCAGGCCGGCGTGCTGGCCGGGCTGGTCGAGGTGTTGCGGCAGCGGGGCGACCAGCTCGAAAGGCTGCTCGATGGCCTGCGGGCCCGCCGAACCCGCCAGTCAGCGATGACCCGCGCCGCCGCCGAGCGGCTGGCCGGGCTGCGCAGCGAGCGCCAGGCCGCCGAGCGCCGCCTGGTCGAGGTGGGAGAGCGCCAGCAGCGGGTCGTGGTCGAGGAGGCCGAGACCCGCCTGCGCCTGGAGACGGCCACCGAGGGTCTACGCCGTGACCTCTCGCTCCAGCCCGAGGAGGCCATGGCCGCCGCCCCGCCCAACCTGCCCGACGGCACCAGCGCCGAGAGCCGGGCGGCGGCCCTCGACCGCGACCTGCGCCTGATGGGCCCGGTGAACCCGCTGGCCCTGTCCGAGCTCACCGAGCTCGAGGAGCGGGCGACCTTCTTAGAAGCCGAGCTCGACGACGTCAAGTCGAGTCGCCGTGAGCTGGCCAAGGTGGTGCGAGTGATCGACGCCGAGATCGTCGAGGTCTTCAGCGCCGCCTACGCCGACGTCTCGGCCAGCTTCGACCACCTGTTCGCCGGGCTGTTCCCGGGCGGCACCGGCCGTCTGCGCCTCACCGAGCCGGACGACCTGCTGAACACCGGCATCGAGGTCGAGGCGAAGCCGTCGGGCAAGAACGTGAAGTCCCTGGCACTGCTGTCAGGCGGCGAGCGCAGCCTGGTGGCCCTGGCCCTGCTGTTCGCTGTCTTCCGCAGCCGGCCGTCGCCGTTCTACCTGATGGACGAGGTCGAGGCTGCGCTGGACGACGTCAACCTCCACCGCTTCCTCGGCCTGATCGACGAGTTCCGCACCGACGCCCAGCTGCTCATCGTCAGCCACCAGAAGCGCACCATGGAGGCGGCCGACTGCCTCTACGGCGTGACGATGCAGCCCGGCGGCTCCTCCAAGGTGGTCAGCGAGCGCATCCGCGCCGGAACCTGACCGGTTCTGTCGGGACTAACCCACCGCTGAGCGACAGGTACTCCCGACAGTTCGGGGGGTGGAGGTCTCGTAGGCTCAGCGACGTATGGAGATCCTCGTTCTGGTCGTCGTCCTGGCCGTCCTGCTCGTCGGCGGGGCCACCTTCGCGGTGTCGCGGAGCCGCAGCCGGGGCCCCGAGCTTGAGCCCCCACCCATCCCCCGCCTGCGGCCGGGCGGTGGCGCCACCGCCCTCGATGACCGGGTCGAGGAGGTGCCGCCCGACCTGGTCGAGCGGGTCGAGGAGGCGCTGGCCGAGATCGGGCCCGAGGTCGACGAGCCGACCGTGGTCGAGCTGGAGCCCGGCATCGAGGCCGTTCTCGAACCCGAGGTCGAGGTCGAGGCCCCGAAGAGGCCCCGCTTCCGGGACCGGCTGTCAAAGGCTCGGGGCCTGTTCGCCGGCTACCTGCAGGGCATCCGGGGCCGGAAGGTCTCCGAGGAGACCTGGGACGACCTGGAGGAGGTCCTGATCCGGGCCGATGTCGGGGTGGCCACCACCACCAGGCTGCTCGACGCCCTGCGCCTGCGGGCCGCGGCCGAGAACGTGACCGAGGGGGCGCAGCTGCTGGACGAGTTGAAGGAGGACCTGAAGAAGTCCCTGGCCAGCGGCGACCGCAGCCTGCGCTTCGAACCGGGACCGCCCAACGTCTGGCTGTTCGTCGGCGTCAACGGGGTGGGCAAGACCACGACCATCGGCAAGGTGGCCAAGGCCCAGGCCGCCCTGGGGCGCAGCGTGGTGATGGCGGCCGGCGACACCTTCCGGGCCGCCGCCGCCGACCAGCTGCAGGTGTGGGCCGAGCGGGCCGGCGCCGACATCATCCGGGGCGCCGAGGGCGCCGACCCAGGCTCCATCGTCTTCGACGCCATCTCGGCCGCCGCCGCCCGTGACAAGGACCTGGTGCTGGGCGACACCGCCGGCCGCCTCCACACCAAGGTCAACCTGATGGAGGAGCTGAAGAAGATCCGTCGTGTGGCCGAAAAGGCCGAGGGCCAGGTGACCGAGGTGCTGCTCGTCCTCGACGCCACCACCGGCCAGAACGGCCTGGTCCAGGCCAAGCAGTTCACCGACGCCGTCGAGCTGACGGGGGTCGTGCTCACCAAGTTGGACGGCACGGCCAAGGGCGGCATCGCCCTGGCCATCCAGACCGAGCTCGGCATCCCCATAAAGCTGGTGGGCCTGGGCGAGACAGCCGACGACCTCGTCGACTTCGACCCCGACGAGTTCGTCGACGCCCTCTTCAGCGAGTAGCGATCGGCGTTGCCGGCGGTAGCTGATTGTCCGCCATCCGTTCAATGTCGAATACGGCCATGCCTGGGGAATTCTGGAGGTTCTTCAGAAAGCCTATTCCATCTGTCCGCTTGATGAGGTGCCGCCCGAGCCAGGGATGGTTCTCGATCAACGTGCCCAACGGAAACCCGAAGCCGACGGTGCTGCCGTAGTCTTCCCACTTGCCCTCTGAGTCGATCGCCCAGACGTACCGAACCGCCGACCGCTTGTCTCTCGGATCCTCGACGACCAACGCGAGGTAGCCGCTACGTTGAGTGATGAGTTGCTGCCAAAGTTCAACGCTGGCCTTGGACCCGGTCCAGAAGCGGCAGGCGCGTGCACCCGCTTCTTCGGCGGACCATGGATGGTGTGGGTCCCAGCCCCGGCGCTCGACGGCTGGCTCGTCGCAGGTTGCCATGACAATTGAGTTCTTGAAGCGGCCTGGCTCCTTGGTCCGCTGCCAAGCGGGATCGGTGAAGGATCTCGCGCCGCCCTTGACCACGAAGACGACGGCGCCCGGAGGACCGCCATCGAGGAGGTCAGCCTGCCGAGGTTCGCGAGCCACCTCCCAGCGGTCAATGGCGAGGTCCTCGGCGCCGAAGAAGACGCGAGCGTCGTAGGCAGGCACCATCAACTCGGCCGTACGGTGCCCGGCAACGACATTCGTCACGGATGATGTTCCGCCAGCGAGATGCAGCATGACTGCCTCCAGCCGGAAGGCCTCCGATTCGGACAGGTGCCCGGCGACGACGAGCGCATGACGCTCGACCAACCACGCACGCGGCTCAGCGCCAAGCGCCTTCCTAATTGCGGTTGCCTTTGCGGAGCTCGCCTCCCTCAGCGCCTCACGAAAGTGATCCTGCCATCGGTAACCTGCACCCTTGCCGACGTAGAGCACGTTGGCGAGGTCAAACGCACCGACGGTCGGTGGCTCAGTGATCAGCGTCCTCAGCAGCAGGTACACGTAGAAGACGTTGGTGGCTCGCTCATCGGATTCGCCTGCACCAGCCCCGGTCAGCCCCTCCCTACTTGCTTGGGCAGGGTGAACAGGTTGTCGCCGGTTACGGCGCAGGGGTGATCGTGCCCCTCGTGGGTCCAAGCTCGACCTCGGCGACGTGCCCATGGAACGTGCTCGTGACCAGGGCGCATACCAGGCTGCTCAGGATTGGGCTGGCGGAGTCACGGGTGACGACCACGACGGGATGAACGCCGACTCCGGGGAGCTGGGCATCCCAGATCGTGCCGCGGCCGATCAGGTCAGGTCGGCGCCGAGGCACACGGCCACCGAATAGCCAGCGATCTTGAGCAGATCGTCCTGGGCCGAAGCCGGCTCGGGGTAGCGGCGGCGGTAGGAGACGACGATCGCCGCCTCGCCGTGCTCGGCCAGCCAGGCGC
Organism: Acidimicrobiales bacterium; assembly: GCA_038253125.1. Taxonomy (GTDB): domain Bacteria; phylum Actinomycetota; class Acidimicrobiia; order Acidimicrobiales; family JAUJNH01; genus JAUJNH01. The sequence continues at coordinate 15,227 of JBBSHM010000021.1, forward strand.
GCATCGCGGCCGACACGATCGATCCCCGCTTCGGTTCCAGCCCGGCGGCGACGCAACGGTCGACGGTATCGACCACCGAGGCGTCGAGGCGGGTGGTGACCGGCACGCTCACGCTCTCTCAGGATAGCGCTTGTGTACGGTCCGTACACGCAGCGGCTCCGGCCGGCGGGAGCGGGGTCCGGTAGGGTTGCCGACCGCCCATGTTCGAATCGCTGACCGACCGCTTCGAGGACATCTTCTCGCGCTTGCGCAAGGGCGGGCGTCTCAGCGAGGCTGACATCGACGAGGTCATGCGGGAGATCCGCCAGGCCCTCCTCGAGGCTGACGTCAACTTCCGGGTGGCCCGCCAGATGGTGGCACGCATCAAGGAGGACCTGGTCGGCGTCGAGCTGTCCAAGGCGCTGTCGCCCGAGCAGCAGATCGTCAAGCGGGTCAACGCCGAGCTGGTCAACGTCCTCGGCGGCCCGGGGCTCAAGTTGGTCTACGCCTCCAGGCCGCCGACGGTGGTGCTGCTGGCCGGCCTCCAGGGCGCCGGCAAGACCACCAACGCAGCCAAGCTGGCCCGCTGGTTCAAAAAGGAGGGCCGCAACCCGCTGCTGGTGGGCGCCGACCTCCAGCGTCCGGCGGCGGTCGAGCAGCTGCGGGTGCTGGGCGCCCAGATCGGCGTGCCCGTGTTCTCCGAGGCCAGTGATCCGGTCTCGGTGGCCCGGGCCGGCCTGGAGGAGGCCCGCCGGCTGGGCAAGGACGTGCTGATCGTCGACACCGCCGGTCGGCTCAGCATCGACTCCGAGCTGATGGAGCAGGTGCGGGACGTATCGAAGGCGGTGGAGCCGCACTACACGTTCCTGGTCATCGACGCCATGATCGGCCAGGAGTCGGTGAGCACGGCCGAGGCGTTCAACGAGGCTCTGTCCCTCGACGGCGTCATCCTCACCAAGCTCGACGGTGACGCCCGCGGCGGTGCCGCCCTCAGCGTCAAGGAGGTGGTGGGCAAGCCCATCGCCTTCGCCTCCACCGGTGAGCGGGTCGAGGACTTCGACCGGTTCGACGCCGACCGCATGGCCGGCCGCATCCTCGGCATGGGAGACATCCTCGGCCTGATCCAGGTGGCCGAGGAGCACTTCGACAAGGAGAGCGCCGAGGCGGCCGCCGAGAACCTCCTGGCCGGCCGCTTCACGTTCGAGGACTTCTTGGAGCAGATGCAGGCCGTCAAGAAGATGGGGCCGCTGAAGGGACTGATCGGCATGATGCCGGGTGTCCCAAAGGAGCTGCGTGACGCCGACATCGACGAGCGTGAGCTGGCCCGCATCGAGGGGATGATCCACTCGATGACCACGCGTGAGCGGCGCGACCCGGACATGATCAACGGCAGCCGCAAGCTCCGCATCGCCAACGGCAGCGGGGTTACCACCTCAGAGATCAACCTGCTGCTGAAGCAGTTCAAAGAGGTGCAGCGCCAGATGAAGAGCCTCCCGATGGGGCTCGGCATGCGCAAGTCCAAGAAGAGCAAAAAGGGCGGTCGAACGACCCCCAAGAAAACCCGATGAGAGAGAGAATCGAGACAACATGACCGTGAAGCTCCGCCTGATGCGGATGGGCAAGACCAAGCAGCCGACCTACCGGGTTGTAGCGGCGGACAGCCGCTCGCCCCGCGACGGCCGGTTCATCGAGATCATCGGGACCTACGAGCCCCGCCAGGACCCGAGCCGGGTGCAGATCGACGGCGACAAGGCCCTCGGCTACCTCCGCCAGGGGGCCCAGCCCACCGACCGGGTCCGCAAGCTGCTGACCCAGACGGGCACCTGGGCTACCTTCGAGGAGGGCAAGGCCGCCGGCAAGGCGACCACATGAGCAACCTCGATCCCGAGATCGAGGTGGACGACGCTCCCGAGGGCAGCGCGGGCGGGGGGATAGCCCAGGCCGTCCTCGAGTACGTGGTGCGCCACATCGTGGACGACCCCGACGCCATCTCGGTCGAGGTCGAGGAGCGCCGCCGGGGCATTGAGCTGCACCTGAACGTCGCCCCCGACGACATGGGCAAGGTCATCGGCCGTCGCGGCCGGGTCGTGCAGGCCATGCGCACCGTGGTGCGGGCCGCCGGCGCCCGCGACGGCGTCGAGGCCAACGTCGCCATCGACGACTGAGCGGCACTCCGCTTGGACGAGCCGCCGTCGGACGAGCCGCCGATCCTGGAGGTCGGCCGGATCCTGCGGGCCCACGGCGTGCGGGGCGAGGTGGTCGTTCGCTTCACCTCCGACCGGCCCGAGCGACGGGCCACGGGAGCGGTGGTCCACGGCCCCGCTGGCCCGCTCACCGTGGAGCGGACCCGCCACATCGCCGGCTGTGACTGGGTGGTGAAGTACGCCGAGGTGCCCGACCGCGGCGCAGCCGAGGCCCTGCCCGGGGCGATCCTGCGGGCCGAGGCCATCGCCGACCCCGACGAGCTGTGGGTGCACGAGCTGCTGGGCTCGGCGGTGGTCGACCAGGACGGCGGCGAGCGGGGGATCGTGACCGAGGTCCACGAGGGGGTGGCCGCCGACCTCCTGCTCCTCGACACCGGCCACCTGGTGCCCGTCACCTTCGTGGTGGGCCACGAGCCCGGCCGCATCCTGGTGGAGGTGCCCGAGGGCCTGTTCGACCTGTAGGGGTGGGTCAGCCGCCCTTATCCTCGCCATTGTTCTTGGCGGGTGCGATGGCATGGAACGAGCCCTCGAGCTAGTCCCGGAGGCCGAGTCTGGCGGGCACCCTTGTGCGACGATGCCAGCACCTCATGCGCATCGACGTCTTCACCATCTTCCCCGACCTCGTCGACGGCTTTGGCTGGTTCAGCCTGCTGGGCAGGGCCCGCCTCAGCGGGGCGATCGACCTGCGGGTCCACGACCTGCGGGCCCACGCCACCGGCCCGCACCGGTCGGTCGACGACACGCCCTACGGCGGCGGAGCGGGAATGGTGATGCGGCCCGGGCCGGTCTTCGCCGCCGTCGAGGCCGTCGAGCCGCTCCGGCCGCTGCTGCTCCTCGGCCCGGCCGGCGTCCGGTTCGACCAGCGGGTGGCCGAGCACATGGCGTCGGGGAACGGCTTCTCCCTGCTGTGCGGCCGGTACGAGGGCGTCGACACCCGCATCTCCGAGAACCTGTGTGACGGCGAGCTGTCGATCGGCGACTACGTCCTCGGCGGCGGCGAGGCGGCGGCATGCGTGGTGGTCGAGGCCGTCACCCGCCTCCTTCCCGGGGTCATGGGCAACGCCGCCTCGGCCGGCGAGGAGAGCTTCGGCGCCGCCGGTCTGCTCGAGCACCCGCAGTACACCCGTCCGGCCACCTATCGCGATCTCGAGGTGCCGCGGGTCCTGCGTTCGGGCGATCACGCCCGCATCACCCGCTGGCGCCACGCCCAGGCGCTCCTGCGCACCGCCGAGCGCCGCCCGGACCTCCTCGTCGCCCGGGGCGGGCTGAGCAGCACCGAGCGCACCACGCTGGCCGAGCACGACCTCCTCGACCAGGTCGAGCAGGCCCTCGACCGCTCCTGCTAGGTGGCTGGCTGTCGCCCCGCCCGCCGCGCTAGGTTGCCAGGTCGCCCTCTCTCAAGCTTTGGCGCCAGGAGCCTTCACCATGAACCCGACCGACATCGTCGACCGCGCCAGCCTTCGAGACGATGTTCCGGCCTTCGCGCCGGGAGACAATCTGAAGGTCCACGTCCGGGTGGTCGAGGGCGCCAAGGAGCGGGTGCAGGTGTTCCAGGGCGACGTCATCGCCCGCTCCGGCTCCGGGGTGCGGGAGACCTTCACCGTGCGCAAGGTCAGCTATGGGGTGGGGGTCGAGCGCATCTTTCCCGTCCACTCGCCGGTGATCCACAAGATCGAGGTCACCCGCCACGGGAACGTGCGTCGGGCCAAGCTGTACTACCTGCGTGACCTGAGGGGGAAGGCCGCCAAGATCAAAGAGAAGCGGACGGCCCGTTAGGCCCCGCCTGACGTGGCGGTCACCGACGACGGTCAGGGTCGCAGCCGGGCTTCCAGGATCGCCATCGACGGCATGGTGCTGGTCGTGGCCATCGTGGTGATAACAACGGTCCTGCGGACCCTCGTGGCCCAGGCCTTCTACATACCGAGCCTGTCCATGGCCCCCCAGCTCCAGGTGCAGGACCGGATCGTCGTCTCGAAGCTGTCGTACCGGCTGCACGGGGTGCGTCGGGGCGACGTGGTCGTCTTCGACGCGCCGGGCCAGCTGGAGCCGCCCAGCCGCCCCAAGCCGCTGGCTGTGCGTGCCCTCCACGCCGTGCTGGAGGGCGTGAACGTGGTGAAGCCGACGACCACTGAATACGTCAAGCGGGTCGTGGGCCTTCCCGGCGAGGAGGTTGCGGCCCGCGGCGGCAGCCTCTACGTGAACGGTCAGCGCCTCGTTGAGCCCTACCTGCCGGCGGGCGTGCAGACCGAGGACTTCAATCCGGTCACCGTGCCTCCCGCTCGGTTGTTCGTCATGGGCGACAACAGGGGCTCGTCCTTCGACAGCCGCCGCTTCGGCCCGATCGAGCGGTCGAGCGTGGTGGGCCGTGCCGTGGTCAAGGTCTGGCCCGTGGGAGGCGCCTCCTGGCTGTGACGGCCGGGTACAGTCCTCGTCATCGACGAGCGGGAGGTCGCCGTGAGTGCTGAAGACCTCGAACGGTACGAGACGGAGATCGAGCTACAGCTCTACCAGGAGTACAAGGCGGTCCTCCCGATGTTCCGCTACGTCGTTGAGACCGAGCGGCGCTTCTACCTGGCGAACGACGTGAAGATGGGAGCGCGGGCCGAAGGGGGCCGTACCTGGTTCGAGATCGAGCTCGAGGACGCCTGGGTCTGGGACATGTACCGGCCGGCCCGCTTCGTCCAGCACGTCCGTGTCGTCACCTTCAAGGACGTGAACATCGAGGAGGTCCCCGAGAAGGAGGTCTGAGCAGCGGCGCCGTTGGCTCTCGCGGGTCATCGGTGTCACAGCCAGGCGGATGCTTGGAGTGGTGACCTTCGAGCGGATCGCGCTGGGGCGGGCGGTGGAGGAACGGGCTGCCACCTGGTACCGGGCCAACGGCTACGACGTGGTCGACCAGAACTGGCGGTGCCCGGGTGGCGAGGTCGACATCGTCGCCGTGCGTCGGCGTGACCGCCTCGTGGTCTTCTGCGAGGTGAAGGCCCGGCGCAGCGGCCGCTTCGGGACCGCCGCCGAGGCCGTCGGCCGTGACAAGCAGGTCCGCATCCGCCACCTGGCCGCCGCCTGGCTCTCCGGTCACCGCGGCCGCGGCGTCGGCATCCGCTTCGACGTGGCCGCCTGGGACGGCGGCCGCTTCGAGGTGGTCGAGGGCGCCTTCTAGAGAGCCTCAAGCGCTGGTCGCTCCGTGAGGGGCCGCATCCGTCAGGCCAGCAGAGCCCAGAGGATCAGCAGCAGGCACAGCGCCAGGGCGGACGCCACGATCCAGATGTCGGAGCGTCGGCCGCGGTGTTGACGGGTGGCGTCGAAGCCCACCCGGCCAGTGTCCCTCGCCACCGGCGTCCGATTCAACCGCCGGCCGCCGAGCGCGGTTGTCACGGCCCCTGGTACCGTTTCGTGCAGTAGCGCTGCGGCGCCTCGAGCGGCGGCCCCAAGCGGTCGGTTGCGCTCCTCCCGCCCCACCTCCGGAGGACAGCGCCGCCGTGATCGCCTGCATCCCGACCGCCAGCCTGTTCGGGGTCGACGCCGATCCCGTCACCATCGAGGTGCAGGTCCACCAGGGCCTGCCTTGCACCACCGTGGTGGGCGGCCCCGACGCCACCGGCCGCGAGGCCAAGGAGCGGGTCAGGGCCGCCTTCGCCTCGTGCGGGTTCGAGTGGCCGAACAAGCGGGTGACGATCAACCTGTCGCCGGCCTGGCAGAAGAAGCGGGGGTCGGCATTCGACCTGGCCATGGCTGTCGGCATCCTGTTCGCATCGGATCAGCTTCCTCGAGACTCCGTCACCGGCTACGCCTTTTTGGGCGAGCTGGGGCTCGACGGTGCCGTCCGGCCGGTGGTCGGCGTGGTGCCGCTGGCCGAGGCCGCCGCCGGTGAGCCCGTCGTGGTGCCGGCCAGCCAGGTGGCCGATGCCGAGCTGGCCGCTGACCGGGTCCTTGGGGTCGCCCACCTGGCCGACCTCGTCCGGGCGTTGCGGGGCGAGGCGCCCTGGCCGCTGCCCCTGGCCCGCCCGGCCGCCCGGCTTCGTCTCCCCGGTCCTGACCTCGCCGACGTCCGGGGCCAGACCGTGGCCCGGGCCGCCCTGGAGGCGGCGGCGGCAGGCGGGCACCACCTCCTGCTCACCGGGCCGCCCGGCGGCGGCAAGACCATGCTGGCGGAGCGGCTGCCGGGCCTGCTGCCTCCGCTCACCCCGAGCGAGGCGCTGGAGGTCACCAAGATCCACTCGGCGGCAGGCGCTCTGCCCGACGGCACCGGGCTGATCTCCCACCCGCCCTTCGAGGCGCCGCACGCCACCGCCTCGGCCGTCGCCCTGCTGGGCGGGGGCAGCAGCCAGCTGCGGCCCGGGGCGATCTCCATCGCCCACCGTGGCGTGCTGTTCCTCGACGAGCTCGGCGAGCAGCGGCCGGTGGTCCTCAACTGCCTCCGCCAGCCGCTGGAGGAGGGTGTGATCCGGATCCACCGGGCGGTCGGGACAGCCAGCCTGCCGGCCCGGTTCCTGCTGGTGGCGGCCATGAACCCCTGCCCGTGCGGTGAGGGCGGCGGCCGTCGCTGCCGGTGCCAGCCGGCGGAGCGGATGCGCTACGCCCGCCGCCTGTCGGGGCCTCTGCTGGACCGCTTCGACCTGCGCCTCCACGTTCCCCGGGCCGATCCCGGCGAGCTCCTCGGCATGGAGGCGGGGGAGTCGACGGCCGTTGTGGCGGCGAGGGTCGCCGCCGCCCGGCGGCGCGCCTCCGCTCGCGGGATGCCGGTGAACGCCCTCGTGCCCGGGGCCCGGCTGGACGAGCTGGCCCCGCTCGACCGGGACGCCCGGCGCCTCCTGGCCGGCCTGCTGGGCCGGGGCTCCCTCTCCGCCCGGGGGCTGCACCGCATCCGCCGCCTGGCTCTCACCATGGCCGACCTGGCCGGCGTCGACCCGCCGCTCACCGAGGAGCACGTCGGTACCGCCCTCGGTCTGCGGGCCGAGCTGGCCACTCTCCAGGTGGCCTCGTGACCGGGGTGGCAGCCTTGGCCGACGAGGGCTGCCTGGCCGCCCTGGCCGGCCTGTCCGGAATGGGCCCCCGCCGGCTCTCGGCCCTGCTCGAGGCTCATGGAGCACCGGCACGGGCATGGGCCGTCGTGGTGGCGGGTTCCGCCGCCGCCACGCCGGCCGTGGCGGGCGTGCTCGGTCGCGACCCGGCAGGCCGGGCGGCCCGATGGGCGGCGCAGGCCGGCGGGGTCGAGCCAGATGAGGTGCTGGCCCGGCACCGGGCCGCCGGTGTAACGCTCCTCACCCCCGGGCACCCAGCGTGGCCGCCCCGGCTGGCCGATGATCCCGAGCCGCCTGCCATGCTCTGCGCCCGGGGCGATCCCGGCTGCCTGATCGGCCCGGCCTGCGCCATCGTCGGCACCCGCTCCTGCTCAGGCGAGGGGCGGCGGACCGCCCACGACCTGGCCCGCGATCTGGCCGACGCCGGCGTGGCCGTGGTGTCCGGCCTGGCCCTCGGGATCGACGGTGCCGCCCATCGCGGCGCCCTGGCCGCCGGCCCAGGGGCCGGGGGACCGGTCGGCGTTGTGGCCGGGGGTGTCGACGTCACCTATCCGCCCTCGCACGCCGAGCTCTTCGACGAGGTGGCGGCGGCAGGAGCGCTGGTCAGCGAGGCGCCCCTCGGCACACCTCCGGAGCGCTGGCGCTTCCCGGCCCGCAACCGCATCATCGCCGCCCTGGCCGACCTCGTGGTGGTGGTGGAGAGCCACGAGAGGGGTGGCTCGCTGCACACCGTCGACGCCGCCATCGAGCGCGGCCGCACGGTAGGCGCCGTCCCCGGCCCGGTGCGCAGCCCGGCCAGCGCCGGCACCAACGCGCTGCTGGCCGACCAGGCGCTGGTGGTTCGCGACGCCGACGACGTGCTGGTGGCCCTGGGGCTCGGTCGTCCGCCCCGGGCCAGCTCGCCCGGCGCCGCCTCCCGTCCCATGACGTGCGTCGAGGGGGCCGACGCCGCCGTGCTCGATGCCGTGGGCTTCTCGGCCACCTCTACCGAGCAGGTGGTGGCTGCGGCCGGCCTGGGTCTCGGCGCCGCCCTCACCGCCCTTCAGCGGCTGGCATCTGTCGGGCTGGTGGAGAGCGGCCCGGGTTGGTGGACTCGGCGGGGCGACGGCCGATGAGAGGGACCGCGCTCCTCGCTGTCCTGCTCCTCGCTGTCCTGCTCCTCGCTGTCCTGCTGAGCGTCCTTCGGGCCAGGGGAGGGTTGCCGTCGCCGCCGTCTAGGCTGACCTTTCGGAGGAGCACCAGCTTCAGCAGCAGGAGCACACCCATCCTCGGGGGTAGGCGGGTCAGCAGTGATCACCGAAACCGACGGACCAGAGGCGATCTCGGGGATCTGGGACGCCTACAAAGACGCCGCCGACCCGGCGGCCCGGGACCGTCTGATTGTCCACTACTCGCCACTCGTCAAGTACGTGGCCGGACGCGTCGCCTCGGGTCTGCCCCAGTCGGTCGACCAGGGGGACCTGGTCTCCTACGGGATCTTCGGTCTGATCGACGCCATCGACAAGTTCGACACCAGCCGGGGCATCAAGTTCGAGACCTACGCCATCACCCGGATCAGGGGGGCGATAATCGACGAGCTGCGCTCGATCGACTGGGTCCCCCGTTCGGTGCGGGCCAAGGCCCGCCTGGTCGAGAAGGCGTACGCCAGCCTCGAGCACCGCATCCTGCGGACGCCGACCGACATCGAGGTCGCCGACGAGATGGGCATCGCCAAGGAGGACCTGCAGCAGATCTTCACCCAGATCTCCTTTGTGGGGCTGGTGGCGCTCGACGAGGTTCTAGCCGGGGGCGACGGGCGGAGCCAGACGCTCGGCGACACCTTGGCGGACAAGGGCGAAGGGCCGGTCGGAGCCTTTGAGGGCGCGGAGATGAAGCAGATCCTCGCCACCGCCATCAACCGGCTCGCCGAGCGCGAGAAGCTGGTGCTGACCCTCTACTACTACGAGGGCCTGACGCTGTCCGAGATCGGCAAGGTCATCGGTGTCACCGAGAGCCGGGTGTGCCAGATACACACCAAGGCGGTGCTGCAGCTGCGGTCCCGCATGAAGGACACCCAGGCCGACTCGGCGTAGATCCACCTCCCCCTCAGAGCTTCCCCCCGCAGCGCCGTCGCCTCCCGAACCAGGAGGAAGCCCGTGGTACCAACCCGCGTCGCTCTCGCTGTCCCGCTCGTTGCCCTGCTCCTGGCTGCTCCAGCCGCCGCCGATCCCGCTCAGAGCCCGGCCGGCCCGCCGAGCCCCGTCGTGTACCAGCTCCCCGTCCCGGGCCCGGTTGTAGATCCCTACCGGCCGCCCTCGACCCCCTACGGCCCCGGCAACCGCGGCATCGACTTCGCCACGACCCCCGGTGAGCGGGTGGTCGCACCCGCCGACGGCGTGGTGACATTCGCCGGGGCGGTGGCGGGTGCCCTCCACGTCGTGCTGCTGCACAGTGACGGGATCCGCACGTCGCTGTCCTTCCTGTCCAGCGTCCTCGTCACCAGGGGCCAGCAGGTGGTTCGAGGCCAGTCCGTCGGGCTGGCCGGTTCCGAGGTCCACTTCGGGGCCCGGCGCGGCGAGGTCTACCTCGACCCGTCGACTCTGCTCAACGGCGCGCCCGACACCGGCGCCCGATCGGTCCTGGTGCCGGACGGACCGGGACGGGCCCTCGCAGCCGCGGACGAGGCGGCCGGTCTGAGCCGCCTGCTGGCCGGAGTCGTGAGTCGTGCTGGGCCGACCGGCGCCTCTGCACGTGACGCGACGCCACCGGACGCGACCCCGCAGGAGGTGGCGACGCAGCAGGTGGTGGCGCAGCAGGTGGCGACGGAGCAGGTGGCGGCGCAGCAGGTGGCGGCGCTGGGGCGGGCGGCCGCCGCTGCCGGGGCGCCGGCAGCCTGGGTCGTCATGGCGGGCGCGGCCGGCGCCTTGGCCGAGCAGGAGCCCTGCTCGTCGAGCTGTCGGTCGAGCGCGCAGCTGCTGGGGGACGCAGCACTTGGTGTGGCTGCCCGGGCCGGCACCGGCGACAGCGGGGCGGTGGCCACCACCGGCACGGCCGCCTCGGCGCCCCGTCGGCCTTGACGGTGTCACCACCTGCCCACTCGGGCCGCGACGGGTCACATGAGGGGTAACCTCGGGCTTGCGGCCGTCGCCCAGCGGTGGGCCGCAGCATCACACCATCCACCTGTGCAGCCGCCGGCAACCCACGGTCGCGCCCTTCCGGGCGTGCCCCGCTGGCGGTCGAGACCAACCGAGGGAGAACTCAACCACATGGCCGTAGTGACGATGAAGCAGCTGCTCGAGGCCGGTGTCCACTTCGGGCACCAGACCCGCCGTTGGAACCCGAAGATGAAGCGCTTCATCTTCGGCGAGCGCAACGGCATCTACATCATCGACCTGAAGCAGACGCTGGAGCGGACGGCGACCGCCTATGAGTTCGTGCGCGACCTCGTGGCCGGGGGCGGCACCATCTTGTTCATCGGCACCAAGAAGCAGACCCAGGACCCGGTGGCCACCTCGGCGCTGGCCTGCGGCATGCCCTACATCAACGAGCGCTGGCTCGGCGGGATGCTCACCAACTACACGACCATCCTGACCCGTGTGCAGAAGCTCCGCGAGCTCGATCGAATGCAGCAGGCCGGCGACTTCGAGGCCATGCCGAAGAAGGAGGCCCTGATGAAGTCGCGCGAGCTCGAGAAGCTTCAGCGCAACCTCGGCGGCATCAAGGGCATGAGCCGCCAGCCTGACGCGGTGTTCATCATCGACACCAAGAAGGAGCACATCGCCGTCACCGAGGCGAACAAGCTCAACATCCCGATCGTCGCCGTGGTCGACACCAACTGTGACCCCGACCTGATCCAGTACGTGATCCCGGGCAACGACGACGCCATCCGGGCCGGCAACCTGCTCTGCCGGGTCATAGCCGACGCCGTCGACGAGGGCCGCTACATCGCCGCCAAGAAGGCCGGGCGCGCCGCCCAGGCCGCGGCGGCCGCCCGGACGGCCGAGGACGAGGCCCGCATCGCCGCTGAGCAGGCTGCTGCCCGCGAGCAGGCGGCCGCCGATCAGGCCGAGCGGGAGGCACGCCTCAGCGCGGCCGCCGCCTCGGTCGACGCTGGCGACCCACCCGCCGACGACACCTCCGTCGAGCCCGCCGGCTCCGGAGGCACAGACGAGCCCGCCGGCTCCGGAGGCACAGACGAGCCCGCCGGCTCCGGAGGCACAGACGAGCCCGCCGGCTCCGGAGGCACAGACGAGCCCGAGGTCGTCCCGGCGGCTTCAACCGACGCCTGAGGCGACCTCACCCACCAACGATCACGAGACGAGGAGATAACGCCATGGCAGTGAGCGCTGCGACTGTGAAGCAGCTCCGGGATGCCACCGGCGCCGGGATGATGGACGCCAAAAAGGCGCTAGAGGAGGCGGCGGGCGATCAGGCCGCGGCCGCCCAGCTGCTGCGGGAGAAGGGCCTGAGCAAGGTGGGGTCCAGGAGCGACCGAGAGAACAGCGAGGGCGCCGTCGGCACCTTTCTCGACCGTGACAAGGGTGTCGCCGCCCTGGTCGAGCTCAAGTGCGAGACCGACTTCGTGGCCAAGAACCCCGACTTCGTGAACATGGCGCACGAGCTGGCGGCGCTGGTGGCCGAGGGCGGGGACGAGGCCATCGACCAGAAGAAGGACGACCTCGACACCCTCAAGATCACCTTGAAGGAGAACATCGAGGTCGGCGCCGTCAAGCGGCTGGAGGTGGAGGCCGCCACCACGATCGACCTCTACCAGCACGTGCAGGACGGCCGGGTCAAGAACGGCGTGATCGTGGCGGTGGAGGCCGGCACGGTCGAGATGGCCCATGACATCGCCGTCCACATCGCCTTCGCCAAGCCCAGGTACCTGACCCGCGACGAGATCCCAGCGGGGGTGATCGACGCCGAGCGGGCCACGTTTGAGACCATCGCCCGCAACGAGGGCAAGCCGGACGGCGCCCTGCCGAAAATCGTCGAGGGTCGCCTCAACGGCTTCTACAAAGAGGTCGCCCTGCTGGACCAGCCCTATGTTCGGGATGAGAAGCAGAGCATCCGCCAGCTGCTCGGAGGCGCCACGCTGGCCGCCTACGCCCAGGTAGTCATCGGCGCCAAGTAGTCCGTGAACCCCATGGAGGGCCCGCGCTGGCCCCGGGTGGTGCTCAAGATGTCGGGGGAGGCGCTGGCCAGCGCCGCCGCAGCGGAGACCAGCGACAACACCACGGTCGACCGCATCGCCGCCGAGCTGGCCGCCGCCCGTTCGCAGCTGGGCGTGGAGATCGCCGTGGTGATCGGCGGCGGCAACATCTGGCGGGGGGCGGCCGGCGAGGCCGAGGGGATGGACCGGGCCACCAGCGACCACATGGGGATGCTCGGCACCGTCATCAACGCACTCGCCCTGCAGGATGCCCTCGAGCGGCACGGCCAGCCGACCCGGGTGCAGTCGGCCATCGACATGGCGGCGGTGTGCGAGCCCTACATCCGGCGTCGGGCCATCCGCCACCTGGAGAAGGGCCGGGTCGTGGTGTTCGCCGCCGGCCTCGGCAGCCCGTTCTTCACCACCGACACCCCGGCCGCTCTCCGGGCGGCCGAGATCGGAGCCGGTGCGGTGCTGAAGGGCACGGCGGTCGACGGCGTGTACACCGCGGATCCTCGCAGGGACCCGACCGCCACCAGGATCCTGACCCTCACCTTCGACGAGGCGTTGCGCCAGGACCTCAGGGTCATGGACCTGACGGCGTTCACCATCTGCCGGGAGAACGACATACCGGTCTTCGTCTTCGACGTCATGGAGGCAGGGAACATCGTGCGCGCCATGGCCGGAGAGCCGGTGGGTACGCTCGTCACCCGATGAGCGCAGGGTCCGACGTCGTCGCCATGGTCCTTGACGACACCCAGGAGAAGATGGCCAGGGCGGCCGATCACACATCGGTCGAGCTCGCCGGCATCCGCACGGGGAGGGCCAGCCCGGCTCTGGTCGAGAAGCTGAAGGTCGACTACTACGGCGCCAGCACGCCGCTTCAGCAGATCGCCGGCATCTCGGCTCCCGAGGCCCGCCTCCTCGTGATCAGCCCCTACGACAAGAGCTCGATGAAGGCCATCGAGAAGTCGATCCAGGAGTCGGACCTCGGCATCAACCCCCAGAACGACGGGACGGTGATCCGCCTGGCCATCCCGGCGCTCACCGAGGAGCGTCGCCGGGACCTGGCCAAGCAGGCCAGGCACAAGGCCGAGGACGGCCGGGTCACCGTCCGCAACCTGCGGCGCCAGGCCCGCCACGAGCTCGACGGGTTCGAGAAGGACGGGGAGGTCGGCACCGACGAGGTCGAGCGGGCCGAGCGGGACCTCGACAAGCTGACATCGGATCACGTGGGGAGGATCGATGACATGCTTCACCACAAGGAAGCCGACCTCATGCATGTGTGATCCGCCCGCCCATGCACGTAGACGCCGGGCAGACCTGCAAGGCTGGGCGGCTGGGCCAGCAGAAGTTGAGGAGGCGGGGCCATGGCAGACCACGATGAGAGGCTCGGCGATGACCGGTTCGACGAGGACGGGGTGCGGCTGCTCCCCCAGAGCCAGGGTCCGATGAGCGGCCAGGAGGGACCCGGCCTCCCCAGCCGGCCGTCGGTGTGGGCGGCGGCGGCGGGCGAGGAGATCGATGACCTCGACGACGACCCGTGGGGCCCCCACAGCGGCGGGGTCACCAGCCTGGCCGGCGGTGACAGCATCGACGTGGGCCCGGCTTCCGGCCCGGTTGAGATGCAGGACTGGACCGAACCGCCCACCGGCAACGTGCCGCGGGTCATCCTCGGCGACGACGATGACTGGAGCACCCGCACGGGGAGCCAGCCGCGCTGGCGAGGCGGCCAGGACGACTGGACCGACAGCGACTTCGACGACAGCCTCCTCGGCGAGGAGCGGATCGGCGCGCTGGACGAGAGCCGCGACGACCGGCCCGACATGTACTCCTTCGAGGAGGACCTCCCGAGCCAGCCCCAGCCCATCGTCCAGCTGCCGTCGAGCGCGTCCGGCCCTCCGGTCGCCACGGCCGCCTCGCCCGAGGTGGGCCCCCTGACCGCCGACGAGTCGGGGTCGACCTCGGTGGTTGCACCGATCCGCACCCGGGCCCGCCCCGAGGAGGCCACGGCCAACCCGGGCGGCCCGAACCGGAACCTGCCGATGGCCATCCTCGTCGGTGGCGGCTTCGCCCTGGTCGCCCTCCTCCTGTTCCTCCTCGGAGGGCGGCTCGGCCCCTGGCTGCTGGCCACCGGCGTCGTCATGGCCTGTGCGTACGAGCTCTTCGGCGTCTTCCAGCGGTCTGGCCTGCGGCCCGCCACCCTGCTCGGCCTGACCAGCTGCTTCGCCCTCATGTGGGGGGCCTACGCCCGGGGCATCCCCGCCATCACCCTCGTGCTCTTCCTGGCCTTCGCCGGCAGCATGCTCTGGTACCTACTGAAGGTCATCCACGCCCGGGCGCTGCTCGGGGTGGCCACGACCATGCTCGGCATCTTGTGGGTCGGCGTTTTCGGGTCTTTCGCCTCGCTGATGCTTGTCAGCACGCCAGTGGCCAAGGACGGGCGGATGCTCCTGCTGGGCGCCATCCTGTGTGCGGTGGCCAGCGACATCGGTGGGTTGGCCGTCGGGTCCTTCGCCGGCCGGTCGCAGATCGCCCCCGACGTCAGCCCCAACAAGACCGTCGAGGGCACCCTGGGCGGCTTTGCGCTGTGCGTCTTCGTCGGCGTCGTGGTCGGGGTGACCTCAGGCGTGTGGGGGAAGAGCCTCGTGCACGGCCTCCTGCTCGGCGTGGTGGTGGGTGTGGTCGCCCCGCTTGGCGACCTGTCGCAGTCGCTGATCAAGCGTGACCTGGGCGTCAAGGACATGGGTACCGCCCTGCCGGGCCACGGCGGCTTCCTCGACCGCTTCGACTCGCTGCTGTTCGCTCTGCCGGCGGTCTACTTCCTCGCCCTGTCGATCCTCCTCTAGGGCCGGTGCGCACCGTCGCGGTGGCGGGAGCCACGGGCTCGATCGGCACCCAGACGGTCGAGGTCGTGCGGGCCGAGCCCGACCGCTACCGCATCACCGCCCTCGGCGCCAACCGCCGGGTCGACGAGCTGGCCGCCCTGGCCCGCGAGCTGCGGCCGGCGGTGGTGGCCATAGCCGAGGTGTCGCTCGAGGCCGAGCTGAAGGGGGCGGTGCCGGCGGGCACCGAGGTGCGCAGCGGCCCCGGCGCGCTGGCCTCCATTGCCACCGAGGCCGAGGTGGTGGTCAACGGTGTCGTCGGCTTTGCCGGGCTGGCCGTGACCCTGGCCGCCCTCGCGGGCGGCCGTCGCCTGGCCCTGGCCAACAAGGAGAGCCTGATCGCCGCCGGGCCGATCGTCCAGCGGGCCCGGCTCACCCCGGGGGCCGAGATCGTGCCGGTCGACTCCGAGCACTGCGCCGTGCACCAGTGCCTGCGCAGCGGGGCGGCCGACGGCCGCGATGTCGCCAAGGTGGTGCTGACGGCCAGCGGCGGGCCGTTCCGGGGCCGGTCGCGGGCCGAGCTTGAGCAGGTCACCGTCGAGGACGCCCTGGTCCACCCCACCTGGACGATGGGGCCGAAGATCACGGTGGACTCCTCCACGCTCATGAACAAGGGGCTCGAGGTCATCGAGGCCGTCGAGCTGTTCGGCCCGGGCTCCGGTGTGGGCTACGACCGGGTCGAGGTCGTGGTGCACCCGCAGTCGGTGGTGCACTCAATGGTCACCTACGGCGACGGGGCGACCATCGCCCAGCTCTCGATGCCCGACATGCGCCTGCCCATCGGCTACGCCTTGGCCTACCCCGAACGGCTGGGCGTGCCGTTCGGCGCCGTCGACTGGGCCACCATGAGGCGGCTCGACTTCGAGCCCCCCGACCTGGACGTATTTCGCTGCTTGACCCTGGCCTACGCCGCCGGCCGTGAAGGAGGCACCCGGCCGGCCCAGCTGAGCGGCGCCAACGAGATCGCCGTCGAGGCGTTCCTGGCCGGTCGCATCCGGTGGATCGACATCGCCGGGGTCGTCGAAGCGGTCCTGGAGGCGACGGCGGGAACGAACCCGGGCTCGGTGGACGTTGTGCTGGATGCCGACCGTGAGGCCCGAACGGTGGCGGCACGCGTGATCGAGGAGCTCGAGCGATGACAGCCTTGGAGACACCCCCCGCCCCGCCCGCCCACGGGGAGGGGCCACCCCAGGTGAAGGGCGATGCCGCTTCGGTCGGACGCCTGGCGGCCGCGGTGGCCGCCCTGGCTGTTGTGTCGGTCATGGCCGGCTTCTGGAAGGCGTTGCTCGTCATCGTCGCCCTGTTCTTCATGATCATGCTGCACGAGCTCGGTCACTTCGTGATGGCCCGGCGGGCCGGCATGAAGGCCAGCGAGTTCTTCGTGGGCTTCGGGCCGCGGGTGTGGTCGATCCGTCGGGGCGAGACCGAGTACGGAGTCAAGGCCATCCCGCTCGGCGGCTACGTGAAGATCCTGGGGATGACCAACCTCGAGCACGTCGACTCCCAGGACGAGTCGCGGGCCTACCGCCAGAAGCCGTTCTGGAGCCGTTTCGGGGTCGCCGTCGCCGGCTCGACGGTTCACATGCTCATCGCCTTCGCCCTGCTCTTCGCCCTGAACGCCGTGGTCGGCAACGGCCTGCACGCCAGGCAGCTGCCGGTCATCGACAAGCTCAGCGGCATCGAGGGACGCCCCGTGCCCGCCGCCGACGCCGGCCTGAAGCCCGGCGACGAGGTCAAATCCCTCGACGGTGTCCCGGTCGTCGGGTTCGAGGGGTTCCGGTCATATGTGAGGAGCCGTCCGAACACCCCGATCCGGGTCGAGTACGAGCGGCGCGGCCAGCTGGCCTCAACGACCCTCACCCCCCTCGGCATCGACAGCCAGACGGCCACGGGGGCCGGCCCGGCCGAGACGGTCGGCTTCGTCGGGATCACCGCCCGCACCGAGGATCCGACGGTCGGGCCCGTGCAGGCGGTCGGGCGCACCGCCAAGGACTTCGGGACGATCGTGAAGGGGACGGTCGGGGCGCTGGGCAAGCTGTTCTCGTTGCAGGGCGTGCAGGGCTACGCCCACCAGATCCAGGGCAAGAGCGTCCCCGTCGCCGACCAGGGCAACCGGTTCCTCTCTCCGGTCGGGGTGTACCAGGTGGCCGGCACGGTGGCCGATCAGGGCATCGGGCCCGTCCTGTCGCTGCTGGCCCTCATCAACGTGTTCGTCGGGATCTTCAACATGCTGCCGCTGCTTCCCTTCGACGGCGGCCACGTGTCGATCGCCGTCTATGAGGCCATCCGCTCGCGCATCAAGGGCCGCCGCCACTTCGCCGACGCCGGCAAGCTGATGCCGATCGCCTACGTCACCGTGGCCGCCCTCGCCGTGATCTTCGCCTCGTCGCTCTACCTCGACATCGCCAAGCCCCTCAAGCTGTCATAGGGCGAATGGGCGTCGCCAAGGGGACAGCCTGTGTCGCCCACCAGGGGAGCTGATCCTCTTCGATGGGCTAGCAACCGACGTCTGGGAGGATGGGTTGGTGCAGCTGATCGGGAGCAGGTACGAGCGGCGCAAAACCCGGCAGATCCATGTGGGGCCGGTGGCCGTCGGCGGCGACGCGGCGATCAGCGTGCAGTCGATGACGATCACCAAGACGGCCGACGTCGAGGGCACCCTGCAGCAGATATACGCCCTGGCCGCCGCCGGCGCCGACATCGTGCGCTGCACCTGCAACCGAGAGGAGGCCGCCTTAGGCCTGGCTCAGATCGTGCCCCGCAGCCCGGTGCCGATCGTCGCCGACATCCACAACAACCACAACATGGCGCTGGCCGCCCTCGACGCCGGCGTGCAGTGCCTGCGCCTCAACCCGGGAAACATCACCGACCCCACCAAGATCAGGCTGGTGGCGGCCGAGGCCAAGGACCGGGGCGTGCCGATCCGCATCGGGGTCAACGCCGGCTCGCTCGACGACTCGCTCTACAACAAATACGGGGGCGCCACGCCCGAGGCCATGGTCGAGTCGGCCGAGCGGGAGCTGGCCTACTTCGACGAGGTTGGCTTCGAGGACGTGAAGATCTCGGTGAAGGCCTCGAACGTGCCGCTGATGGTCGAGGCCTACCGGCAGCTGTCCGAGGTCACCGACCACCCGTTGCACCTGGGCGTCACCGAGGCCGGCCCGCTCCCGGGCGGCCTGGTGAAGGCCACCGCCGGCATGGGCACCCTGCTGATGGAGGGCATCGGCGACACCATCCGCTACAGCCTCACCGCCGACCCGGTGGAGGAGGCCAAGGCCGGCCGGATGCTGCTCGAGGCCCTGGGGCTGCGTGAACGCAAGGGCATCGACCTCATCGCCTGCCCCAGCTGCGGCCGGGCCGAGGTCGACGTCATCAAGGTGGCCAACGACGCCCTCGCCGCCTTCGGTGACCGCGAGATCCCCCTGCAGATCGCGGTGATGGGATGTGTGGTGAACGGGCCCGGCGAGGCGCGCGACGCCGACCTTGGGATCGCCGCCGGCCGCCGC
>JBBSHM010000022.1:0-33595 GCA_038253125.1 Acidimicrobiales bacterium
GGACGTCGGGGACCGCCGCTCGTGGGTGATCCGCGCCTCCGGAGGCGCCCGCCTGCTCCCCGTCTCGTGACCAGCTCTACAGCGACGCTGCGTCCGTGCTACCGTTGATGATATCTCTCTTCTGGAGACAAGTTGCAGTGTAGCGGGCACGGGTGTTTCGGGCATGTTCGATTCTAGGTGCCTTAGCGGCGATCATTTTCAGTATCGCAATTATATCAGTTCCGGCCGACGCTACACACGTCCAGGGAACAACCTTCGGCCGGCAGTTCATGACAGACGGCGGGACATCTGACGGCTTCTTCGCTGACTGGACGATCAATTCCCCATATGTCTCTCCCACCGGCGGCTTTTCGCTCATCCACATGTGCTGGAACTTTGCCCAACCGACTACCACCTCGAATCGAAATCTGCTTCAATCCTCACCGAGAGGCGCCTTTGCGGAGGTAGGCGTCACCGTTGGTCACCTCAACAACACTGGGTACACCGGGCTTCAATTCTTTTGGCAATCGTGTCAGAATCAATTCAATCCTCAAATATGTAATCCTGGTGCGGACTATGTAGAGAGCTACATGGACCCGACTCCTGCGCTGATCGTTGGGCACGAGTATCAATTTCTAGCCCAAGTAGGCTTCCATGACGGGACGAACTGGTGGGATCATTTCATTCGCGACAATACGGCGGGCCGGGAACTACATTAGGGGCGGCGGAAGGGCGTCGGGGATCTATTGGAATACCTGCTGTTCTAACGCTGGCTCATACGGCGCTGAAGCCAATGACGATGGTTTTGGGACGGGCAGTGTATCCGTTTGTGCAACAGGCGCGAAGTATCCGTTCGTGCAACAGGCGCGAAACTCTATTACCATCCGCCGGGTGAACAGTTCTACTATGGGTGGGGACCATCAAGCATCTGGTCCTCAGGCTCACCCGTTGGATATGCAGGCTGCCGAGTTGATGACTCCGTGACGGACTACGAGTGTGGGGGCGGACCCCGAGAGTATAACCATCGATGGCTTACGAAATATTATGATGGACTCGTCAAGAGTTCGGATGTGCCGGGTTAGCGGGCGACGACAAGGACTGGTGAAGTGGACCTTACAAGATCGAGATGGTTCTTCCTGGCTGTTGGGGGTCTTGTTATTGCCGCCCTTGCGGCCACAGCGGCTGCAGCCGGTACTTCCGGCACCTCGCCGCCGTCTGCCAAGCCTGCTCTCAATCGGGCGGCCGAACAGCCTCCTTTTCTGCCGACGGGTTCAAGTACCAACGACCCAGCCGTCAAGTTGACGCCGCAGGGTGGAATTCCCTTTCCCAAGTCTCTTGACAATCAGCCGGGAATGCGTCACCACTCGGGCGGGCCATATATCGGTGATCAAGTCGTACGCCAAAAGGCGTCCGAACTTTTGAACTGTGGCTCAAAGGAGCCGATCCGTAGCTGTGACTCAATTGTAGTACAATTCTTCCCTCGTTACGAAGATGCCACCAACGCTCACCTCAAGAATGGCATCTTCGCTTCGGGGTTGGCCAGCGACCGAGAAGTCTACCTGGTCAGTGTCAAAGGAGCTCTAGACATGGCAGGTGCATTTCGGGGAGCAATTACCAGCAAAGACCGAGGTCCGATGGTGGTTGATCATTGGAACTACCAAGTTGACGCTACCACCGGCGACTTCATCTCAGGTGGCACCGCTGGAGAAGTGCTCCTGGGCTGAAGGAGTTGCCGAACGGTAGTTGGAAGTCCCTTTTGACCGTGATATGCCTTGCTGCGCCAGTTGAGACGATGGTCACGTTAGCAGGCGAGCCTTTTGCGCTTCGTACTCGGCAAGGTTGATGGCGCCCTGCTGCAGCAGGCGGTGCAGCTTCTCGAGCTGCTCGGCCACCGACAGGCCGGCCGCCACCGCCGGTCCGTGTCCACCCCCCATCCGGTCGACCCGCCGATTCTCATACGCCTCGATCTCGCGGTAGATCACGTTCTGCACCACGCTCGGCTTGCGGATGTCGCCGAAGGTGTTCTGGCCCGTCTCGCCCGCCGATTCGATGAGCAGGTCGCCGGCGCCGATCATCCTCTCGAAGATGGACTGGTTGAAGCGGATGGTCTGCACCCGGTCGAGCGGGATCTCGATTCCGTTCTTGGCTATCACGCCTTCGCGGTGGATCAGCCGCTCGTTGGTGACCACGAAGTTCGTGGTGGTCCAGCGCACGTAGCGAGCCAGGAGGAACACCACTGCGGCGGCCAGCACCGCCAGCAGGCCGAAGGTAACGACGGCGGTGTCGACGAAGATGCCCGACGCTGCGGTGGCCCCGATGGCCAGGACCACGAACACCACCGGGAAGAACAGCTTCGCCCAGTGCGGCCGCAGGTCGAGGACGACCTCCTCGGACTCGTTGAGCAGGTTCGGCGGGAACGCCATCGCCGGCTGACGCTACCTGTAGACCCTGCGGGGGAAGAGCCTGCCGCTGGTCACCCGGTCGAGGAACAGCAGCCCGTCGAGGTGGTCGAGCTCGTGCTGGAAGGCCCGGGCCTCAAAGGCGTCGACCTGCAGCACACGGTCGACGCCTTCGGGCGTCCGGCCCCGAATGACGAGCTCGGTGGCCCGGGCCACGTCGCCGGTCAGGTCAGGCACGCTCATGCACCCTTCCCGCCCGGAGACGGCCGTACCGGCGGCCACCACCTCGGGATCGACGAGCACGACCGGACCGTGGCACGACCGGGCCTTGCCATGCCCGGTGACGTCGACGCAGAAGATCCGAAGACTGACGCCGACCTGGGGGGCGGCCAGGCCGACGCACGCCGGCGACGCCCTCATGGTCTCGACCAGGTCGGCGCACAGCTGCATCACATCCGCGGTTATCTCGCCGACGGGGATCCCAGCCCGCTTGAGCACCGGATCAGGGAGCCGCAGGACGGGCAGGACGCTCATGTCCGGCGGTGCCCCAACGCGTCTGCGGGCTTTCCCAGCTTCAAAGCACGTCGGGGTCGACGGCGGTCAGCGTGCAGTCGACGCCGAGGCCGGCGGCGGCTGCCCTCAGGCGGTCACCGAGAGCGCCGGCGTCGACCTCCGAGGGCACCGCCAGCTCCAGCTGCATCGCATACACCGGCCGGTCCGGTCCGCCGACGACCCGGGTGGTCAGGTCGATGACGTTCGCTCCGGCGTCGGCCACCACCGCCGTCACCGACGCCACCAGGCCCGGGCGGTCGGCGCCGTAGACGGCCAGCGACCAGCGGCTGCCCGGCGGTGCCGCCGGGGTGCCGGCGGCGATGGGGCGCACGTCCACGGTCAGCGCCAACCGTTCGGCCACCGGGGCCAGAACCGCAGCCACGTCCAGCCCGCCCGGGGCGGCCACGACCATGGCGATGGCGAAGTGCCCGTGGAGGATCGTCATGGACGTGTCGTCGAGGTTGGCGCCGGCCGCGGCCAGCGCCCCGGTAACCGCAGCGACGATGCCCGGCCGGTCGGCGCCCACGGCGAGCACAGCTGACAGGGGCACCGGCGGGACGCTACCGCCGTCAGGCGTAGCCGAAACGTTCCAGCAGCGAGGGCCGGCGCACCAGGACCTTGTGGGACGTCTCCGCCGCGCCGTCGGGCTCGTGACCCGATCCCGCCTGCTCGTCGAGCCACGGCAGGCCGTAGTGCTCATACAGCGCCTCCTCGATCTGGTGGGCCAGCTCAGGGGTGTCATCGGGGACCGGCGAGCGCAGGATGCGCTCCTTGGCGTAGCCGACCTGGAGGAAGCCGTCACCCTCAAAGGCGCCCGCCAGCGGAACGAGGTGACGGCGGCCCGAGATGCCCGAGTCGACCCCGGCCCACTGCAGGTCTCCCGCCTCGGTGTCGGCGTAGAGGGCGACGATCAGGCCCACGCGACGGCCGTCCTCGTCGACCACCGGCCACTTGGCGATGCGGTCGGCGTCGGGCGTAGGGGGGAAGTCGGTCATCAGGTCACCTCGTGGTGGCAAAGGTCGAACGGCGGTCGTGACGGTCGAGGGCGAGCCGAACCAGCTCGTCCACCAGCCCGGCGCAGGAGAGGCCGGAGGCCTCCCACAGGCGGGGGTACATCGAGATCGGCGTGAAGCCGGGGATGGTGTTCACCTCGTTCACGAGGAAGCCCCGCCCGCCGGCTTCGTAGAACATGTCCACCCGGGCCATGCCGTCGACCCGCAGGGCCCGGTAGGCGGCCAGGGCGAGCCGTTGCGCGGCGGCCGCCTCGTCGGCGGTGAGGTCGGCCGGGATGCGCAGGTCGGCGGTTCCGGCTAGGTACTTGTCCTCGAAGTCGTAGAAGTCCCGGCTGGGCGCCACCTCACCGGGCACCGAAGCCCGCGGCTCGGCGTTGCCCAGCACCGCCACCTCGATCTCCCGCGGCCGGGACAGCCCCTCCTCGACGACCACGTATTCGTCATAGCGCAGGGCGGTGGCCAGGGCGGCGACCAGCTCATCGGCGGTGTCGGCCCGGCTGACGCCGACCGAGGAGCCCATGTTGGCCGGCTTGACGAACAGCGGGAGCCCGAGGTCGTCGATCAGCCCGGCCACGACCGGCTCGGTCAGCTCGGTCTCGCGCCGGCAGCACCACCGGGGCTGGGGCAGGCCCCGGGCCCCGAGCACGTCCTTGGCCGCGCCCTTGTCCATGCACAGCGACGAGGCCAGCACCCCGGCGCCGACGTAGGCGACGCCGATGACCTCGAGCAGCCCCTGGACCGTGCCGTCCTCACCGTTGGGGCCGTGCAGGAGGGGGAGGACGACGACCGGGGCGTCGCCGGCAGGGGCCATCGCGGCCCACGGATCAAGACGGTCGCCGGTCAGGCCGTCGGGGCTCGGGAGGGAGCTGGCGCCGGCCGCCAGAGCGGCCACGGCGTCCTCGGCGCCGACCCATGCGCCCTGGCGCGTGATGCCGATCGGCACCACCTCGAAGCGCTGCGGATCTACGGCCCGCAGGACGTGGAGGGCCGATGTGCACGAGACCTCGTGCTCCGCCGACCGGCCGCCGTAGAGCACGACGAGTCGGGTCCGGAGCACGGCCGGAGCCTAGGCTCGGCCTCTGTGCGCCTCCGTGCCGCCGCGCTGGCCGCCGCCTGCGGAGGCGTGCTCTGCGGTCCCGATGTCGACGTCGACGGCGCCACCAACGACACCCGGGCCCTGCGCCCCGGCCAGCTCTTCGTGCCCCTGGTGGCGGATCGGGACGGCCATGACTTCATCGGCACGGCGCTGTCTGGCGGCGCTGCCGCCTACCTCACCTCGCGGCCGCCGACAGGGGGCACGGCGATCTTCGTCGCCGACACCGGACAGGCGCTGGTGGCCTGCGGGCAGGTGGCCCGGGCGGCTCTGCCCGACTGTGTGGTCGGCGTCACGGGCAGCGTCGGCAAGACGTCGGTGAAGGACCTGCTGGCCGCGGCGCTGTCCACCACCCTGCTCACCTCAGCCAGCGAGCGCTCGTTCAACAACGACATCGGCGTGCCCCTCACCCTTCTGTGCGCTCCGGACGGCACCGAGTCCGTCGTGCTCGAGATGGGGTCCCGGGGCATCGGCCACATCCGGCGGCTGTGCCAGGTGGGTCGTCCGACGGTCGGCGTCGTCACGATCGTTGGCGCCGTCCACACCGAGCTGTTCGGCTCGATCGACGACGTGGCCGCCGGCAAGGCCGAGCTGGTCCGGTCGCTGCCACCGTCAGGCACCGCGGTGCTGAACGCCGACGATGACCGGGTGGCCGCCATGGCCGCCCAGACCGAGGCCCGGGTGCTCACCTACGGCGACCGGGGGGACGTGCGAGCCGAAGAGGTGGGATGCGACGACGAGCTGCGCCCGTCGTTCAGGCTGCTCACCCCCTGGGGCGATGCCCCGGTCAGCCTGTCGGTGCGGGGCGCCCACCAGGTGGGCAACGCCCTGGCCGCCGTCGGCGCCGCCCTGGCCTGCGGGGTTCCGGTCGAGGCCGTGGCCGCCGGGCTGGGGCAGGCGGCGCCAGCGCCGCTGCGTATGGACCTGCGCCGCACCTCGAGCGGTGCCCTGATCCTGAACGACGCCTACAACGCCAACCCCACCTCGATGGCCGCCGCCCTGCGGAGCCTGGCCGCCCTGCCCGGAGCCGGCCGCCGCCTGGCCATCCTCGGCCCCATGACCGAGCTGGCCGACCCCGCCTCCGCCCACCGCGAGGTGGCAGCCCTGGCCGCCTCCCTCGGCATCGAGCTGATCCCCACCGCCACCAGGCTCTACGGCCTCCCCCCGTCGCCCGACCCGATCGCCTCCATCGGCCCCCTCCAGCCGGGCGACGCCGTCCTGGTCAAAGCCAGCCGAGCCGCCCATCTGGAGCTTGTGGCCGAGGCCCTCCTGCTCCAGCACCCATGACCACCACGTCCATCACCTGAGCCCCCCGGGTGAGCACCCGGCTCAGCCCGTGGGGTGATCCCCGGGGCCGTCGTCGAGGAGGTCGTGGAGCTCCTGGTCGAGGCGGGCGGGGTCGATCACGACGGCCGACTCGAGGTCGTCGCACACCACGACCAGCTCCCGCACGACCTGGCCGAAGATCTGAGCATCCAGCATGCGGTGGGGCAGGTTCCACATGAACGAGAAGGCCTGCTTGGCCTCTATCTGTTCCAGGCACCAGAAGCCCACGGTGTTCTTGGCGTTGCGCCGCAGGCAGGTGACGGCCAGGTCACGCGGCACGTCGTCGATCGTGTCGAAGACCAGGATGCTCGGGACCGAGAGCTCGACCACGTTGCCGAGGTCGATGGCGTACAGCGTCTGGGTGCGGCCGGAGGGCAGGTCGAACTTGATGACGGCCCGCTTGGCGTTGAGGTCGTGGACCACCCACCCGTTGGCGGCCAGCCACTCCGCCACCTGCGCCTCGAACCCCTCGCCACCCGGATCGGCCATCGGCACCACGGTAGGCACCCGGCCGTCGGGGCCGGCGATGGGGGCGACAGGTCAGGGGACGTGGTCGGGTGGGGCGGGCAGCCAGACCACGACATCGGCCGGCCCGGTCTCGGCCCTGACCCACGCCTCGGCCTGCTCGGTGTCGCGGCAGAGCACGATCTGGCAGCCGGTCGGGCCCAGGGCCGCTCCCCGCTGGAGGTGGGCACGGGCGTTGCGCCCGACGATGAGCAGGTGGGTGGCCACGGCCACCGCCCGCTGGCCCAGATCCTCGCCGGCGGCGCCCCGCGGTCCGGCGGCCACCAGCACCCGCCGGGCCGCAGAGCGTCGGCCCGCCAGCCGGGCCAGAGCCTCGGGCGGTTCGACGCCGGTTGCCACCACCCCCTCGGCCGGATCGGGGCCGCCCGAGGCCAGGCCGGCGATGTCGACGATCACCGGGGCCAGGACGGCGACGACGCCGCCCAGCACGGCGGCTGTGCCCGGGCCGATCAGCAGACCGGCGCCGACCACCCCGAGGATCACCGCGGCGCCGACGGCGGCGGCCCGGCGGGCGTGATGCGTCCACATCAAGGGCCCCGGCCGGCGGCCCCGCATCGGCAGGCCGAGCGGGCCGGCGGCCACGGCCACGGCGGCAGCCAGTGCCGTAGGGCGCAGGACGGGGGCGGCGGCCAGGCTGGCGAGGGCCACGACGGCGATCACGATGTTGCCGTCGAGGGTCCACCAGCGGGCCGCCCACCTCGCCGCCGCCCCCGGCGCCCATCCCTCGCGTTGGGCCACCCGGAGCCAACGCAGACCCGCCAGACCGGCGGCCATCACCCCGCCTGCGGCCACCACCAGATCGAGGGCCGCCATCGTCCACCCACCCTCGCACTCGGCTGCCCTGTGCGCCCGGCGCCCCCGACCGCTGGGTAGCGTGGCTGGGCGATGCGGTTCCGGGTCGAGCAGCACCTCGCCGGTCCGCTCGAGCGGGTCGAGGCGGCCCTGGTCGACCCGGCCTGGTATCAGGCCGTGGCCGCCTCGGAGTCGGAGTGGGCGCCCGAGCTGCTCGAGGTCGATTCGGTCGACCCCATGAGGATCGGCCTGCGGGTGCGCTACCGCTTCCGCGGTCATCTGAACGCGGCGGCGGCGCGGGTGCTCGACCCGGCCCGGCTCTCCTGGGTCGAGGTCTCGACGCTGGACCGGGGCTCGCACTCCATCGAGCTGCGGGTGGTGCCCGACAGCTACGGCGACAAGCTGAGCTTCACCGGGTCGGCGGTCCTGCAGCCCGACGATGACGGCACCCGGCGTGTCCTGGTCGGCGACGTGAAGGTCAGGGTGCCGCTCGTGGGCGGCAGGGTGGAGGGGGCGGTGATCTCGGGTCTGCGGGAGCACGCCGCGGTGGAAGAGCGGGTCTTCGCCACCTTTGTGGCCTCTGACCGTTGACCCGGGCCGGCGAAGAGCGTATGGTTCCCTGCAGTGGCGTGGTGGATGAGCATCGAGGTGTTGGACGGGGCCAGCAGCGCGTCCCTGTGGGCCGAGGCCCACGGCGACTCGCTGATCGAGGCCGCCTTCACCGGTGGCGCCACCGACTGGGGGTGGCACCGCCACACCTGGGGCGTCGTGCTCGAGCTGAGCTTCACCGATGAGGCGGCGTGGGAGCGGTTCCGGGCGCTGGCGGCGGTCGACGCCGCCCTTGACGCCGTACCCGATCCCATCAGCGGGCTGATCGTCTACCGCGGCCGTGGCGGCAACGCCGGTCGGGGCGTGCCGCGTCGACCCCGTCCGCTCATCGGATCCGGGGCCGCTTCGCTGCCCCTGCCGCGGCCCGAGGCGATGGAGTGGATGATCGAGGATCTGGTGCCGCTCGACCGGCGCACCCTCTCCCCCGTCGGCTGAGCGATCCGGAGCCGGGGACGGCTCACGACAGATCAGTGTCGATGAGAACCGGGGCGTGGTCGCTCGGCAGCTTGCCCTTGCGGGCCTGGCGGTCGATCAGCACGAAGCTGGTGCGGTCGGCCACCGCGGCGGTGGCCAGCACCAGGTCGATGCGCAGACCCCGGCCCTTGTGGAAGTCACCGGCCCGGTAGTCCCACCACGAGTAGATGCGCTCTGCCGGGTGGTGCTGGCGGAACACGTCGACCATGCCCCAGCTCAACAGCTCACCGAGACGCCCCCGCACCTCGGGCGAGGTGTGAGTTTCCGCCCGGATGCCGGGGGCGACGTCGGCGTCAGTCGGGGCGATGTTGAAGTCGCCGGCCACCACGGCGGGTGTGGCCGGATCGCCCGTGGCCCCGAGGAACGACCTTAAATCGGCCAGCCACCGCAGCTTGTAGCGGTAGTGGTCGTCGGTCAGGCTGCGGCCGTTGGGCACGTAGACGCTCGACACCCGCACCCCGCCGCAGGTGGCGGTGACCAGCCGAGCCTCCTGGGTGTCGGGGGCCTCGGTCTCCGGCATGCCGGCCACCACGTTGTCGACGCCGACCCGGGAGAGGATGGCCACCCCGTTCCAGCGGCCCTGTCCGTGGTGGGCGGCCTCATAGCCCCGGGCGCTCAGGGCCAGGTAGGGGAAGGCGGCGTCCGCCAGCTTGGTCTCCTGCAGGCACAGCACGTCGGGCTGGGCGTAGTCGAGCCACTCCTCGACCCGCCCGAGCCGGACGTTCAACGAGTTGATGTTCCAGGTGGCGATGCGCATGGCGTGCCTGTTCTAGCCGGCAGTCGGCCGGCTCAGGCCGGGGGCGCCTTCTTCTTCGAAGCCCGCTTGGCCGCAGCCGGAGCCGCAGCCGGAGCCGCCGCCTTTCTGGCCGACCGCTTGCGGGCCGCAGGGGCAGCCGGCGGCTCGGCACCCACCAACGTGGCCGCCGGCTGTTCGATGCCCGCCTTGGCCTTGCGTGAGCCCCGGGGCCGGGCCGGCGCCTCCGGCTGAAGCTCGGCCGAAGGCGGCACCGACGGCTCAGCGGCGACTGGGGCCGGCGCATCCGGGGCTGCCTTCCTGGCCCGGGTGAGGGACCTGGCCGGCGGCGCCGAGGAGGACGGCTCCGGGGAGGCGGGCACCGGGGAGGTGGGCGCCGGGGCGGCCGGGGCGGCCGGGGCGGCCGGCGCCGCCTTCCTGGCCCGGGTGCGGGGCTTGACCGGCGGCGCCGACTCGGCGGCCGGCAGCAGCGCAGCTTCGGGCGGGACCGCATCAGAGGCGACCGTCGGGGTCACGGCCGAGGCCGCCGCCTTCCTTCGGGTGCGCGGGGCCGGCGTCGGCGGCCCGGTCGTCGAGACCGCGGCCGTCGAGGTGTCCTCGGTCAAGGCGTCGGCAGGCTCGGGTTGGGCCGGCGCCGCCGCCTTCCTCGCCCGGCCGCGGGGCGCCACCGGAGCCACCTCTTCGGTGGCGGCCTTCTTGGCCCGCCGCCGGGGTGCCGGGCCGGCCGCCTCGATGGCAGCCTGCTCCTCGGGTACCGGCGGAACGGGCTCGGCCGGCTCCGGAGCGGGTGCCGGCGCCGCGGGCTCGGCGGCGGCCTTCTTCCGGCGGGGCCGGCTGGGTGCGTCCTCGGGCGCCTCGACGGGGGCCGCCTTCCTGGCCCGGCGGGGCCGGCTCGGTGCCAGCTCGGCCCCGGCGGCCGCGGTCGGCTCGGTACCGCTGGTCGACTCGGCCACCACCTTCCTGGCCCGCCGGGATCTCTTCGGCGTCGGGTCCACGGCGTCGACCGTGGCGTCGTCGGCTTCCTCTGGTACCTCGGCCCCCACGGCGGCGGCCGCCGTCTCGTCGGCGACCGGGCCCACGGGGAGGTCGATCCCGGGCAGGGCGAGCTCGACGCCGCGGCGGGCGGCGTCGAAGGCCCGTAGCACGAAGCTCCGCACCTCGCCCCGTCTCAGGACGTCTCGCGCCGCCCGGGGAGCCGGGTCAGCCATCAGGGTGAGCGGTATGTAGCAGCGGGTACCCCGGACGATGACAAAGGCGCCGTGACTGGAGAACTGCTCGACCTCGCCCTCGACGAGATCGCCGGGCCGGAAGGCGGCCACCAGCTCCAGGAACACCCCGGGCTCGTTGACCGGTTCCGCCGGGGCCGCCTTGCGGCGGCGCTTGCGGCGCTTGCCCCCACCTCCTGCCTCGTCGTCGCCGTCCGGCACGACGGCTTCGACCGTGGCCACGGCGATGGCATCCTCGACCGGCCCCCGGCTGCGCCGGTTGCGGCGGGGCCCGGCGGCGACCGCCTGGTCGCCTCCGTCCGCCCTGGCGTCGTCGCGCTTGTGATCGTCCTTCTTCGGGCCCCGCCCCTTGGGCTCCTCCTTCTTCGGCTTGTCGCGCCGGGCCTTCGGCAGCTTGTCAAGGGCCGCCTTGCCCTTCTCCAGCAGCTCGGCCCCGCTCAGGAGGGGAGCGTCGCTCGTGACCACGGTCGACTTGCGCTGCTTGCGCTTCGCCTCCTGGGTCACCTCCCGGGAGCGGGGCCCCCGGACGGGGGTGCGGGGCGTGAAGATCCAGCCCACGCCCGGCACGGGCTTGCCGCCGATCAGGCGACCCTGGTCGAAGAGCCAGTCGTGCTCGGCGTGGAACTCCTGGAACGAGTCGTTCGACAGCACCGTGGCGCCGACCTTCTCGGCTATGCGCAGGACAAAGGCGTCGCCGCGACCGATGGCCCCGGCCGGCGGCGAGACGATCTCCTGGTGGACTATGGCGTCTTCGAACAGGGCCCGCTCGGCGTCATCGATGCGATGCCCGAAGGTGGCATCGACGACGACGACGACCTCGGCGTCGGGGTTCTCGCCTCGAAAGTCGAGTACCCCCTCTATCAGCTGCTGAAGGCTCGGGAGGGTGCGACCCTCGGTGGCCAGGTTGGAGCCGTCGACGATGACGTGCATGGGCATCTCGTTCTGTGAGGAGCCGGTGGGGCGCCATCGTGGCGCGCCATCGGCTACGACCGCCGGCGGTCCGAAGCCCGCTCGGCGTCGATGATCAGGATGGTCGGCCTTCCGTCGCCGCCACCTACCGGCCGCACGTTGGCAGGCACAGGGGGGGGCGGACTCGGCTGGGCCTGGGTCTCGGGGACGGTGGTGGGTGGTTCGGGTGCGGGTTCGGGTGCGGGTTCGGGACGGGGGACGGGGTTGACAGGCTCGGCGGCGCCAGCGGCTGCGACCGACGAGGGGGACGGGAGGCGGCGCACAGTGGAGCGGGGCGGCATCGTGGGGCGGCCCTGGCCTGACGGCACCGGGGTGGGCGTTGGGGCCGGGCCGGGTGCGGGCGTGGACGGTGGCGTGGGCGCTGGGGTGGGCGCTGGAGCCAAAGCGACGGGCATCGGTTTGGCATCAGCGGTGACCCGGCGCGGCGACGACTGCCGCTCGGGCGGCGCCACCCGACGGACCAACGGCTCGGCCGGGGTGCTGGGGGCGGTCGTCGGCCGAGCGGTCCGCTGGCTCGGCGGCGACTGGGTCGGGCGTGGCGACGGCTGGGTGCCGATCCTCCTCCTACCGGCCGGGGACTGGGGCGAGGCGGGCGGCGGCTCGGGCGGCCGGGCGGCCGGGCGGCCGGAA
Source organism: Acidimicrobiales bacterium (assembly GCA_038253125.1). Lineage (GTDB taxonomy): Bacteria > Actinomycetota > Acidimicrobiia > Acidimicrobiales > JAUJNH01 > JAUJNH01. Next base: position 12,342 of record JBBSHM010000022.1, read on the forward strand.
CCGGCGGATGCACGGACGACCGGTCGGGCGGAACCGGCGGACGCCGGGCGAGCCGGTGAGGGAGCCGCCGGCGGACCGGTGGCAGCCCGACGGGCAGCGGCTGGTCGCGGTGCCGGGAAGCGGGCGTCGTCGCCCGCCAGCGGCGGCTGTTGCTGCCGCTCGGTGACGGCGGCGTCAGCCCCCGACCGCGAGGCGTCCCCCGAGCGCCTGGCCGGGCCGGACGCCGACGCCGGCGCCGGCGCCGGCGCCGAGCGACGCCGGGACTCGGCCGCAGAGACGGCCCCGCTGCGCTTGGAGGCCGATGAGCCCTTGGCCGGCCGGGGGGAGGGGCCCGACTTGGCCCGGGCGGCAGCAGCCTTGGAGCTGGTGGCCGTCGCAGCCTGGGCGCGTGCGGTCTCGGTGCGGGCCGGCCGGCCCTGCCGGCCCGTCGTCGCCTTCTTCGCCGGCAGGGCCGGAGCTGCCTTCCTGGCCGGCGTCCCCGTCGTCGCCTTTCTCGCCGGCTTCCCAGTGGTCGCCTTTTTGGCCGGCGTCCCCGTTGTCGCCTTTTTGGCCGGCGTCCCCGTGGTCGCCTTCTTCGCCGGCGGACCTGTGGTTGGCTTCCTGGCCGGCGGGGCTGGGCTCGCCGGCGATGGCGACGCCGACTCGACCTGGCGGCGGCGGGCGCCCGCCTCCACGTGGCCGAGCTCGCTGGCCAGGCGGTTGCGGGCCACCAGCTCAGCGGCATCGAAGTCCACCTCCCACTCGGCCACCTGCTGGCGGCCCCGGGAGGCGTAGCTGAACCGCACCGCCCACTGGCCCGGCTCGAGCTGGAACGCCGACCAGCCCTCGGCCCCGGGCCCGGCCTCGGCGTCGATCCGCCGATCGATCAGGTTCCAGCGCACGGCGTCGCCCAGCGAACGACTGGAGGGCCCCTTGCGCGTCGTTGAGAACGTCAGGGGCAGGGCCCGTTCGACCACCGCGGCCTGCTCGGCCAGCACCGGCGGCGCGAAGCGTGCCACCCAGTCCTCGTCGACCCCGGCCTCCCTGGCGATGTCGGCAAGCGTCACGCCAGTCCGGAGCCGGGACTGGATGTCCCGGACGGAGAGGCTGCTGCGCTGCGTCGCCCGCAGGGCCTTGACCCGGTCGGCCGTGGCCTGGGAAGAGGCGTCGTCAGGCTCGAACATCGCCGCCCGCCGCGCTTCCTCGAGGGCGGAGAAGAGCGCATCGTCGATGGTGACGACGTACGCGCCAGACGTCGCGTCGCGCTTGGTGCTGAAGATGAGGCCGTCGTGATCAGCGGTGAATCCGACGAGGTGCAGCTGGTGCAACGCTTCTGGCTCCTGGCCGTGGCGGTCCGGGGAACCGTACCAGTGCGAACGCGCTGACTGGTGGAACGTTTGTGCGGCGCAGATCGGCACCCGTGCCTGCCGGCACGTCAGCCGACTCGCCCGCCCGCCCGGTGCCGCAGTCGCGGGACCAGCCCGGCGTCGGCCAGCAGGCGCACCGCCCGCTCCTCGGCCAGGTCGATGGTGACGGCGTCATCGGGCTGGCGCTCGCACAGAAAGGTGACGACGCAGTCGTCGCACGCCGTCGTGGCCCGCATGGTGCAGTCGCCGCAGGAGATCGTGAAGGAGGTCGATGTCACGTCCCGAGTCTCGGTGACGGCCGTGACAGCGTCAGGCCCGGGCCTGCGCGGCGGCCTCTCAGAGCGGACGGCGCCGGAGGGCGCCCAGGAGCTGGGCGATGCCGAGCACGTTGGCGCCGGCAGCTCGGGCGCCGTCACGGACCCGCTTGTCGTCCGAGGCCACCACCACCGGAAGGGCCAGGGCCCAGGCGCGGGCGATGATGACGTCGTCGGCCTCGACGTCCTGCGCGGTGAAGGAGACCTTCACCAGGGGCCGGCCCCGCGTTCCGGCACCCGGGTCAGCCACCACCTCGTTGCCGTCGAAGACGACCTCGGGACGGGCGCCGGTCCGGGCGGCCAGCTCGGCCAGGGCGTCGACCAGCCGTAGGCGCTGCTCGGCCAGCGGCAGCTCGGGCCAGGCCGAGAGCGTGACGTTGTAGCCGTCGACGAGCACGGCGACGCCGGGCAGGCTGACCAGATGCTCGGCGGCGGCCGGCGAGTCGTCGAGAACGAAGGGCGGCAGCCGGACAGGGCGCCGCCGGGCGCCCCGCCGCTTGGACCGGGCCCAACGGGGCTGGGTGGCGGGCCGCGGCAGCGGGTCGACGGCGTCACCTGAGCCGGGCGCCGCTCCGTCGGCGGCTTCACCCCCACCCCCCGGAGCGGGAGGGCCAGGACCCGAGCGGCCCCCCAGAGCGGGAGGGCCAGGGCCCGAGCGGCCCCCCAGAGCGGGAGGTGCGGGGCCCGAGCGGCCCCCCAGAGCGGGAGGGCCCGAGCGGCCCCCCAGAGCGGGAGGTGCGGGCTCCAGCGCCGCCGCCGCCCGACCGAGGGCGGCACCGAGGGCGACGGCCGCCGATGATGCGGCGGCCACCGCGCCGCCGAGGGCGGCCAGGTCGGCGGCCGGCGCCGCCTCGGCCGACGGCACCTGCTCCGATGACAGCCGTTCGGCCAGGGCGGCCCGCAGGACTGTCAGCTCGCCGTGCAGCTCGCGCCGCTCGGCGTCGGAGGCGGCGAGGGCGGCGGTGCTGGTAGCGCTGGCCCCGGCCTGCTCGGCGACCTTGACGGCGGCCGTGTCGGCCCTTCGGGCGGCGGCCCGCAGCTGCTCCTCGAGCGAGGTGACGTGACGCTCCCGCTGGTCCTTGGCCTCCTCAGCGGCCCGCCGAAGCCGACGCTCCTCCTGGACCTCGATCCGGGCGGCGTCGGCGGCGCGGCGCGCCTCCTCGGCGGTCCGCTCCGCCCGGTCACGGGCCTCCTCGGCGTGGCGCAGGCGGCGCTGGGCGCTGCGCTCCTCGGCCTGCCCCGCCTCGGCCGCCGCCGCCACCCGAGCGTCGTCGACCAGGGCCCGCAGCTCGTGCTGCCAGCCTTCGGGCCGGTCGAGCCACAGCACCGACGCCCGGCCAAGGGTGACCGCCACGCCTGGCAGGTTGACCGTCGTCGCCACCCGGGCCCGGAACCCGGAGTCGGACTCGATCGCCCGGCGGGCGGTGGCCAGAGCCGCCCGGGTCAGCTTGGCATGGCCGAGCAGGGGTTTCATGCCCCGCGGCACCTCGAGCGGGGGCTGGAGGCGGGCCCCGGCCTGGGCCAGCTCGATGGCCAGCTCGGCGGCGGGGCGCAGCAGCTCTTCGGCCTCGGGCCCGGTGAGGTCCGGACCGTCCCCGCTCACCCCTTCAGGACCTCAACCGCGGCACCGTGCCCGCACCAGCGGCAGGCGATCTCCTCGACCCGCTCGGACAGCACGTCCTCGGCCTCGACCCTGAGATCGCCCCCGACGGTGTAGTGGTGGTACGCCTTTGTCCGGCGGGTGGACGTGACGTCGAAGCGCGTCAGGTTGCCGCATGCGGTGCAGCGGTAACGGGCGGCCACGCCCGGAGCGTATGACCCCGGGCGGAGCGAACGTGTGTTCGCTAGGGTCTTGGCCGATGACCGCCGGGGGTGTGCCGGGGCGTGGGCCTGCGCGCCGGCCCGGGAAGGTCGACGACTGTCAGTGCCGTTGCAGCTCGTGACGTTCGTCGTCTTCGACCTCGAGACCACCGGCGGGTCGGCCGGCGGGGCCGACGCCATCACCGAGGTGGGTGCGGTGAGCTAGCAGCGTCAGCCTCAGGGTCGCCTTCCGGGCCTCGGCCAGCCGGTCGGGGATGCACTTGTGCGACCGGAACGGCAGGTCCAGGGCGGCGCTCGTGCGCACACGATGAGCGCCACCGACGAGCCGGCCGCCGAGAGGACGACGAGCGCCTGTGGCGGTCAGTCAGAGGATCGGCAGGCTGCGGATCCGGATGGTGCCGTCACCGAGCACGACCAGACTGCCCTCGACGAGCGCCGCCTCGATCTGCCCGATGCTGCTGAGCACCGGGTGTGCGATCTGGTCGACGCGACGTCCGTCAGTCCGGCGGACGTAGACGACCGAGGTGCCGCTGCTCCGGTCGCGGCGAGGATGGTGCCGAAGTCGGAGTCCGCTGACACGACGATCCGACCGTCGTCAGGCGCCCGGCTCAGGACGATCTCGTCGAGCGCCGTCTCCAGCCCGAGGTCCATGGTGTGCAGCGCGTCGTGCCCTTGTGCACCCAGCAGCACGGCAAGCCGGGGCGACAGGTTCTGGTCGATCAGAAACCTCACGCAGGACGGGTGAGCGGAAGCGTTCGCTCGCGCACCGCCTCAGCGGCGAAGCGCAGTGCCTCGCTGATGTCGCCTTCCTCGAGGTAGGGAAGGTCGATGATGATCTCCTGGGTTGATATCCCATCAGCGACCATGGTGACGACCGTGGCGACGGGGACCCGGAGACCCCGGATGCACGGCAGCCCTCCCATGACTGCTGGATCGACCGTGATCCGGGGGAAACTCATGCCGCAAGGGTAGGGCGATCTCACACCGGTCGCCCTGCCAGTCCAGGCGACACTGAAGGGCGGTGTCAGTCACTCCTGCAGGTGCTCGGCGGCGGCGACCGCCTCGGCGGCGAGGGTCGAGAGCCGGTGGTCGTGGGCGAGCCGGGTCATCGCTAATCGGTGCCCAGGTCCCACATGGCGGCGACGTCGGCCTGGCTGTAGGCCTTGAAGGCCACCATCGTGCGGGTGCCGAGGATGCCGGCGAGGGCTCCGATCCGGCCGGTCACTACCTCGGCGAGGTCGTCCATGTGGCGCACCCGCACCACGGCGACCAGGTCGGCATCGCCGGCCACCGAGTACGCCTCGGCCACCCCGTCCAGCGCCGCCAGCTCACCGGCGAGCTCGGCCACCCGGTCGAGCTCAGCTTCGATCAGGACGAAGGCCGTCTGCACCCTCAGAACGCTACCGGGCCGTGAGCCTTCCTAAGCCGAGGCTCTACCTAGGATCGTCGACATGGGGCTGCTCATCCTCGTGCTGTTCACGTTGTTCGTGGTGCTTCCGATCGTCGTGGCGCTCACGCTGGTGCTCGTCGGCACCCGCTCGGTCAAGCGGGCCAACCGGGTGTCGCCTCAGGTGCCGACCCAGGTCCCCAACCTCTGGCACTGGTCGATCGGCTTCGGCCCCCGGCTGCACCGTCGGCTGCAGCGGATCGCCGCCCTGGCCCGGTCGGCCCGGGCGGCGGCCGGTGCCGGCGGGGTCGGCATCGGTGATCTGGCCGCCGACGTCGAACGCCAGGCCTGCGCCCTGGACGACCAGGTTGCCGTCTGCCGCCACCTGGCCACGTCGCAGCGCGTCCGCCGCTTCTTCGACCTCGAGCGCTCGGTGGCCGAGCTCGAGCAGGTGGCGATGCGCATCACGATCCTGGCCGGACAGGTCTCCTCGGGGGTGGACGGGCGGCCCGTCCCCTTGGCCGACCGGGTCCGCCACTTGGAGGAGGCCGTCGCCGAGGTCCACGCCATCGAGGCCGAGGCGCTGGGCGAGGCCCGTGCCCTGGGCGAGGGCGCCTGGCTCCCGCCGGCCCGGCCCGTCGCCCGCCCGGCTCCCGCGCCGCTCCGCCGCCCCCAGCCCTGAGCGGGAGGCGCCCCGTCACCGGGGCCCTGGAGGGGCGGGGGTTCACCGCCTCGACCAGCCAGCGGACCCTGTCACCCAGCTCGGAATCGCCCGTTCTGGGCGAAGTCAGGTGGTGCTGTTCGAGGTGACGATGAGGCGCTCCAGGGCGTGAGCGGCGGCGCCGTCGTCGATCGAGCGGGCCGCCTGCAGCACCCCGTCCTCGAGGGAGGCGGCGGCGCCGGCGGCCACCAGGCCGGCGGCGGCGTTGAGCACGGCGATGTCGCGGTGGGCGCCCCGGTCACCGCGGAGAACGGCGCGCAGGGAGGCGGCGTTGGCGGTGGCGTCACCGCCCGACAGCTGGTCCCGGGTGGCGGGGGCGAAGGCGAGGGCGACCGGGTCCACCGTCAGCGTCCGGGCCGCCCCGCCCTCCTGCCACACCACGGTGGAGGGGCCGGTGGTGGTGAGCTCGTCCAGCCCGTCGCTGCCGTGCACCACCAGCGCCCGGGCGGCGCCGTTGGCCGCCAGCACCCCGGCCATGCGCGACGCCATGCGCCCGTCGGACACGCCCACCACCTGGTGGCGGGGGCGGGTCGGGTTGGCCAGCGGCCCCAGGAAGTTGAGGACGGTGGTGACGCCGAGCTCCCGCCGCACCGGGCCGGTGTGGCGCATGGCCGGGTGGAAGCGGGGGGCGAAGCAGAAGCCGATGTTCGCCTCGACCAGGCAGCGGGCCACCCCGTCAGGCCCGAGGTCGATGCGCACCCCGAGCGCTTCGAGCACATCGGCGGAGCCGGCCCGGGAGGACGCGGCCCGGTTGCCGTGCTTGGCCACCGGCACCCCGGCCCCGGCCACGACAAAGGCGGCGATGGTCGACACGTTGATCGTGCCGCTGCGGTCGCCTCCGGTGCCGCATGTGTCGACGAGCCGGGCCCGCAGGCCTTCGTCCAGGGGTACCGGTTCGGCGACGTCGAGCATGGCCTGGACCAGGCCGGTCAGCTCCTCGACCGTTTCCCCCTTCATCCGCAGCGCCACGATGAAGGCGGCGGTCTGAGCGTCCGATGCGCTGTTGGCGAAGATGTCGGCCATGGCCGCGCCGGCCTCCTCGGCCGACAGGTGGCGACCGGCCGTCAGCTTGGTCAGCACGGCGACCCATCCGCCGAGCTCCTCCAGGTCGGCCATCAGCCGGCGACGCTAAGCCACGTCATGGCTCTGGTCTCATTGGACCTTCGGTCTTAGTCGCTGGCCGCCGGCCTGGTCCAGACGGGCCCCGCCTAGCCTGGCCGTGTTGTGACCAGCTTCGTGCGGGCCGCCGGCCTGGAGCGCATCGGCCGCGACCGCTTCGACGTGCTGGTGGTCGGGGGCGGGGCTACCGGCTGCGGCGTGGCTCTCGACGCCGCCGCCCGCGGCCTGTCCGTGGCGCTGGTCGACAAGGACGACCTGGCCTCCGGCACGTCGTCGAAGTCGTCCAAGCTGATCCACGGCGGCCTGCGCTACCTGCAGCAGAAGGAGCTCGGCCTGGTCTATGAGAATCTGCGCGAGCGCCAGCGGCTGCTGCGCAACGCCCCCCACCTGGTGAGCGTCATCCCCTTTCTGATCCCGGTGTTCGCCACGGGCGGCGTTGGCGCCAGCGCCTTTGCCAAGGCCATGAGCTCGGCCCTGTGGCTGTACGACCTGACCGGCGGCTGGCGGGTGGGGCGGCTGCACCAGCGAGTATCGGCGGCCGAGGCCGTCGGCCACCTCCCCACCCTGCGCACCGACTCCCTGGTCGACGCCTTTGTCTACTACGACGCCCAGACCGACGATGCCCGCCTGACGCTCACCCTGGCCCGCACGGCGGCGATCGACCACGGCGCCTGCGTGGTGAACCACGCCGAGGTCACCGGGTTCACCCGGGATGCTTCGGGAAAGGTCGACGGCGCCACCCTGGCCGGCGACGGCTGCGACGGGCTCACCGTGGGTGCCCGGTGCGTCGTGAACGCCACCGGCGTCTGGGCCGACCGGCTGCACACCCTGGACGGCGGGCGACCATCCCGCACCATCCGGCCGGCGAAGGGGATCCACGTGACCGTGCCGGCGACGGCCCTGCCGTGCGACGTGGCGGCGATCGTCACCGCCAGCGACGGCAGGTCGGTATTCATCGTGCCGTGGCGCAACGGGATCACAGCCGGCGCCCTCACCTACCTCGGCACCACCGACACCGGCTACGACGGGCCGCTCGACGATCCCCAGTGCACCGCCCGGGACGTGGCCTACATCCTCGACGCCGTCAACCGCTGGGTGGTCCGGCCGGTCACGACCGACGACGTGGTCGGCACGTGGGCCGGGCTTCGCCCTCTGCTCGTCGGCAACGGTCTGGGCGAGCGGACCAGGGACCTGTCGCGCCGCCACCGGGTCTCGACGTCGGCGAGCGGCGTCGTGACCATCGGCGGGGGCAAGCTCACCACCTACCGCAAGATGGCGCAGGACACCGTCGACGAGGTGGTGGCCCGGCTGGGCGTTGGGCCGCGCCGCTGTCCCACCAGGCGCCTGGCCCTGCGGGGGGCGCCGGGCCTCGACCAGGAGGCGCAGTCCCGACTCGGGCTGCCCGCCGAGGTGGCCGGCCACCTGGCCGCCCGCTACGGCACCGAGGCGCGTGTGGTGGCGGCTCTGGTGGCGACTGACCCGTCGCTCGGCCGGCCGGTGGTGGCCGGGATGGCCGACCTGAGGGCCGAGGTGGTCCACGCCGCCCGTCATGAGATGGCCACCACGGTCGACGACGTGCTGGCCCGGCGCACCCGCCTGCGGCTGCAGGCTCGCGACGCGTCGGCGGCGGCCGCCGACGACGTGGCCGGCCTGCTCGCCGCCGAGCTCGGTTGGGACGCCGCCGAGACCGCCCGCCAGGCCCGGTGCTACCGGGCCTCGGTCGAGCACGAGCGCGACGAGCCGGGCCTGCCCACAACCTTCCTCCCCGCCCGATGATCCGGCGCAGCGGGAACCGTCGGGAGTTCCTGTCCCGCAGCGCCGCCCTACTCCCGACAGTTGCATGGCAGACACGGTGAACGGGGCCGAGGACTGGCCGCCGCTGCCGTTGCCCGTCGCCGCCGAGGCGCCGGCCGGTGGCCGGGCCCACCTTCGGGGCGGCACGCCGCGCCCCCTGCCCGAGGACGTGCTCGGCCGCCTGGCCGCCGCCTGCCCGCTCGACCGGACCGAGCCGGCGGCGGTCGAAGCCGGCCGTGACTGGTGGCCGCTGGCCCTGCACTGGGCCCTTCACGGGCAGGTGCCGGCGCTCCCCGCCGTGGTGGCCCGGCCCGCCACCACGGCCCAGGTCGCGTCGGTGCTGGCCATCTGTGACGCAGCAGGTGTTCCGGTGACGCCGGCCGGCGGCCGCAGCGGGGTGTGCGGGGGCAGCGTGCCGAAAGCCGGCGGCGTGGCCCTGGACCTGCGGCGCCTGGCCGGCCTGACGTGGGCGTCGGCGCACGACGGGCTGGTAGGGGTGCGGGCCGGCACCAACGGCCTGGCCTTCGAGGAGACGCTGCGGGCCGATCACGCCATGACGGCCGGGCACTGGCCCCAGTCCATGGCGCTGGCCAGCGTCGGCGGCTGGGTGGCGTGCCGGGGCGCCGGCCAGTACTCCAACCGCTACGGCAAAATCGAGGACATGGTCCAGGGCCTCGAGGTGGTGCTGGCCGACGGCCGGGTGATCACCACCGGCGGGCGGGCCCCCCGCAGCGCCGTCGGCCCCGACCTCAACCAGGTCTTCCTCGGCAGTGAGGGGACGCTCGGCGTGGTCACCGAGGTGACGCTGCGGGCGTGGCCCCTGCCGTCCGAGGAGCGGAGGTCGGCCTGGAGCTTCGCCACCTTCGCCGACGGCCTTGAGACCTGCCGCCGGGTGCTGCGACGGGGCGCCACACCGGCCGTGCTCCGCCTGTACGACGCCAGCGAGGGAGCCCGCTTCGGCGGCAACGGCGAGCGCTCGGTGCTGCTGGTCCTGGACGAGGGCGACGGCGGCGCCATCGACGCGTCGATGGCGGTGGTGGCCGAGGAGGCAGGCGCCCTCGGTGCTGCGGGCGACGTCGGGGAGGTCGGCCGGTGGCTGGAGCACCGCAACGACGTCTCGGCCCTGGGCCAGGCCGTGCGGGCCGGCGTGGTGGTGGACACCTGCGAGATCGCCGCCCGCTGGTCGGCACTGGCCGCCATCCACACCTCGGCCGTCGCCCGCTTCTCGGCCCTGCCCGACGCCGCTCTGATCTCGTGCCACCAGAGCCACGCCTACCTGGACGGCGCCTGCCTGTACTTCACGTTCGCCGGCTTCCCCCCCGAGGAGCGAGCGGAATCGTTCTATGCCTCGGCGTGGGCGGCCATCGAGGGGGCCACGCTGGAAGGAGGCGGAGCCGTCTCGCACCACCATGGCATCGGCCTGCTGCGCTCGCACCTCATGCGCCAGGCGCTCGGCGCCGGCTTCGACGTCCTGGCTGCGTTGAAGTCGGCCCTCGACCCGAACGGCACCCTCAACCCCGGCGGCCTCGGCCTGGCCTCTCCCCACGAGCTGGTGGCGTGGCCTCCCCCCTAGACGCCAGGGTCGTCGCATCGGGGACGGCGCTGCAGCTCGCTCTGACCGTCCCGCCCGCCCTCGTGGTCAACGCTCTACGAGGCGACGACATTGGGGCCCGGTCGAACCTGTGGCTCGTCGCCGCCCTCCTGGCCCTGGCCGTCGCCCCGGCGGCCGCCGGGGTGCTCGTCGGCCGGCGGCGGCCGGACTCGCCGCTCCTGCACGCCGCCGCCGCCACCGCCGCAGCCTGGGCGGCCCTGGCCCTGGCCAGCGTGGTCCGGGCCGCCGCGTCATCCTCCCGGCTGGCGCCCCTGGTGGCCACGCTGCTCACCATCGCCCCGATCCTGATCGGCATCGGCGTCCTGGGCGCCTTCTTCAGCCGGCCCCCCACCCAACCCGAGGAGACACCATGAGCGCAGAGATGGCCACCGGCACCCTGGTGGTCGATGTCGGGACCAGCGGCGTGCGCGCCGCGGTGGTGAACCGGAACGTGGTCGGCCCGCTCGCCCACCGCGAGGTGCTGCCGGCCACGCCGTTCCCCGGCCTGGTCGAGCTGGACGCCGCCGTGCTGGCCGCCGCCGCCCTCGAGGTGGCGAACGAGGCGCTGGCCGCGGCACCGGCGCCGGTGGCGTGCGTGGCCATCGCCAACCAGCGGGCCACCACCGTTGTGTGGGACCGGGCCACCGGCAAGCCGGTGGCGCCGGCGCTCGGCTGGCAGGACCTGCGCACGATCGGGACATGCCTGGAGATGCAGGGCCGGGGCCTGCGCCTCGCCCCCAACGCCAGTGTCACCAAGCTGGCGAACCTGCTCGATCAGGCCGACCCGGACCGCTCCCGGGACTTGTGCTTCGGCACCATCGACACCTGGGTGGCCTGGACCCTCTCCGGCGGCCGCCTGCACGTCACCGACGCCACCAACGCAGCGGTCACGGGACTGACCCGCCAGGACGCCGCCGCCTGGGACCCCGAGGTGCTGGAGGCGCTGCACATCCCGGCGTCTTGCCTGCCCCGCATCGTCGACTCCTCGGGCCAGGTGGGCGAGTGCGCCGCCCTGCCCGGCGCGCCGGTGCTGGCCGGGATCGCCGGCGACCAGCAGGCGTCGCTGATCGGCCAGGCCTGCGTGCACCCCGGCCAGGCCAAGGCCACCTTCGGCACGGGCGGGATGCTCGACTGCGTCACCGGTGCCCGGCCGGCGTTCAGCCACCGGGGTGAGGGCGGGTCGTTCCCGATCATCGCCCGCCAGCTCAAGGGCGAGCCGGTCTGGGGCGTCGAGGCGGTGATGCTGTCGGCCGGCAGCTGCATCGAGTGGCTGCGCGACGACCTCGGGATCGTGGCCTCGGCAGCCGAGACCGAGGCCGTGGCCGCGTCGGTGGCCACCGCCGGCGAGGTCTTCTTCGTACCGGCCCTCCTCGGCCTGGGCACCCCGCAGTGGGACTTCGGGGCCCGGGGTTCGCTGTTCGGGCTGACCCGGGGCAGCGGCCGGGCCGAGATCGTGCGGGCCGTGCTGGAAGGCGTCGCCCACCGGGGCGCCGACCTGCTCGAGGCGGCCGAGAAGGACGCCGGCACCACCGTCGCCGCCCTGCGGGTCGACGGTGGGATGACGGCCAACGGGGTGTTCCTGCAGGCGCTGGCCGACAGCGTGGGCCGGCCGGTGGAGGTGTCGCCGGAACGGGAGGCCACCACCCTCGGCGCCGCCCACCTGGCTGGGCTGGCCACCGGCGTGTGGTCCGAGGTCGACGAGCTGGCCCAGCTGTGGGAGCCCGCCCAGGTGGTGCACCCGCGGCCCAGCTACGCCGACCGTGACCGCTGGCGGGAGGCCGTCGAGCGTTCGAGGGCCTGGATCCCGGCCCTGTCGGAGCTGCACTTCTGATCGACGCGGGCGCAGGCGCCCCTTGACGCCGCGCGACACCTCTCGTAGGTTTTCAGCACCGACCTCGATGGTTCGGCTCGGGGCCCCGGCCTCCTCCCCTTCCGAACAAGGAGGCCGTCGTGACCAAGCTCGACCTGCCCCACCTCGATGCCGCCGCCCTGGCCGACGTGGCCTGCAGCCTCCTCCGGCTGCCGGCCCGCCCCGGCTGGCCCGACCCGCCGTTCCTCCTGGCCCTGCCCTGGGGCGATCCCTGGCGGGTCGACGATCTCGGGTTTGACCTCGAGGCCCGGCCGTTGGGCGACACCGATGCTGGCCTCCAGATCCTGTGCCACCAGCGGGCCAGGCCCGAATGGGTGGCGGTCGGGATCGTGGTCGACGGGTGGACAGTGCCTGCGTCGGCCACCGGCGGCGTCGACTGGCGCACGCTGCGCCGCAACGGCCCGCCGCTGCGCGTGCACCCTGAGCGGCGGCGGGTCCGCACCCTGCACCTGGTGGGCCGGGGCGGGCCGGTGGCGCTGGCCCTGCTGGGCGATGGCGACCCCGGGCCGCAGATCCACGTCTGCGACGACGGCGGCGCCGGCGGCGGGCCCACCGGTCCCCTCCCCGACGGCCTGCGCCGCCTCCTGGGCCTGTCCACTCCCCCCTGCCCGGTTTCCGCGGTCGAGCTGTGGGCGTCGCTGTGGCTTGCGGCGGTGGCCGCCCGGGCCCGTCACCGCCGCCGGGTGCCACTCGGCTGGGAGGACGTCGCCGCCCTCCACCCGGGTGCTCAGCTCCTGCGCCCGTCGGCCGAGGTCGACCCGGTCGGCGATCTGGCGGTCATCGGCCGCGCCCTGGCCCAGGCCAGAGGTTGGGCCGGTCTGCAGGCAGCAGCGATGGCCGGTGTCGAGCGGACGAGCTTTCTGCCCCCGCCCGACGTGGCGGCGTGGGCGGACGACGGCATGTTCGCCCGCCTGGTCCTGCGCCAGGTCGAGCCGCTGTGGGCGGGCTACGCCGCGCTGCTCGGCCGCCTCGCCCCCGCCGTGCTGGCCGAGGTCGACACCACCCTGGCGGCCTGGGGCCTCGACCCCGCCCCACCGGGCCGGGGCGGTGGCACCACGCCGCTACCCGATCACGCGGCCTGAAGCCTCGTCCCGCTCCAAGGCGGCAGGAGGGCCAGTGCGTCGAGAATGGCGGCGTCGGCGGCGGCGCTTTATTCCAGCGCCTCGATCGTGGGGAGGGGACCCGGATGGGCGAAGGCCTCGGCCATGGGGTCGCCGTGGCCGGCCCGCTCCAGGGCCTGCGGGGCCTCGAAGCGCAGCCGCTCCGGGTCGTCGGCTGCCAGCGCCGCAGCCAGCTCGTCCCATGTGACGGGCACGCTGGCCCACGGGTGGGCCCGGGCCCTCAGAGACCACGTGGCGACGGTGGTCTTGAACGGGCTGTTCTGGCTCCAGTCGATCAGCACCTTGCCGGGCCTCAGGTCCTTGCGCATGTTCGTGACGATGAGGTCCGGGTGCTCGCCGGCCAGACCCTCGGCCAGGGCGAGCGCCACCTGGCGCAGCTGCTCGAAGTCACACGGCGGCGCCAGCGGGGCCAGCACCTGGATGCCCTTCGAGCCGCTCACCTTCGGCGAGCAGGAGAGGCCGGCCCGGGCCAGGCGGTCACGCACCAGCTGCGCCACCCGGGCGCACTCGATCAGGCCGGCGGGCTCACCGGGGTCGAGGTCGACCACCAGGTGGGTCGGGGTCTCCCGGTCGTCGTCGCGCTGCAGGCCGGGGTGCAGCTCGATGGCGCCCAGCTGGGCCGTCCACACCACAGCCGCCGGCTCGTCGATGCGGCAGTAGCGCACCGTTCGCTTGGGCCCCGGGGCCCACAGGTCGACCGTCGGCAGCCACTCGGGCCGGTGCTTGGGGCACATCTTCTCGAAGAAGCGCTGGCCGTCAACGCCGTCCGGGCAGCGCACCAGGGTGGTGGGACGGCCTCGCAGGTGAGGCACGATCACCTCGCCGATGGCCTCGTAGTAGTCGATGAGGTCGCCCTTGGTGAAACCCGAATCCGGGTAGAGCACCTTGTCCAGGTTGCTGAGCGACAGCTCGCGCCCGTGGGCGGTCACGGCCTGGCGGCGGGCGGCCACTCCGCCGCCTCAGGCCGACTTGGCTTCGGCCCGTGACTGCTTGGCCGCCGCCAGGCTGGCCTCGAGGGCGGCCATCAGGTCGACCACCTTCGTCGGCTCCTCGGCGGTGGTCGAGGTGAAGATCTCCTGGCCCTGCGATTTGGCCTCGATGAGCGCCAGCACCTTCTCCCGGTGCTCGTCTTTGTAGCGGGCCGGGTCGAAGTCGGTGGAGAGGCTCTCGATCAGCTGCTCGGCCATCTTCACCTCGCGCTCGGACGGCGCCACCGCCTCGAGGTCGGGCAGGTCGAGCTGGCCGGGGGTGGTGACCTCATCGGCGTAGAGCATGGTGGATAGCACCAGCGCCCCGTCCTTGGCCCGGATGGCCGCCAGGTACTGCTTGGTGCGCATGACGAAGCGGGCGATCGCCACCCGCCCCGTCTCCTCCATCGCCTTGGCCAGCAGCACGTAGGCCTTCTCGGCCCCCCTGTCGGGAAGCAGGTAGTAGCCCTTCTCGAAGTACAGGGGGTCGATCTGCGACAGCGAGACGAACTCCTCGATGTCGATGGTTCGGCTGGCCTTGGGGTCGAGCCCGTCGAGCTCGGCCGGGTCGATGACCACGTAGCGGTTGGGCGAGATCTCGTAGCCCTTGACGAGCCGCTCGTAGGGCACCTCCTCGCCGGAGTCGGGCCGCACCCGCTTGGTGGAGATCCTGGTGCCGTCCTTGCTGTCGAGCTGGTTGAAGCGCACGTCCTTCGGGGACTGCGCGGTGGTGAGCTTCACGGGCACGTTGACGAGGCCGAAGCTGACCGCTCCAGACCAGATGGGCCGAGGCATGGTTGAGGAAACTACCCCGCACCCCGGTCGCTGACGCTGCTTCCGTGGCCGGGGTCGGTGTTCCACGACCCGGCGTTCCACTTCTCGGCCGCCCGCTTGCGCCCCGGGCCGCCGAAGCGCTGCTGGGCCGCCTGCCGGGAGATGTGCAGCGCCGAGCCGATCGTGGCCCAGCTCTGACCCTCCTCGGCCCGGGCCGCCTCGGCCAGGCTCGGGAGCCACCCGTCGAGCGTCTGGCGCAGGCCTTCGGCCGCCCGCAGCCGTTCGACCGCCGGCCGGCCCGGGTCGGCCAGGGCGGCGATGAGCTCGAGCACGACCTTCGGCAGGGCGGCGCCCATCAGCCGAAGGACATCGTCGCCACCACCGGATCGGTTACCGACAGCACGTCCCCGAAGCCGGCTGGCGGGCCGACCAGCTCCATCGCCCAGTAGCGGTCGTCCTGGACCACCACCCAGCCGACGAGGCGTTGCCCGTTCAGGCGGGCGCCCAGGTCGGCGTCGAGGCGGGCCCCGGGAATTCCGGCCACGGTGTCGGCGGTGGACGTGATCCTGATCGTCGGGTTGACGCTCTTCAAGCGGCTGACGTGCTCGGCGACGCAGTCGGCCAGGGCGCAGCCATTGGAGGGGAACCACCGCACGACGAAGAGGTGGTCCGACGGGGTGACCGTCCCGTCGACCGCCTGCTCGAAGAGGCGCAGCTGCAGCGTGTCGGGCTCGTCCGCCGGCACGTTGACCCAGCTGCGGGGCACCGTGACCCCGAACCGCCCGTCGATGTCGGTCATCCGCACCTTCGGCGTCGCTGTGTCGAGCACCGTGGTAGGCCCGCCGGTGGAGCCGGGGGCGGTGGTGGACGGGCCGGCGGGCTGGGTGCCGGTCGACGGGAGCGTCGTGGTCGGGGCGCTGGTGGACGGCAGTGGAACGAGACGGGAGGGGACCTCGATGGTGCCCTGGCCGCTGCTCTGGCGGCCGGCGGCCCACAGGGCGACGCCGACGAACGCCAGGACCACCACGGCCAGGCTGATCGTGAGGGCGACGACCCAGGGACTGCCTGCCGACCTATGTCTGAGCGGGGGAACGTCCGGCGGCTGCCCCCAGGGGTTGGCGCCGCAGGGCGGCTGGGCGCCGGGTACCGCGGGCGGACCGGGCGGGGCCATCGGCGGAGCCGAAGGAGCCGCCCAGGGCGCGCCGCCGGCCGGGCCCGGAAGAGCCGGAGGAGCCGTCCAGGGCGCGCCCCCGGCCAGACCCGGCAACGCCGGCTCGATCGACGACGGCGGCGGCGGCCCTGGAGCTGGCGGCGCCGGTCGCAGGCCTGGAGCCGGCGGCGGCGGCGGCCCAAACGGCGGCGGCCGCGCCTCAAACGGCGGCGTCGGCGGCGCCTCAAGCGGCGGCGGCGGCGCCTCAAGCGGCGGCGGCGGCGCCTCAGAGGGCGGACATCGGGGTTCGGTCGGAGCCGGCCACATCGGGGAGTGTGTGGCCGCCGCCTCCGCGGGGAGCGGTTCCAGCCGAGCGCCGGACGTCGGGGACTCGCCACCGTCGGGATCGGGTGGCAGCCGGGGGTGTGGCGGGGCGTCAGCCATGACCGGCCGAAGTGTCCCACACCGAAAGCTGCATCCGCGACCGCTGTCCCACCCGTCCGTAACGTTGTCCGAGTGCTCCTGGCCGCCCTGCTCGCCGTCGCCTGCGTGGCCCTCGCCGCGCTGGCCGCCTGGCAGTCGGCCCACCTCCGGGCGCTGCCGTCGCCCGGTCGGGTCGAGTCCCTGGCCGCCGATGCGGCTGGTCTGCGGGTGCAGCTGGCGGCCATCCAGGCGGCGCTCGCCGCCGAGGGCGCGGCCACGGCCCGGTCCGAGCGGCAGACGGCCGACGCCGCTGCTCGGATCGCCACGCTCACGGCCACGCTGGCCCAGCTGCGCTCCCGCCTGGCGGTGGCCGAGGCGGCGCTGGCCGCCGAGCGTGCCGCCGCGGCCGAGCGGCTCGACATCCAGCGGGCGGCGGCATCCGACCTCCTGGAAGCCGAGCGGGTCGCCGCCGGCGAGCGAGTGCGTGCGCTCGAAAAGGCGCAGGCCGCAGCCGACAGCCGCCTCTCCGAGAGGTTCGGCGCGCTGTCGGCCAACGCCCTGGAACGTTCCAGCACGTCCTTCCTCCAGCTGGCCGAGCAGCACCTCTCGCGCCAGCGGGCCGAAGGGGCGGCCGAGCTCGACGCCCGGGCCACCGCCGTCGCCGGGCTCATCAGCCCGGTGGCCGAGGTGCTCCAGCAGGTGCAGGAGCGCATGCAGCGCCTCGAGGTGTCCCGAGCCGAGGCCGACACCGCGGTGCTGGCCCAGGTCGAGGCGCTTTCGTCGGCCCAGCGCGAGCTGCGGGCCGAGACGGCGAACCTGGTCACCGCCCTGCGAGCCCCGGCTGTTCGGGGCCGCTGGGGAGAGCTGCAGCTGCGCCGGGTGGTCGAGGTGGCGGGCATGGTGCGCCATTGCGATTTCGACGAGCAGGTGCGGGCCGTCGGGCCGGATGGTGCGGGCGTGCGGCCCGATCTGGTGGTGCGCCTGGCCGGCGGCAAGTCGGTGGTGGTCGACGCCAAGGTGCCGCTCCAGGCCTTCCTGAAGGCGACCGAGGCGGTCGACGAGCCGGCGCGACGCCGCGACCTGGCCGACCACGCCCGCCAGGTGCGGGCCCACGTCGATGCTCTGGCCGGAAAGAACTACCAGCAGGCCTTTGATCCCACCCCCGACCTGGTCGTTCTGTTCGTGCCCGGCGACGCCATCCTCTCGAGCGCCGCCGAATCCGACGCCGGCCTGTTCGAGCACGCCGCCGAGCGTCGGGTTCTGCTGGCCGGGCCCACCACCCTGATCGGCCTGCTCCAGGCCATCGCCCACGGCTGGCGCCA
This sequence comes from Acidimicrobiales bacterium, assembly GCA_038253125.1. Classification (GTDB taxonomy): domain Bacteria; phylum Actinomycetota; class Acidimicrobiia; order Acidimicrobiales; family JAUJNH01; genus JAUJNH01. Next base: position 30,063 of record JBBSHM010000022.1, read on the forward strand.
GGAGGCGGTGGCCGAGCACGCCCGCCAGGTCTGCGACCTGGGTCGCGAGCTTCACCGCCGCCTCGGTACCCTGGGCGAGCACCTCGACAAGACCGGGCGCTCTCTCGACCGGGCCGTCGAGGCTTACAACAGCACCATCGGCTCGCTCGAGGGGAGGGTGCTGGTCACCGCCCGCAAGCTGGCCGACATCGAGATCGCCGAGGGCGAGCTGCCCACTCCGTCACTGGTCGAGCGCACCACCCGCCCGTTGGTCGCCCCCGAGCTGCTCCGCGCCGTCGACCCCGAGCAGGACGTCGCCTGACCCCCGGTTCTGTCGGGACTACCGGTGCGCCTGGCGCACCCCTACTCCCGACAGTTCGCTCTGGGAGCACCTCGTGCCATCATGGGACCGACGGTGCACCCGGGTGGGTGGTCGCGGCACGGCTTGACCGTGTCGAGGAAGGTCGGGGCTCCACAGGGCAGGGTGCTGGCGAGAGCCAGTCGAGGTGACTCGCAGGAAAGTGCAACAGAGAACAGACCGCCGATGGCCTCAAACGGGCACAGGCAAGGGTGAAACGGTGCGGTAAGAGCGCACCAGCGTCCCGGGTGACCGGGGCGGCTTGGCAAACCCCACCCGGAGCAAGGTCGAGCAGGGGGTGGACGGCCCGTCCGATACCCCCGGGTAGACCGCACAGAGGGATGACCACCGATCCGGCCAGCGAGAGCAGCCGGTGAACAGAACCCCGCCTACAGCCCGGGTGCCCCGTCATCACCCAGAGGGCCCAAACCGACAGGCCTCCTGAGCAGGGACGATGACGGTGTCGAAGTCGTCAGCCGTCGCCTGCAGAGGAGGCACTTTCAGTGAGCCGAGTTCGCACGCGTTCGACCGGGTTGAGGTGAGGTCCGATGACCCGAACCTGGTGGCCAACGCCGGGCTGGTTCTGGTCGGCACCATGGTCGTCCGCCTCGAGCTGGAACGCCTGGTCGACAGCCTGGTCCGGTTGACCGGCCGGGTCGGCGGGGCGCGCCGGGCCGGAAGGTGCTGACGTTGATGCACGGCATCATGGTCGGCGGTTCCCACATCGACCACGCCGAGGTCCTGCTCTGCTGGGGCACCGCCCATGCCGCGGCGCAAGGTCGACGAGGCGTTCCGAGACGGGACGCCTCCACCCTGCACCTCCGAGAGTTTTGGGCGGAGAACTAACAGTTCGTCCCGATTCTGCTGTACGGTGCCAGCGCGAGCGCCTCGGCGTCTCGCGGTGCGTCCGTATCCGATCAACAAGGGAGTAGCCGTGGCGAGCAAGAAGGTAGGTTTGATGTTGGCGGCAGCGCTGGCATCGTCAACGATGGCGGGGGTGTGGAGTTCGCCGGCGTCGGCGTCCAGCCACCGAGAGGCCCCGGCGATCAGCCAGGACCCGACCGCCGACAACACCGACGTGTACACGTTCCGGGATGTGGCCGACCCGTCGAAGGTGAACATCCTCGCCGACTTCATCGGCCTTGAGGACCCCAATGGGGGGCCGAACTTCGCCCGCTTCGGGGACGACGTGCAGTACTCGATCCACATCGACAATAACGGCGACGTGGCCGACGACATCACCTTCAACTTCCGCTTCCGCACCACCTTCCGGGACCCGAGCTCCTTTTTGTACAACGACGGCCGGATCACGGAGCCGAACGACTACAACCTCATCCAGCGCCAGACGTACTCGGTCGAGCGCATAACCAACGGCGGCCCGCCGGAAAGCTTCGGCACCGCTTTGCCGGTACCTCCGGTGAACGTCGGAGTCCGCTCGGTCGGCACCGGAAGCCCGGCGAACCAGGCCGCCGCCTTCGCAGAGAACCGGACCGTATACGAGCGAGACATCGCCCAGCCGACCGTCAATACCAACGGCGGAGTCAAGATGTTCGCGGGCACTCGAGAAGATCCCTTCTTCGCCGACACCGGCTCGATCTTCGACCTCGGGGCGCTGCGTCCCATCCAGAACAACCACCTCATCCCGTTGCCGGCCACGGGCGGCGTCGACATCCTGGCCGGCAAGAACGTCCACACCATCGCCATGCAGCTGCCGATTGCCTCGATCACGAGCGGCAACATCACCCCGACGGTGGTCGACAGCAAGACCTCGGTCATCGGCGTGCGGGCCTCGACCTCCCGCCAGCGGGCGGAGAGCGTGACCCGGCTGGGGCTCACGTCGAGCACGGGCTTGACCCCCATCACCACAGACCGCTGGGTCCAGGTGAGCCGGCTGGCTATCCCGCTCGTCAACGAGGTGCTGATCCCGACGGACATGAAGGACCGGTTCAACAGGACCCTCCCCAAGAACGACGGGGCCAACGGCTTCTTCAACTTCATCCTCGACCCCGAGTTCACCAAGCTGCTGCCAGTTCTCTACCCGACGGTCTTCAACGCGGGCAACATCCCGGGGGGCGGCGCCGCCAACCGGCCCGACCTCGTGAAGCTCGTCACCGGCCAGCTGGCCGGGCTCAGCCCGGCGAACGCGCTGCCGCCGGCCGACCTGCTGCGCATCAACCTGGCCAGCCCGGCCGGGGTGACGGCCTTCCCGAACGGCCGTCGGCTGGCCGATGACGTGGTCGACACCGAGATCCAGGTGCTGGCCGGCGCGTTGCTCGACGCCGACGGGATCATCAACGGCACTGCGGTGCCGTACTCGGCGCTGAAGGACGGGGTGAACGCCACCGACGGCGTGCTGCTCAACACCTTCCCCTATGCCGGCACGCCGTTCAACGGTTTCACGGCCCGCAGCTGCAACACCCCGGACATCGCCTGCCCTGGCCCCGGGGCGCCCTGACGCCTTGCGGCTTCGGCTTCGGGGCGCGGGTCCTGACCCGCCTCCGAGGCAGAGCCTGAGGAAGGAAGATGCGTTCGCCGCCCGGCACGAAGCCGGGCGGCGTTCGTGTGTGCTCTCGGGGCCCGGTCCTGACGTCACTCCGCTTCCGAGTCACGCGCTTCGGCTTCCGGCCGAACGTCTGTCCAGCAGCGCCGCCCGCAGTTCGTGGCCGTGTTCTGAGTTTCCTCCAGTCAGAACCCGGTGTTCGCTCGGTCGCCGGCTGAGGGCACCAGAGACCGGGATCGGTTCGAGGAGCTGCTGCGGGTCGAGGAGCAACTCGGTTCCGAGAATGACAAGCTGAGAGGCTAAACTTGGTCGCAGAGTTTGACGAATAGCGGCGCAGTCAGCGCTTTGGCTCCACGGCGGACTCGGGCACGGCGAGATCAAGCGGCTGTTGCAACGAGGTAGGTTGAGTATACGTCGTGGGCGTTCTCCCATTGGCGGATGCGGCGGGGCATCGTGTTGATGTTCGTCTCGATGCTCTGCAGTTGGGCGGTGGGGACGGCGGCGAGGTCGAGGTGGCTGGGGAGGTGGCGGCGGATGATCCGGTTCACGTTCTTCTTCGATCCCTTCTGCCACGGCGAGTGAGGCTCACAGAAGTAGGCGTCGAGGCCGGTGAGCCGCTCGAGGTCAGACCACGAGGCCATCTCCCGGCCCTGGTCCCAGGTCAGGGTGCGCCGAAGCTCGGACGGGATCGTGACC
>JBBSHM010000023.1:0-33072 GCA_038253125.1 Acidimicrobiales bacterium
CATCGAGCTGGTAGATGAGGGCCCCGAGGGCGCGATCAAGGAGCTTGCTGTCGGGAGCGTCCAACATGTGACGAGCGGTGGCAAGTCGCTGGGCATCGACTGTAGTCGAAATCCGAACACGTGTCATGCTATGTGTTATAGTACGAATCGAAGGAGCCAGCGCTCCTCAGCCTGCCTTCTCGAGGCCTGCGGTCCCCGGATCGTGCACACCGTGCGGGGCGCCGGCTACGTGCTCCGCCCCTGATGGGCGAGCGCCCCCGTCGTCGGCGGATGGAGAGCCGGCGGCCAATCCTCCCACCGAAGCCGCCGCGCCGGGGCGGCTGGAGGTGGCCCGGGCCGAGGCCGGCGACGCCGAGGCCCGCTCCCGGCACTTCCTGGCCGACGCCGCCCACCATCTGCGCACACCCACCGCCGGCATCCAGGTCGCCGCCCAGAACCTCCTCAGAGGCGTCGACCCCGAGGACCAGACCCGTCTGCTCGCCGACGTTGTGCGGGAGACCGCCCGGGCGACCCGGCTCATCACCTGCCTTCTGCACATCGCGCGCCTCGACGAAGGTCAGCCCCTCACCTTCGCCCCCACCGACCTGGTCGAGCTGTGCGCCGACGAGGTGGACCGAGCCTCGAGCCTCGCGCCACACCTGGACTTCGTGCTCCGGGCCGAGGAGCGCGCCGGCCAACCGGACCTCGATGCCGGCGCCATCAGTGAGGTGCTGGCCAACCTACTCGACAACGCCCGCCGCTTCGCGGTGGCCAAGGTCGAGGTGCTAATCGGCCCGCTGGAGGGCGGAGTCCGGGTCGGTGTCGTCGACGACGGAGCTGGAGTTCCAGCCGGGATGGAGGAGCGGATCTTCGAGCGCTTCGTGAGCGCCGGCCACCGGGCCGGCGCGGGCTTGGGCCTAGCCATCGGCCGTACGTTCATGCTCAGGGTCCCGGTGGCCCGCTGGTCCGGGAACGAAGCCGACCCGGCCGGGTAGCGACGCTGTGGCTACCCGGGGTGCTTTCCTCGGCGGGGAGCGGTCTGGCCCGGCCGTGCTTCCCCCAGCGCCGGTCACGCTCCAGCCCCGAAGGCGGCGCCGACATCGGCGACGACGAAGCGCATGCCGCCGCCGGCGCCGGGGGCGGCCAGCTGCTCCGGATCACCGACGAGCAGGACCTTCCCGCTGGCGGTTGCGACTGTGGGGCCGACGCCCGTCTCCGGCGGGGTCGGCGCAGCCGGGCTCTACCGGGTGTCGACCCGCCCGAAGGACTCGGCCAGCCGACCGTCGGGGAGGCCGCCGGCCTTGGCCACCATGGCGCCCCAGCCCCGCATGCGCTGCTCGAGGTCGGTCATGTTCCCGGTCTGGCTCACATGGGCCCGGAGGGCGCCGACCTTGCGGTCGAGCGTCTCGGTGATGTCTATGTAGACCGGCTCGGCTGAGCCGAGGCCCATCACGTACAGCTCCGACGCCGCCCAGGGCTGGAAGCCCTCGGCCAGCAGCTCGACGTGGGCGTGGGCGTTGCGGGCGTCGGGGTACACCGCGGCCATGGTCGCCTCGCCGGCGGCCAGGTGGTCGGGGTGGGAGGCGTAGACCCGCTCCCACACCCGGGCCGGCGACTGCGACACCACCCGCTCGGGCCGCACCCGGCGGATGACCCGGCTGATGTCACGTCGCAGGTCGAGGGTGGGCTGGAGCCGGCCGTCGGAGTGGTGCAGGAACGTGATGTCGGACACCCCGACCACAGCGGCGGCGGCGTGCTGCTCGGCCTCCCTCAGGGCCGGCACGTCCCGGCGGGGCACGTCGGGAGGGGCCTCGCCGGCCTCGCCGCTCGTGCAGATGCAGTACGCCACCTCGTGGCCCTCGGCCACCCATCTCGCCACCGATCCCGAGCAGCCGAAGTCGATGTCGTCGGGGTGGGCTGCCACCACCAGGATCCTCACCGGCTCCACCCTACGGTCGGCCAGAGGTCGGGCCGGGACGGCCGCGCCGCCCCGCTCAGCGGGCCAGGCCGGCGGCCAGGGCGGGGGGCAGCGGCCTGTCGTGCACGACGGCGAGGCGGCGGGTGGTCCGGGTCACGGCCACGTACAGGCTGGCCAGGCGCATCAGCGCCGGCTCGACGACGACCACCGAGTCGAACTCCAGGCCCTTGGCGCCGTCGACGGGCAGGACCACCACGGGCTGCTCCAGCGCGTCGCTGCCGGCGGCGGGCTCGACGCCCAGAGCGGCGGCGGCGGCTTTCACGAGCGACGGCGGGCACAGCACGGCCACCGTGCCGGCGGCCAACGCCGCCCGCTCGGCCGCCACCACCCCGCCGAGGGCGGCCAGGCCCCCGGCGGCCGCCCACGGGCGGTCCGGGACCGAGCGGACGGCCCGCGGCGCCTTCAGCGAGGGGTCGATGGCAGTCAGGACGGTATCGGCCACCCTCAGCACCTCGGCCGGAGTGCGGTAGCCGATGGTCAGCTCGACGACCGTCGCCTCGTCGGGCGTGCGGCCGAGCCAGCCCAGCACGTCGTCCCATGCAGCCGATGGCTGTAGCGCAGGTAGGCCACCCGGTGCAGGCCGATGGCCGTCTTGCCGGTGCCCGGGCCGCCCTGCACCACCAGCACCCCGGCCAACGGGCTGCGGATGATGGCGTCCTGCTCGGCCTGGATGGTGGCCACGATGTCGGCCATGCGGCCGCGACGGGAGCGTTGCAGTGCGTCGAGGAGAGCGGCCTCGCCCACCAGCACCAGCTCGCCCCGTTCCACGGCCCGCTCGGCGGCGCCGGGATCGAGCAGCTCGTCATCCAGGTCGAGAACCAGCCGGCCCCGCCCGGCGATGTGACGACGGCGTACGACCCCGAGTGGAGCGCCGACTGTGGCCCGGTAGAACCGCTCGGCGAACGGGGCCCGCCAGTCCACCACCAGGGCCGATCCGTCGTCGTCCAGCACGCCGAGGCGCCCGATGTGCAGCGCCTCCCCGTCGGTGAGGTCGATCCGGCCGAAGCACAGCGGCTGCTCACCAAGATGGAGCCGGCGCAACCTCTCCTGTCCCAACGCCTCGGTGACGTCCCGCTCGAAACGCTGGAACAGCGCCCCCGACCGGTCACCGGACCGGGCCCCACCCACCAGGTCCCTGGCCTCGGCCCGCAGCTGTGAGAGGCGGTCGTTGGCCCGCTCGACGTGGGCCTGCTCGGCCGCGAGCTCGCCCGGCTCGGCGGCGACGGCACCCGAGAGCTCAGCTGACACCCCTACAGGTTCGCGCCGGCATCCACCTATCGGGCCAGGGCCTCCCCCTAGCGTCGTGCCATGCGGCCGGCCGACCAGCTGCTCGAGGGCCTCGACGCCTCTCAGCGTGCCGCCGCCACCGATCCCCGCAGCCCGCTGGCCATCGTGGCCGGCCCCGGCTCCGGCAAGACGCGGGTGCTCACCGCCCGGGTCGCCTACCGGATCGCCACCGGGGATGCGGAGCCCGCCCGCACCCTCGTCCTCACCTTCACCCGCCGGGCCGCCTCCGAGCTGCGCACCAGGCTCGGCCGCCTCGGGCTGGGCGGCACCGAGGGCCCCACCGTCTCCACGCTCCACGCCCTGGCCGCATCCTGCCTCCAGCGGGCCTGGCGCGAGGCCGGAGAGCCGTCACGCCCGATCGCCGCCTTCCCCCTGCGCCTGCTGGCCCCGCTGGTCACCGCCCACCCGGGACCGACACCCTCGGCCCGGGTGGTCGCCGCCGAGGTGGCGTGGGCCAAGGCCCGGGCCATGCCCCCTGACACCTACCCGGCGGCGGCCGCCCGCGCCGGGCGCCTCACCGGCTTGGATCAGCGGGCGCTGACCTCGGTGGCGGCCGTCTACGCCGCCTATGAAGCCGAGAAGGCCCGCCGCCGGATCCTCGACATCGACGACCTGATACCGGCGCTCACCGCCCGCCTCGCCGCCGACCACCGGCTGGCCGGCCGGCTTCAGTGGCACCACCGCCACCTGTACGTCGATGAGTTCCAGGACCTCGGGCGGGCCTCGTTCCGCCTGGTGCGGTCGCTGGCCGGGCCGGGGCGGGACGGCCAGCCGTCCGACCTGACCGTGGTGGGCGACGCCGACCAGGCCGTCTACGGCTTCGCCGGCAGCGACCCCCGCCTCCTGCTCCGCCTGGCCGAAGCCCTTCCCGGCGCGGCCACGGTGGCCCTGGCCCACGCCCACCGCAACCCGCCGGCGGTCCTGGCCGCCGCCCGCGCCGTCCTGGCCGGCTGCCCCACCGACCCGGCCGCCTCGTTGCGCGACGCCACCAAGCCACCCACCGACCGGGTCGTCGTCGACGCCGCCGGCCACGGGTCCGAGGAGGCCGAGGCTGCGGCGGTGGCCTCGGCCCTGCGCTGCGCCCACGGGTCCGGCCGGCGGTGGTCGGACCTGGCCGTCCTGGCCCGAACGAACACCCGGCTCGACGCCGTGGCCGCGGCCTGTGAGAGCGCCGGGGTGCCCACCCGCAGCCGCCGCTGCCTGCTGGACCGGGCTGAGGTGAGGGCCGCCCTGGACACGCTGCTCGTCCGCCCCCCGTCACTGCCGGCGGTCGCCTGCCGGGCCGTGCTCCGCCAGGTGGCGGCCGAGGCACTCGACAGCGCCGACCTCATGGCCCCGGCCCGACGGGCGCTCCAGGCGCTGACCGAACTGGCCGACGAGTACGCCCTGGTGATCGGCGCCACCCTGAGCGGCTTGCTCGTGTGGCTCGACGCCACCGTGCGGGCCACCGGCGGCGATGCCGTCGAGAGCGGCGACGCCGTCGACCTGCTCACCTTCCACCGGGCCAAGGGCCTCGAGTGGGACATCGTCCACGCCGTCGGGGTCGAGAAGGGCCTGGTGCCCCTGCGGTCAGCCGCGGGACCGGACCGGGCCGAGGAGCGGCGCCTCGCCTACGTCGCCTTCACCCGAGCCCGGTTCGCCCTGCGCTGCACGTGGGTCGGAGCACCGTCGCCGTGGCTCGGACCGGCCCTCGAGGCCGCCGCCGCCGTCGCCGCCCGTCCCGTGGCGCCACCAACCGAGCTCATGGCCGCCCGGCGGGCCACGGCGACCGGCCAGGACCCCGTGCTCGACGGCCTCCGACGCTGGCGGAGGCACCGGGCCCTGGCCCTGCGGGTCACCGCCGCCGCCATCCTCGACGACCACGCGCTCGAGCGGGTGGCCGAGAGCCGCCCCGCCACGCTGGCCGAGCTCGCCGCCGTCCCCGGGGTCGGAGCCAACCGGGCCCGCGTCGTCGGGCCGTCGCTGCTCTCGGCCATCTCCCACCTGGCCGCCTGAAACAGCCGGCCAGCATGGCGGCCGTGGCCGACGAGCTCACCGCCGTGGTCGTCCACCGCAACGAACCGGAGGCGCTGGCCGCCACCGTGGCGTCGCTGCGAGCGGCGTGGAGCGGGCGGCTGCGGGTGGTGGTGGCCGACAACGCCTCGACGCGGCGCCCGGACGTGGACGGCGTCGAGGTGGTGGCCACCGGCGGCAACCGGGGCTTCGGGGGTGGAGCGAACGTCGGCCTGCGGCTGGCCAGGACCCGTTGGGTGGCCGTGTGTCCCCACGACGTCCAGGTGGCCGACGGCGCCCTCGACCGGATCGTCGAGGTGGCGGCGGGCCGCCCCCGTGCCGGTTTCGCCGGCGCCGACCTGGGTCTGTCGGAGGTGCCGGTCGTCGACCCGTACTTCGGCGGGATCAGCGTTCCGGCGATCCGCTCGGGCGACTGGGCCCCGGCCGGGTACCCCCACGGGACGCTGCTTGTGGCCCGCCTGGCCTGCCTACACCAGGTTGGGCTGTTCGACGAGGCCTTCTTCGCCTACTGCGAGGAGGCCGACCTCGCCCTGCGGGCCCGCACCCGCGGCTGGCTGAGCGGCCAGGTGTGGGGGGCGGCGGCCCGCAACACCGGCCTGGGGTCGCACGAGGTCAGCCAGTACCTGAAGGCTCGCAACACCCTGCACCTGGTGCGGAGGTGGTTCGGCCCCTACCGCTCCACGGTGCGCCTGGCCATCGAGCTGAAGACCGCAGCACACAGCCGCCCGAGCCGCCTAGCCGTGCGCGACTTCCTCGACGGCCGATGGGGCCCGCCGCCTCCCGACCTGCAGCCGGCGCCGGCCACACCGGTGATTGGGCGCGACCAAGGGGGCCCGGCAGAACCGAACCCCCTTGTCGTTTGACGGCATGCCAGATGGCACCGCTCCGGTTGGTGAGTGAGAGACCGTCCTCCTTGGCGGGGGCCAATCGACGCAACCTCTCGGTCGGGTCGATTGTGCGGCCATTGCGGGCCTCGTCGTTCGCTCGGTTTGCGATGGCGTCCGGCAGTCGTCCTCTGTCGGCCCGGTCGGGGCATCCGCCCCGCCGAGCCTCAGAAAACGGGCGGCCCGCGCTCCTCGTCGCCTTCCCGAACCATGGGTAGTCCCCCTTTCGTCGGTTGGATCTCGGTTGCGTCGTCTAAGAGAATGATCTTCCTCTGGCGGCGATCCGTCAACCCCCAATCGCCGATTCGCGGACATTGGCCCGCGAAGGCTCCGGCAGGCGTGGGTGATCGCCACGACCGCAGCGGCCGCCTGGTCGCCACTCAGCGCGAAGAGGGTGCGCCGGGTCGGCCTCTTCCACTACGTTCCGACGGAGCGGAGGTCACCGTCGGCCCCTACGGTGACGCCGCCCGCCCGGCCGGGCCTCGCGTGCCCGGCCGGGCACGTCACCAGCCGAGGGCGGCGCCCAGGTTGGGGCTAGTGAGAGTCTGCGGGGACCAGCTCGGCCAGGGCCCGGATGCCGCTGAGGGCGTCACGCACCTCGGCGGCGGTGAAGAGGTGACGCTCAACGGTGAGGGTCAGCCACCGCTCGACCTCGGGCTGGGCCGGGGTGTCCTTCATGTCACCCCACAGGGCGAAGAGGAGGTCCTGCAGCTGCCCGGGCCCGAACGAGATCTCCCGCTCGGTGCGGACGAGGAAGGCGTCGAGTTGGGCTGTGGAGTCCATCACCCCATCAGTCTACGGGGGTCCCACGACAACGGGTGGACCGAGAGGGGGCGGCCGGCGCCCACCGCTAGCCTCCTGCCGGTGCTGAGCAACGTGCAGGTGGTGCCGGGGGCGACGTCGGTGGCACGCTTCGGCGACGTCCTGGTGTGGTTCGAGACGGGTCCGGAGGGCGGCGGGGTCATGCTCACCCAGCTGTTGCAGGCGGCGCAGGCCGTGGGCGGCGGCTCGGTGCCCTCACGCCAGATGGGGGCGCGCCTGGCGGCGGTGCTGAACACCGGCGACGCCAGCGCCGTGCCCGCCCTGGCGGCCGCCACCCCAGAGGACGCAGGCCTGCGGGTGGTGGTGCACGGCTGGGGCAGCCTGGCCGGCAGTGACCCCTCAGGCGGCGGCACATCAGGCGGCGGCGCCTCAGGAGGTGGCGTGGTCGACAGCGTCAACGTGCGGAACGGCTGGGTCGACCAGATCGTCCCCCGCCGACCGGCCTTCTTCCTGGGCCGCAACACCGTGCCCATGGCACCGGGCTCATCGCTCAGCCTCGAACACGGCATCGTGGCCGGCGACGGAGTCACCTTCTCACTGGCGGACGATTCCGCTCCCGCGCCGGCCGACGAGCCGCCACCCAGCACCCCGCCGGCTCCTGCCACCGAACAACGCGGTCCTGAGCACACCGACGAGGCCTCCGCCACGGGGCAGCCACCGGTGGGCTGGCCGCCTCCGGCTCCGAGCCTCCGACCCCAGGCCCCACCGCCTCCCGGACGGCTCGTCCTGGACGACGGCAGCACGGCGGTCCTGGAGCGCTCGTGCGTGCTCGGCCACGCACCAAACGTCAGCCCCGAGGTGCAGACCGGCGCCGCCGTCGCCCTCGCCGTGCAGGGGCCGGGCGTGGCCGCCGCCCACGCCGAGATCCGGGTCGAGCCGGGCCGCGTCTCGGTACGCGACCTCGGCGGCGCCCCGACCTACGTCCTGGCCCCGGGCTCACAGAGCTGGACGCCTCTGGATCCGGGCCAGCTCGTGCCACTGGTGACAGGGACCAGGATCGCTCTCGGGCAGCGCAGCATCTCATATGAGCAGCCCTGACCCGGGGCAACGTCGGAAGCGCTCAGCAGAGCGCGGTCTATCCTGCCCGCATGCCTACCCGTCCCCGCCTCACGACCGCTGAAGAGGTCAGCGGTCGAGCCGCCGCCGCCGCCGCCTCTGATCGGCCCAAGACGGAGCGCAGCGAGGAGGACCGGGCCCGGCGCAAGGAGCGGGTCGAGCGGGCCAAGGACGCCCTGGCCCGCTCCAACGGGATGCGGGGCGACCACGTCGTCGCCGGCCGGTCCGCCCTCAAGCTCTTCCTGCGCAACCTGAACGACGCCAAGCAGCCGAACGACGAGCAGTTCGACGCCATAGTCGAAGCCCCCTTCAAGGCGCCGCCCAAGCCGAAGTCCTTCGGCGGCCAGGGAGGCGGCGGACGCCGCTGACGCAGAGGCCGCTGCGCCTCAAGAGCGGGAAAGGCCGAGCGGGATGGTTGGGCACGACGGCGGGGGCAGGAGCAGGATGGCCCTGATGGACCTTCAAGCGGTGGCAGGCACCAGGCACGACGTGCTGGTGGTCGGTGGCGGCCCGGCGGGCGCCGCCGCCGCCTACTGGCTGGCCCGGGCCGGCCACGACGTGGTCGTGGTCGAGAAGAAGGCGTTCCCTCGGGACAAGACCTGCGGTGACGCCCTCACCCCCCGGGCCGTCCACCAGCTCACCGAGATGGGCCTGGCCCCCGAGCTCGACCGCTTCCACCGCTACGACGGCCTACGGGCCACCGCCGGGTCGCGCACGATGGAGCTGGCGTGGCCCAGCCACCCGATGCTGCCCAGCCACGGCTTCGTGGTGCGCCGGCGTGACATCGACCAGGTGGTGGCCGACCACGCCGCCACCGCTGGCGCCACCGTACTCGACGGCGTCGAGGCCACCGGGCCGCTCATGGACCGGGGGCTGTGCCGGGGGGCGCACGTGAAGGACAAGGCGGGGGCCACAGCCGAGCTGCGGGCCCGCTACGTCGTGGTGGCCGACGGGTCGAACAGCCGGTTCGGGCGTGCCCTCGGCACGGCCCGGAACCGGCAGATGGCCTACGGGCTGGCCATCCGGGGCTACTGGGAGAGCCCGCTGTCCAAGGAGCCGTGGATCGAGTCCGCGCTCGACGTGCGGGACCGCAACGACAACAGCCTCCCCGGCTACGGCTGGATCTTCCCGCTGGGCGACGGAACGGTGAACGTCGGCATCGGGCTGCTGTCCACGTTCCGGGACTTCCGCCACGTCAACACCAGCCACCTCCTGGCCGAGTACGCGGCCACCGCCCCGAAGTGGTGGGAGCTGGGCCCCGAGCCACTGGCCCCGCCCACCGGGGGCAAGCTGCCGATGGGAGGCTCGGTGGGGCCCAAGGCCGGCCCGACCTGGCTGGCCATCGGCGACGCCGCCGGCACGGTGAACCCCTTCAACGGTGAGGGCATCGACTACGCCTATGAGACGGGCCGGATGGCCGCCGGCGTGCTGAGCGAGGCGCTGACCACCGGCGACGGGCTGGTGCTGTCCACCTACCCGAAGCTGCTCGACGACGAGTACGGCCTGTACTTCAAGGTGGCCAACCTCTTCGCCCTGGTCATCGGCCGGCCCGTCCTGCTGCGTCGCCTGGTGTCGCTCGGCATGCGCAGCGAGACGCTGATGTCGTGGGTGCTGCGCATCATGGCCAACCTGTTGCGCCCTGATGAGCTCGGGCCGGCCGAGGTGGCCTACAAGCTCGCCGCCGCCGCCGTCCGCCTCGTCCCGGACCGCAGGGCGGCCTGATCGCCATGGACGAGGAGGTGGAGCACGGCGAGGCCCCTGAGGGCACGGTGTCGCATGACCCTCGGACCCCGGACGCTCTGGTCGACTTCATGTCGGGCGGCTGGGCGGCACCGTCGCCGCTCGCCACGGGCCTCGCTCCCGTCGCGGCCTGGACGGTGGCTCGCCGCACGGCGCTGTCGGCCCGGTTCCCCGGCGACTGGCTGGTCGTGCCCAGCGGCAACGCCAAGGTGCGGGCCAACGACACCGACTTCGCCTTCCGGCCGGGCAGCGACCACTACTGGCTCACCGGCTCCTTCGAGCCGGACGGGGTTCTGGTGCTGGCCCCGACCGCCCACGGCCACGACGCCACCCTGTTCGTGGCGCCCCGCATGGACCGCACCAGCAAGGCCTTCTTCACCGACCGCCGGCACGGCGAGCTGTGGGTCGGCCCCCGGCTCGGGCTCGAGGCCGAGGTGCTGCTCGGGGTGGCGTGTGCCCCCCTGGACGAGCTGGAGGCGGCGCTGAAGCCGGCCGAGGGCGCCTGCCTGCGCGTGCTGCGAGACCTGGACGACGCCGTGGACGCCGCCCTGCCGCCCGCCGGGCTCGAGCTGGCCGAGGATCAGCTCCACCCCGACGCCGAGCTGGCCCAGGTCCTGTCCGAGCTTCGCCTGGTCAAGGACGAGCACGAGGTCGAGCTGCTCCAGCAGGCCGTCGACGCCACCGCCCGGGGCTTCGACGACGCCATCGTCGAGCTGGCCACGGCCAAGGGCCTGGGCAACGGCGAGCGCTGGATCGAGGGGACGTTCTGGCGCCGGGCCCGTACCGAGGGCAACGACGTCGGCTACGGCTCGATCGTGGCCTGCGGCCCCCACGCCTGCACCCTCCACTGGGTCGACAACACCGGAGCCGTGCGCGACGGCGACCTGGCCCTGCTCGACATGGGCGTCGAGTCGGCCGAGCTGTACACCGCGGACGTCACCCGCACCATCCCGGTCAGCGGCCGGTTCAGCGACGTCCAGCGCGAGGTGTACGACGCCGTGCACCAGGCCCAGCTGGCCGGGCTGGCCGAGGTGCGGCCGGGTGCTGAGTTCCTGGCCCCCCACCGGGCGGCGATGCGGGTGCTGGCGACCTGGCTGGTCGAGCGGGGCATCCTCACCTGCACGGTCGATGAGGCACTAGACGAGGAGCACCAGTACCACCGCCGCTACACCCTCCACGGCACCAGCCACATGCTCGGGCTCGACGTGCACGACTGCTCCTCGGCCCGCTCCGAGGTGTACCGCCACGGCACCCTCGTCCCCGGCGTCTGCCTCACCATCGAGCCCGGCCTGTACCTCCAGCCCGACGACCTCACCGTCCCCGAGCGCTACCGGGGCATCGGCGTGCGCATCGAGGACGACGTGCTGGTCACCCCGACCGGCCGTCGCAACCTGAGCGCCGCCCTCCCCGCCCAAGGCGACGAGGTGGAGGCCTGGATGGCCGCCCTCCTCGCTACCCGGGCTAGTTGAGGTCGGGGTCGGGCGGGAACCGGGCCAGCAGGGGAACCACCCCGTCCTGGCGCTCCACCACCCTTGTCCACAGCAGGTCGGGATCGGGGTCGAGAACGTCGGCGGGGGTGGCGTCGCAGGGCACCCAGGCCCCCTCGTCGATCTCGTCCTCGAGCTGCAACGGGCCCCAGCCGGCATGACCGGCGAAGACACGCACCCCCGAGATCCCCGGCACCCCGCCCGGTTCCTCGTTGAGGTCGACCGTGCCGATGTCGGCGAAGACGGGCGCCCAGCCGCTCGAGCGCACAGCCGGTTCGGAGCGACCGAGGCAGATGGCCGAGGAGCGCTGTACGGGACCACCCACGAAGACAACCGCCGGCTGGGCGGCGTGGGCCTCCCACGCCGGGAGGGGCTCGCCCACCGGCATCTCGGTCGCCCGGTTGAGCACCAGGCCGAGGGCCCCCTCCTCGCCGTGCTCGAGCAGCAGCACCACCGTCTTGTGGAAGCTCGGGTCGAGCATGGCGGGGCTGGCCACCACCAGCCGCCCACGGAGCGATCCGCTCATCTGGACTCCACCCCTGGTGGCCTCCCCGGCCAGAGAATCCCGAGGCGTGTACCTCCCGGAGCGGCCCCCCGCCGGCATCGGGCCGTCACAACCCGGTTCGGTCGAGCGCCATCCACGGGCGCCAGGCTACCGACGAATTTGGCCCCGTCCGCGGCCGTGCCGGCCGAGTTTGAGGCGCGGCGCGTCCGGGTATTGACCTCGGTGCCGCCGGAGCATCGCTTCGGTCGGCGCATGCCGAGCCCCAGCGGATCCGCCGCCGCTGGGGCTCGAGCGCGTCTGGGCCGCAGTAAGCCGGATGGTCCAACCCCGCCGAGACGGCTGCCGTTGATCGAGCGCACGTGCGAACCTGGCCGGCGATGCCTAACCCCCGCCTCCGGGCCGTCGCCTTCGTGCTCAGCGCCCTGATCCTGCTCTTCGGCTGCGGCAGCAGCGGCAATGGATCGGCCACGACCACACTCACGCCCAAGCCGCCGCTCAGCTATGTGGCCGTGGGCGCCTCGGAGACCATCGGCACCGGAGCGGACAAGCCCGAGACCCAGGCGTGGACGCGGGTCCTGGCCAACACCCTCGGTGAGGGCGGCCGTCAGGTCAAGTTCACCAACCTAGGCTTCGGGGGGGCCCTGGTGGCCGACGCCCTGGCCTCCTCGGTCCCGAAAACCGAGCAGCTGAGACCCAACCTCGTAACGGTCTGGCTCAACGTCAACGACCTGATCCGCCTGACCAGCGCGCCCATCTTCGAGAAGGAGCTGGGCGAGCTGGTCCACCGCGTCCGCCTCGGCGGCACGGCCACGGTGCTGGTCGCCAACACCCCGGCCCTCGACCACCTACCGGCCTACCTCGACTGCCTCAACCCGGCCGGGACTCGCTGCCTGCTCCCCGACAACCTCCGGCCGTTGGTCCCGATGCCTGACGTGCTGAACGCCCAGGTTGACGCCTACAACCAGGCGACGGCCCGCATCGCCCAACGTGAGGGAGCGGTGCTGGTCGACCTGCACGCCGCGTCGCTGAAGGTGCGGACCGAAGGCCGGGAGGCATCGCTCGTGAGCGGTGACGGCTTCCACCCCTCGACCGCCGGCTACGTCGAGGTGGCCGCCACCTTCGCGGCGGCAGCCCGGCAGGCCGGCGTCTGAGGCTCGGGCCGGCCGTTGCCGCCGTCGGTGGTGGTGGTGGTGGTGGTGGTGGGATCAGGCCGGCTCGGGCTCCGGCATGAGCGGCTCACCGGGCACCGGCGGGCGCACGGGCGACGGGAACGGATCGTCTATGCCCGGCGGGTTCACCGGCGGCGGGGGCTGCGGCACGTCCGGCGTGGGGTCGAGCGGCGGATAGGGATCGCCGGTCCCCGGCACCTGGTTCGGGGGCAGAGCTGTACTGGTGGCCATGGC
Source organism: Acidimicrobiales bacterium (assembly GCA_038253125.1). Taxonomy (GTDB): domain Bacteria; phylum Actinomycetota; class Acidimicrobiia; order Acidimicrobiales; family JAUJNH01; genus JAUJNH01. Next base: position 13,155 of record JBBSHM010000023.1, read on the forward strand.
CATGGCGGCACTCCTCGGGTCGTCCGTCGCCCTGGTCCTACCCACCTGCTGGCAGAGGGATGCGCGACATGGCTCCTCCAGCCGTGCTTGCCTGGTCTGTCGCACCACGGACTCGCACCGCCGCGAGCCGAGGAGAAGGAGCCTGCCAGCGTGAACAAGAACGAGCTCGTCGCCGCCGTAGCCGAGAGAGCCGGTGTCGAAGCTGACACCGCAGGATCGGTGCTGGCCGCATTCCAGGACGTGGTCACCTCAACCGTCTCAGCCGGTGACCCGGTCGCCCTTACCGGCTTCCTCACCTTCGAGCGGGTCGACAAGGAGGCCACCACCGGCCGCAACCCCTCAACGGGCGCTCAGATAGAGATCGGCGCCCGCAGCGTCCCGAAGGTCAAGATCGGCACCGCGTTCAAAAAGGCCGTGAACGGGGGCTGAGCCGACCCTCGCCCCGGCCGGCTAGCCACTGATCTCGACGTCGGTCGGGGGCAGCTGCCGGGGCGGCCCGCCGCGGTCGTCGGCCTGGGCCCGCTCGGTCCGCTCCTGGAGCAGCCCGACCACCAGGTCACGCATCGAGAAGACGCCGACGAGCTGGCCGTCGTGGTCCACCACCACCAGGTGCCGGAAGCCCTTCTCCCTCATGAGCCGGGCCGCCTCGGTCACCCCGATGTCGGGCAGCGCCTTGGTGAGCTTGCGGCCGACGAACTGACCGACGGTCACCTCCTCGGCGTTCAGCCCCTGGGCGATGGCCCGCAACGCGTCACGGTCGGTGATGACCCCGGTCGGCATGTCGTCGGTCATCACCACAGCAGACCCCACACCCCGCTCCATCATCCACACACAGGCGTCGAGAAGGCTGTCCTGCTTCTCGACCGTCAGAACCGCCCGCGTGATCAGCGATCCGATTTCCATGGCTTCCTCCCCAGGGGCCTCTTGTTTGTCGTGAACGTCGGCTCGCACGAATGCTATTCCGCTCAGCAATGTCGCTGTTGTGCCAGAATTGCAGTTACAAGGTGCGACATTTGGCAGAGTAGCATGACGTTCCATGACGCTCGTGCACCGTGTGCTGTACCCGAGGCCGATCCTGTCGCTGGCCGAGTACCTCACACGGCGTGGCGGCGAGGGGATCGCCACCGCCCGCGAGCTCGAGCCCCAGGCCATCATCGACCGGGTGCTGGCCGCCGGGCTGCGAGGACGGGGCGGGGCCGGGTTCCCGACGGGCATCAAATGGCAGACCGTGGCGGGGAACCGGTCGGCCACCGCGATATCAACTGTTGTGGTGAACGCCGCCGAGGGCGAGCCGGGAACGCTCAAGGATCGCACCATCCTGCGCCGCAACCCCTACCTGGTGCTGGAGGGCGCCCTCATCGCCGCCCGGGCCGTGGGCGCCGACCTGGTGATCTTCGGCCTGAAGCAGACCTTCGCCGGTGAGGTCGACCGGGTACGTGAAGCCGTCGAGGAGGCAGAGGAGACGGGGTGGAGCGAAGGCGTCGAGGTACAGGTGTTCGAGGGGCCGGACGAGTACCTCTACGGCGAGGAGAGCGCCCTGCTGGAGACCATCGACGGGGGCTGGCCCTTCCCCCGGGTGTCACCCACCTTCCGACGCGGGGTGCGGGCCGGCGGCGCCGCCAACGTGGCCGAGGGCCCGGCCCTGGTCAACAACACCGAGACGCTCGCCAACGTCGCCCGGATAATCGCCCGGGGCTCCGACTGGTTCCGCAACCTGGGAACAGCCGAGTCGCCGGGAACGGTCGTCTGCACCATCACCGGTGACACCAAGCACCACGGGGTAGGTGAGGTGCAGATGGGGACACCGCTGTCCGACGTGATCGAGGACATCGGCGGCGGGCCCAAGGACGGGCGCACCATCAAGGCGGTCCTGGCCGGGGTGGCGAACGGAATCATCACCGGAGACCAGCTGGAGACGCCCGTCACCTACGAGGCGCTGCGGGCCATCGGCAGCGGCGTCGGCTCCGGCGGGTTCATCGTCTTCGACGACTTGGCCGACATGGCCGCTGTCGCCGCCGGCGTCGCCCGGTTCCTGGCCGTCGAGTCGTGCGGCCAGTGCGAGCCGTGCAAGCTGGACGGCCTCACCCTGTCCCGGTCGCTGGACATGCTCAGCGGCTCCGAGGCCAAAGCGCACGACATGGACGTGATCCGCTACCGCGTCGGCACGGTGGCCGACCGCTCGCGCTGCTTCCTGGCCAGCCAGCAGCAGGTGGTCCTGGAGAGCATCCTCAAGCAGTTCCCCGACGAGCTGGCCGACCACCTGAGCGGCGTCCGTGAGCCGGTGGAGCCGGTCCTGATCGCCGAGCTGCTCGACATCCGTGGTGGCCGGGCGATCCTCGACGAGCGCCAGCGCGACAAGCAGCCTGACTGGAGCTACAACCAGAGCGACTCGGGTTCGGCCCCCGTCGACTTCCGCCGGGGGCACGCACCGCCCTGGCGCTGACTAGGTGCCGGGCTGATCAGGTGCCGTAGGCGCGGACGTTCGGGCCGATGACCGGCTTGAACAGCTCGAGCACCTCGCCCGGTTCGGCGTGCCGACCGGCGGCGTGCTTGGAGAAGATCACCTCACCGTCCACGGCCACGTCAAAGATGCCCCTCGGCCCGGGGGTGAGGGTCAGGCCGTCGATCCTGTGCTGGTAGGTGCCCAGCAGCTCCTCGGCCACGCGCACGGCGCGGGAGAGGTAGTTTCAGGGGAGGCAGTAGATGACCTCGATGCGGTGGTGCTTGTTGCTCACGAGCATGAGGCTACGACGGTCGGATCCCCTTGCCGGCGGGTTGCAGGGGTGGGCGCCGCGTGCTGCGGGAACGATGCCACGATGGGCACAGACGCGACCGACGTAAAGCGGGGCGGAACCTACGTCAGTAGGGGCGGGGAGTTCGAGCGGGACACCGCGTACATCGAAACCAGGATCACCGCCGACGGGCGGGACGGCTTCCCGGTCGAGCCCGGCCGGTACCGCCTGGTGGTGTCGCGAGCCTGTCCCTGGGCGAACAGGGCCATCATCGTGCGCAGGCTGCTCGGGCTTGAGCCGGTGCTGTCGATGGCCGTAGCCGGGCCGACCCACGACCGGCGCAGCTGGGACTTCAGCCTCGACCCGGGGGGTCGTGACCCGGTGCTCGGGATCGAACGGCTGCAGGAGGCCTTCTTCGCCCGAGACCCCGGCTACGACAAGGGCATCACCGTGCCGGCGGTCGTCGATGTCACCACCGGCCAGGTCGTCACCAACGACTACCCGCAGATCACCCTTGACCTGTCGACGCAGTGGCAGGCGCACCACCGGCCGGGGGCGCCCGACCTCTACCCGCAGGACTTGCGCGGCGAGATCGACGAGGTCGCCTCCCTCGTCTTGAAAGACGTCAACAACGGCGTCTACCGGTGCGGGTTCGCCGGCAGCCAGAAGGCCTACGACACGGCGTACGGCCGCCTGTTCTCCCGCCTCGACTGGCTGTCGGAGCGCCTCACCAGCCAGCGCTTCCTGATGGGCGACACGATCACCGAAGCCGACGTGCGCCTCTTCACGACCCTGGCCCGCTTCGACCCCGTGTACAACGGCCACTTCAAGTGCAACCGGCAGAAGCTGACCGAGATGCCGGTGCTGTGGGCCTACGCCCGCGACCTGTTCCAGACCCCCGGCTTCGGCGACACGATTGACTTCGTCCACATCAAGCGCCACTACTACGAGGTCCACCGCGACATCAACCCCACCGGCATCGTCCCGCTCGGCCCGGATCTGTCGGGCTGGCTCACCGCCCACGGGCGCGACCAGCTCGGCGGGCGCCCGTTCGGCGACGGGACGCCGCCCGGGCCGCCCCCGGACGATGAGGTCGTGCCGGCCGATCACACTCCGCTGGCTGGGATCTAGCGCCCCTTGACCGGCGCCCGGATCGGGAGCTGGCCCGGTCAGGGGTGGCTCGGATCAGGGGCGGGCTCGGGTGTGCCTGGTCCAGGCGGAACCGTTCCAGTAGCGGGCTTGGCTCCCGCCCCCGGGGTCGGGGTACCAACCCGCCGCCGGCCCTGGTGGGCCAGGAGCGGCGTCCGGATCTGGAGGAGGATCGGCGGCGGGCGGCGGCGGACGCGGCGTCACCTGTTCGGACCTGACCCGCGCCTCGGTCTCGGTCAGCGCCGCCGGGTCCCTGGGCCCGCGACGACGCTGGCTGACCACTAGAAGGATCAGGGCGAGGATGAGAACGACCACCAGCCCCACGCCGGCGGGCACGGCCCACGACGCGAACCCCTCGAGCTTGGCGTCTCTCACGTTCCCGGCGGTCCTGAAGGCCGTGTGCGCGCAGGGGGTCGGCGGGCGGGCGACTCGCGGCAGCACTCCATGAGCGCTGATGCTAGGGAGTGGGGACGACAGCCGGGGCGACCCATCGTTGGGAGTCGCCATCGCTTCTCCGCCGCCGCCCGTGGTCGATCTTCTCCCGGCCCGCCGGTAGCGTTCGCCGGATGCTCACAGAGGCGATGGAGGCCACCTTCGTGCCCTCCGAGCCTCCCGGCGCCGGGTCTGTGGCGCTGTGGCCCGTCCGCGGTGGCGAGCCGCTGCAGGTCGTCCTGCCGATCGGCGGGGGCAGCCGCCCCGGGGCCCGCCGGCGCACCGTCGCCGCCCGGCTGGTGCCGCTCGGCGAGGCCCTCCCCCACCTCGTCGGCCTGCCGGTCGACGCCGATGTGCGGCCGTCGCTGGCCGGATGGGCGGTGGCGGCCAAGCTGGCCGTCGACCTGGTGGCCCGGGGGCGCCTGCGGCCCGGCTCCACCCCCGACGGCGGGGCCGGCTGGCAGGTCGGACCGCTCGACCCGGACGACGACTGCCGCCTGGCCGATCTGGCCGCCGCCCTGCCTCCGGCGGCGCACGCCCTGCCGCTCGCCGGACGCGCCCCGCTGCGAGTGGTGGCCCCGGCGGTGGCGGCCCGGCGCTTCCTCGATGCCGTGGCCGACCGCCTGGTGCGCACGGCGGCGGCGCCGGCCGAGGGCGGCCGGGCCTTTGCCTCCGGGACGGGCGGGCCGGTGGCCGGCAGCGTCCTGGCCTGGCTCGAGGCGGCGGGCGGTGCCACCGGAGACCGGGCCCGACCCGGGCTGCGCCTCAGCCTGCCGCTCGGCCCCGAAGGTGAGCTTGAGGCCGTGCTCCAGCTGCGCAGCCAGATGGACCCGAGCCTGGTGATCGACGCCGCCGAGCTGTGGGACGCCCCGTCGGTGGTGCTGGGCCGGCTGGGCCCCGACGCCGAGGCCGACCTGCTCGTCGCCCTGCGCCGGGCCCGGAGGGTGTGGCCGCCGGTCGCCCGACTGCTGGACGAGGCCCGCCCGTCCCGGCTGGCCCTCAGCGACGACGAGGCCGCCGATCTGCTCGGCCCGGTGGCGGTCGACCTCGGCGCCGCCGGGCTCGAGGTGCTCTGGCCGACCGAGCTCACCTCCGGCCGGGTCGAGCTGCGAGCGGTCGTGACCGAAGATGACGCCACCGCGGCGAGAGCCCAGTCACCGGCGCCCGTCACCCACGGCGGGCTCAGCCTCAGCTCGCTCGTAGAGCTGCGCTTCGAGGCGTCACTTGACGGTGAGCAGTTGAGCGCCGCCGACCTCGAAGCCCTGGTCGAGGCCAAGCGACCGCTCGTCCGGCTGCGGGGCCGGTGGGTGGTGGCCGACCCGAGCCTCGTCGAACAGGTCCGCCAGCGCCGCTCCCGCACGCTGTCCCAGGGCGAGGCGCTGGCCGCCGCCCTGGTCGGCCGGGTCGAGGCGGGGGACGGCACCAGCGTCGAGGTGAGGGCCGAGGGGACCGTGGCCGACCTGGTGGCCCGCCTGCGTGGGGCCCGCGACGGCGATGCCGGGCGTGAGCTGCCCGAGCCCCCGGGGCTTGAGGGCACCCTGCGCCCCTACCAGCGGCGGGGCCTGGCGTGGCTGGTGGAGATGACGACCCTCGGCCTGGGCGGCTGCCTGGCCGACGACATGGGGCTCGGCAAGACCCTGCAGGCCATCGCCCTGCACCTCCACCGCCAGGCCACCATGGGCTCGGCCGCCGGGCCGTTGCTGGTGGTCTGCCCGGCGACGGTGCTCGGCGGCTGGCAGCGGGAGGTGGAACGCTTCGCACCCGGGATCCCGGTGCGACGCTTCCACGGCGGCGACCGGTCGCTGAACGACGTGGCCGGCAACGAGGTGGTGCTCGTCACCTACGGGGTGCTGCGCCGGGACCGCCGCCGCCTCGCCGACGTGCCCTGGGGCGTGGTGGTGGCCGACGAGGCCCAGCAGGTCAAGAACCCGCTGTCCCGAACGGCCCGAGAGCTGCGGCTGGTGCCGGCTTCAGCTCGGGTGGCACTGACGGGCACCCCGGTCGAGAACCGGCTGAGCGAGCTGTGGGCCATCCTCGACTGGACGACACCTGGCCTCCTCGGGCCGTTGGCATCGTTCCAACGGCGGGTGGCCGTGCCGGTCGAACGTCATCGTGACCCTGAGGCCACCGCCGCCCTGGCCAGCCTGGTGCGCCCTTTCCTGCTGCGGCGGCGCAAGCTGGACCCGGGCATCGCCCCCGAGCTGCCGGCCAAGACCGAGACCGACGAGGTGGTGCCCCTCACCACCGAGCAGGCCAGCCTTTACCAGGCGGTCGTGCGCGAGGCCCTGGCCGAGATCGCCCAGGCCCGGGGGATGTCCAGGCGGGGTCTGGTCCTGAAGCTGCTGACCTCGCTCAAGCAGGTGTGCAACCACCCGGCCCAGCTGCTGCACCAGGACGGGCCGTTGGCCGGCCGTTCCGGCAAGCTCAACGCCCTCGACGAGCTGCTCCCCTCGATGCTCGACGGCGGCGAATCGGTGCTCATCTTCACCCAGTACGTGACGATGGGCCGCCTGCTCGAACGCCACCTGGCGGCGGCCGGCACCCCCACGTTGTTCCTGCACGGCAGCGTGCCCGTGCCCCGCCGCGAGCAGATGGTCAGCCGCTTCCAGGCCGGCGACGTGCCGGTCTTCCTGCTGTCGCTGAAGGCCGGCGGCCTGGGGCTCAACCTCACCAGGGCCACCCAGGTCGTGCACTACGACCGGTGGTGGAACCCGGCGGTCGAGGACCAGGCCTCGGACCGGGCCTGGCGCATCGGCCAGGACAGACCCGTGCAGGTCCACCGCTTCGTCACCGAGGGAACGGTCGAGGACCGGGTGGCCGCCCTCCTGGCCAGCAAGCGGGCCCTGGCCGAGGCGGTCGTCGGCAGCGGCGAGACCTGGGTGTCTGAGCTCGGTGACGACGAGCTCGCCGCCCTCGTCATGCTCCGGCCTTCGCCATGACGGCCCGCCACCCCGGGCCGGGTTCCTCCCGCGCCGAGGGGCCGCTCGCGCCCGGTTCCTCCCGCTCCGAGGGGCCGCTCGAGCCCGAGGAGGCCGGACACGAGCTGGAGGCGTGGGTCCGGGCCCGACTGGCAACGGCGAGGGCCCGGCAGCGATCTGGCCCCGAGACTTATGGCCGCACGTGGTGGGGCCGGGCCTGGGTGGCCGCCCTCGAGGAGCGGGCCCGCCTCGACCCGAACCGCCTCCCTCGGGGGCGGGCCTACGCCCGGGGCAAGCGGGTGGGGCGCCTTGTGGCCGAGGCCGGCGAGGTTCGCGCCCCGGTGGCGGGCAGCCGGGCGATCGCCTACCGGGTGCGGGTGCGGGTCCGGCCGTTCAGCGACGGGGAGTGGGCCGCGGCTCTGGACGCCATCGCGGCGCGGGCCGGCCACGCCGCCGCCCTGCTCGACGGCGAGCTGACCCCCGAGGTGGCCGCCGACGTGGCCGAGGCGGGCATCGACCTGCTCCCCGGCGCTGGAGAGATCACCTCCACCTGCAGCTGCCCGGACACCGCCGACCCCTGCAAGCACGCCACCGCCGTCTGCTACCTGGTGGCGGGCCTGCTCGACGACGACCCGTTCACCCTCCTGCTCCTGCGGGGCCGGACCCGCGATGAGGTCCTCGCCGGACTGCGGGCCCGGCGCGGCGGCCGGGCCCGACGGGCCGCCCCGTCCAAGTCCGGCCTGACCGGGCGCGAGCTCGCGGCCCGGGCCGTCGCCGCTGATGCCGCCACCCTCCCCCGCCCGCCCCTGGCTCCGGCCCGGGCCGGCCATCCCGCCCCCGTCGGCGTCGACCCCCCGGAGGGCAGCGGGCTCAGCACCGTCGACCTCCTGGCCCTGGCCGCCGACGCCGCCGGGCGGGCCTGGCAGCTGGCCACCGGCGACGGTGACGGCGGCCTGGGCCTGAGCGAGGAGGCCGACCTGGCCCGCCGGGCCGCCGTGGCCCTCGGCACCTCCCGCTTCGCTCAGCTCGCCGTGCGGTCCCGCACCCCAGAACGCCAGCTGCTGCGCCTGGCGACCGCTTGGCGGCACGGCGGTCAGGGCGCTCTCGACGTGCTGGGCCCGCCGTGGGATCCGCCGGCCGGGGTGGTCGAGGAGGCGAGGACGGTGGTGGCGGGCCTGCTGAAAGGCCAACGGGTGCGGGCCGACGCCAACCGGCTGAGCGGCGGGGACGTCCACCTGCGCTACGGCCGGGACGGGCGCTGGTACCGCTGCGAGCGGCGCGGTGGGGGCTGGGACATCGCGGCCCCGGCCTCGACCGACCCGGCCACCCTCGTAAGGTCATGACCGCCTGAAGCGGTTCGCAACACGAAGCCCGCCCTGGCGGCGGGAGCCCCGCAGCTACTTGGCCTCTTCGGCCGCCTTCTGCTCCAGCTCCTTCTCCTTGGCCTTCACCTCGTGGGCCTTGGCCTCGGCCCGGGCCTCGGTGGCCTCGCGCTCGGCGTCGCCCTTGGCCTCCTGGGCGTCGCCCTCCCGCTTCAGGTCGGCGTTGTCGGTCACGTCGCCGACGGCCTGCTTGACCTTGCCCTTGGCCTCTTCGAACGCACCCATGTCAGCTCGTCTCCTTGGCCCGCCGGGCCGCCTTCTGGCTTCGCTCCGCGGTGTCTGCCTTGGCCTCCTTGGCCTGCGCCTCCGCCTGCTTGCGCGCCGCCTTCAGCTCTTCGGTGGCCCGCTCCTGCTGGGCCTCGCCCTCGCGCTGCAGCGACTCGCTGCCGACCAGCGTGCCGAACAACTCCTTCGCCAGGCCGACACCCTTGTCGGAGACCCCACGCAACTGAGTCAGGTCGATCGTTCCTAGGTTCACTCTGCACCACGCTCCTCTGTGATCGGGGGTTACCCTTACCGTTTTCAGGGGTACCCGCCAGGCAGCGGAGCGCAAACCGCCGCGAGCACAAGGAGGCTGCGTTTCCGCTCACAAGCTCCGTTCACTTCAGGACCAGGTGCACGGGCAGGCCGAGCGCCTCCTCCAGAAGGGCGGTGCGGGACTCGGCGGTGTAGAGCTCGGGGTCCACGTCGTGACCCGAGGCCTCAACCGCCACCTCGAGCTCATCGTCACCCTTGGCTGAGCGGACTGAAACGTTCTTGACCAGGCCGGCGCGCGTGCGGTCCAGGGCCACGGCCACCCGCAGGATGCCGGCCAGGGTGCGAACCGTCGCCTGGTCATCCTCGGCCAGGCGGGCGAACTCGGGGTGGCGGGGACGGGGCGCGCTCTTGCGGTGGTAGCGGGCGACCTGGGCGATGATCTCGATCTCGTGATCGGTGAAGCCGACCAGGAGATCGGAGTTCCTGATGACGTAGTACGAGTGCAGGTGGTGGCGGTCGTGGGAGACGAACAGGCCGACGTTGGCCAGCAGCCCGGCCGCCTCCAGCCACTCCCCGCACTCCTGGCCGAGTCCGTGCCAGGCGCCGGTGGCCTCGAACAGCTCCAGGGCCAGGCGTGTCGTGTGCTCGGAGTGGCTGGCCTCTCCCGGGCAGATGGCAGCCAGGTGCATCACGCTCTGGCGGCGGAGGTCCTCCAGGTGGCCGGGGGAGACCCGGTCCCGGCGGCGCAGGGCATCGAGGAGGACCCCCTCGCGCAGGGCGTGGTCGGAGACCGTCATCTCCTCTATGTCCAGCTCGGCGAAGGCCTGTTCGAGGATGATGGCGCCGCCGAGGATGATGTCGGCCCGTTTGGGGTCGAGACCGGGCAGCTCCATCCGGTCGGCGGTGGTCGACGCCTTGGCCAGCCTGGTCACCACGGTCGACAGCTCGTCAGCTGAGAAGGTGAAGCTGCTAAGCGTCTTCAGCGGCTCGGCGCCCCGGGCGGCGTTGACCATCTCGGCCAGGTTGCCGATCGTCCCCGAGCTACCGACGGCCACCTCGAACCCGAGGATGCGGGCACCCCGCACGGGATGGGTGAGGTAGGCCCGGACATAGCGGCGGCACTCGGCCACGTCCTTCTTGCGCAGCGGCTCCCGGCTGAGGAACCGCTCGGTCAGCCGGATGGCGCCCAGCTTCAGACTGACCGCCTCGAGAACCCGGCGACCCTCGCCGATCACGAACTCGGTGCTGCCGCCCCCGATGTCGATGAGCAGGTGCCGCCGCTCGAGGCCGGCCACACCCTGGAGCACGCCGACGTGGATCAGCCGGGCCTCCTCAGCACCGGAGATCACGTCGATCTCGACCCCGGCCTCGGTCCGGGCCCGGCGCAGGAACTCGTCGCGGTTCTCAGCCTCCCGAACCGCACTGGTGGCAACGGCGTGGACGGTGGCCCCGGCGCTCTGCGCGATCTGGCGGAAGCGCTTCAGGGCGACGACCCCGCGGTCCATGGCGTCGTCCTCCAGGCGCTTCATGTCTCCAGCGCCTGACCCGAGGCGGACCATCGCCTTCTCCCGGTCGACGACCTCGAAACGGCTGTCACCGGTGGGCCTGGCCACCACCAGGTGGAACGAGTTGGTTCCGATGTCGACCGCGGCCAGCGCCGAGCCGGTCGGCTCGGACCGGGTGCCGCTATCCCGCATCCCCGTCAGCCCACCCGGGCTGGAGGCGAAGGAGCCTTCGTCGGACATCGCGCAGCAGTGTGGCAGAGGATCGTTGTCCTGCGGCGCACGATGGATGTTCAGCCGGGGCGGGTTAGCGTTCCCCGTTCGGCGAGAGACCGGGGAGGAGGCCACATGTCGCTGCAGGACCGGGTTGGAGAGTTGCTGCCCCTGCTGAACGCCGCCTTCCCGGCCCACATCGTCGACGTGCTCGACCACTTCCTGGCCGAGACGGTAGGCGGCCAGGACGTCGAGCTGCTCCTGGCCGACTACGACCAGGTCGAGCTGCGGCCGCTCATGAGCCAGGAAGGCGAACCCCTGGCTGCGGGGCCGCCCAGGTTGATCGACGACAGCGCAGCCGGCCAGGCCTACCGGGTCCAGGCCACGGTCACCGTGCCCGAGGACGACTGCCTCCACGTCTACCTGCCGATAGGGCTGCGCGACGAGCGCCTCGGCGTCCTCGGGCTCCGCCTCCCCCAGCAACTCGACGCCGACGCGTTGACCGGGCTGACGACGGCGGCCGCCATCCTGGGCTACGTCATCCTCGCCGCCAGCCGGTTCACCGACCTGTTCGAGCAGGCCCGACGAGCCCGTCCCCTGACCCTGGAGGCCGAGGTGCAGTGGGGCCTCCAGCCGGTGCGGGCGTTCAGCTGCCCGGAGTTCTCGATGGCCGGCCAGCTCGTTCCCGCCTACGACGTCGGCGGCGACTCCTACGACTGGGTCGTGAACCGCGAGTTCGCCTCGGTCTACGCCATCGACGCCATGGGCCACGGGCTGAACGCTTCGATGCTCGGGGCCCTGGCGGTCACCGCCATGCGCAACGCCAGGCGGGCCGGGCTCAGCCTCACCGAGCGGTTCAGCTCGGCGGACGACGCCGTCCATCGGCAGTTCGGCAGCACGGCCGCAGCGGGCGTGACGGCGGCGACGGCAGGTACGGGAGTGCCCTTCGTCACCGCCACGGCCCTCGAGGTTGACGTCACCCAGGGGACTGCCATCGCCGTGAGCGCCGGGCACCCGTGGCCCTACCGCCTTCGCCAGGGCCGGATCGAGCAGGTCCCGTTGACCCCGCAGTACCCGCTCGGCATCTTCCCCGGAACGGAGTATGCCGCCGAGGAGTTCGACCTGGCGCCAGGCGACAGGCTGATGCTGCTCAGCGACGGAGTCCTCGAGGCGGCGCCCAAGGGAGGCGAGCAGTTCGGCGAGACCAGGCTCGAGGCCGCCCTGCTGGCCACCCGGTCCACACGCCCCCACGAGGCGGTGCGCCAGCTGGTCAGGGCCCTCCTTGACTACCAGCAGGGCGACCTGCGCGACGACGCCACCATCCTGCTCTTCGACTGGCACGGCACCCAGGGCACACCCACCTCGACCTGAGGCTCGGGAGCCGTCGGGACCGGCACCGTAGGGTCGCCGGCCGTGGGCGCCGGCCGGGTCGTGATGGGGCTGATCTTCTTCCCCCGAGGCGGTTCAGCCCAGGTGACCCGCTACCTGGCCGCCGCCCTCGAGCGCGCGGGCCGACCGGTGTCGCTGGTCGCCGGATCGCTGGGCCGTCCCGGTGAGAACACCCACGCTCCGACCTTCTTCGGTGACCTCCCGCTGCACAGCCTCGACCTCACCCCGGCGGCCGAGGCGGCCCGGGCCGGAGGCGACGCCCTGGCCGCGCCCGTGCCCATGCACCCGTCCTACGAGGACCGCCCGGGCGCGCCCGACGTCGTCCTGGCTGCAGTCGACCCGCGCCGGGCCATCCACCTGTCGCGGGTCTGGGAGGAGCCGTTCGCCGCGGCGGGCGCGGCGACCGCCTACGTCCTCCACCTCCACCACCTGACCCCACAGCACGACGCCGTGACCCGACTTTGGCCCGCCGCCCCCGTCGTCGCCCACCTGCACGGAACCGAGATCAAGTTCCTCGAAGAGGTCGAGCGGCGCATCGCCGTGGCCTCCGCGCTCGGCTATCGCCTCGCCAACATGCCGGAGGCCGTCGAGGATCCCAGGCTCGACACCGCCGCCCTGGATGACGAGCAGCTCCAGGTGCTCAGCTCGACCCGGTGGACGCACTGGCGCCACGGCGAGCACTGGCTCGCCCACCTCCGCCGGCAGGCGGCCCGCGCCGATCACGTCGTGACGGTGTCACCACCTGACCGGGACACCGTGCTGTCGCTCCTCGGGCTGACTCCCGAGCGGGTTGCGGCCATACCGAACGGCGTGGACACCGAAAGGTTCCGGCCCCGTCGCCTCCGCGCCTCCGAGCGGAGGCCGCTCCTGCGACGCTGGCTGGTTGAGGACCCTCAAGGCTGGGACGAGGAGGGCCGTCCCGGATCGGTGACCTACACCGAGGCCGACGTCGAACGAGCGCTCGGCCCGGACGGTGACGGCACGCTGCTCATCTACGTCGGCCGGTTCACCGCCGCCAAGCGGGTCCCGCTGCTCGTGCGCGCCTTTGCCCAGGCACAGGCCCGGGCGGTGCGGCCGGTCTCGCTTCTGGTCTGGGGCGGCCACCCTGGGGAGTGGGAGGGCGAGCACCCGGTCACCGTGGCCCGCCGGATCGGCGCACGGGGCGTGTACTTCGCCGGCTGGCGCGGCCACACCGACCTGCCCGATGGCCTGGCGGCCGCCGACGTGCTCGTGATGCCGTCGGTCAACGACTCGTTCGCCCAGACGGCCCTCGAGGCCATGGCCGTCGGGCGCCCGGTGCTGGCCACCCGGAGCGGCGGCTTCCCCTCGATGATCAATCTCGACCCGGCCCGGCCGACGGGCTGGCTCGTCGCCCCGGACGATGTTGACGCCCTGGCCGGGGCGATTCTCGAGGTGGTCGAGCACCCCGAGGAGGTGGCTCGGCGGGGCGCCAACGCCCTGGCCCACGCCCGCTCGGAGCTGTCATGGGACCGTCGGGTGGCCGGGTTTGAGGCGGCCTACGACACGGCTCGCGACCGGGCCGTCCGCCGCCGCGCCCCAGGGTGACCCGGCGGCCCGACTGGCTATTTCGCCGCTCGGCGGCCTCCACATCGGTGGCCTTGGCCGAGCCGGCACCGCTGCGGTGTCACCCCTGTCGCCCAGGTGCCTCCCGACCCGGTAGCTGCGGCGCCGTGCCAGGGTTTGGCCTGACCCCGAGGAGGATGCCGTGCCCGCTGTCACCGTCGCCGACCTGAGCACCCTGGCCAAGGTGCCGGAACCGGCCGCAGATGCTCAACCCCGCCCGGTGCGGCAGGTGTCGACCGCGCCGAAGGGGTTCGAGGGCGAGGGGTTCCCGGTGCGTCGGGCCTTTGTCGGTGCTGAGCTGGCCGACCTAGATCCGTTCGTGCACCTCGACCAGATCGGCGAGATCGAGTACCAGCCCGGCGAGCCGAAGGGCACATCCTGGCACCCCCACCGGGGCTTCGAGACCGTGACATACATGATGGACGGCGTACTTCGTCACGAGGACTCGACCGGCGGCGGGGGCACGATCGCCAACGGCGACACCCAGTGGATGACGGCCGGCAAGGGGATCCTCCACATCGAGACGCCGCCCGAGGACGTGGTCCGCACCGGCGGGCTGTTCCACGGCCTCCAGCTGTGGGTGAACCTCCCGGCCCGCCAGAAGTGGGTGGAGCCCCGCTACCAGGACCTGAAGGGCTCGGCCACCGCCTTGCTGTCAACGGGTGACGGCGGCGGCCTGGTGCGCCTCATCGCCGGCGACCTCGGCCCGGTCCGGGGGCCCGGGGCGACCTACACCCCGATGACGATGGTGCACGCCACCGTGGCGCCCGGTGCCCGCCTCGTGCTGCCCTGGCCCCGCTCGTTCAACGCGTTGGCCTACGTCCTGGCCGGCAAAGCCGAGGTGGGACCGGACCGCCGCCCGCTCGAGCTCGGCCAGCTGGCGGTGTTCGGCAGCGGCGACACCCTCACCGTGTGGGCTGCCGCCCAGCAGAGCGGGCCGTCGCCGTCGCTGGAGCTGCTCGTGCTCGGCGGCCAGCCTATCGGCGAGAGGGTGGCGTGGATGGGCCCGTTCGTGATGAACACCCGGGCCGAGGTCCTGCAGGCCGTCGAGGACTTCGAAGCCGGCCGGCTCGGGCAGATCCCCGCCGACCACCATGCCCCGACCGACGAGGTGGTGCTCCAGGCCGACTCGCCCCTCGACTAGAGCCGGCCCACCCGTCGGGCTGCCGGTTGGGGACGGCCGAGCACTACGTTTTTGACGAAGATCGCCGCCGACGCAGCGCGGCTGCCCATGAAACAACGAAAGGGGGGGAGAGATGCCGGTGCTCCACCGCTTCAGCTGAGCCACTGACACCAGCGTCCGGTCGGACGCCGATGACCGCAGCGGCTCCTCCTCCCGTTTGAGGTAACCCGCCGCCCGCGGTTCGTGCCCGAACACCTTCTTCCACGGAACCAACCACAAGGAGCTTCGTTGCCCACGTCATGCCGGCGCCCTCGCGCCGCACTCTTGCTGTTCAGCCTCCTCGCCCTGTTCGCCGCCGCCTGCGGCAACACCACGTCCAAAGCCGCGGCACCCGCCGTTGCCCCGGGCGCCAACCGCACGCTCAGGATCAGCGCCATACCCGACCAGGACCCGGCCAAGCTGGCGACGATCAACCAGGCGATGGCCACCTACCTGGCCGGCAGGCTCGGCGTGAAGGTCGAGTTCGTCCCGGTCACCGACTACGCCGCCTCGGTCAGCCTGTTCAAGACCGGAGACCTCGACATGGTCTTCTTCGGCGGCCTCACCGGCGTGCAGGCCCGGCTCCAGACCCCGGGCGCGGTGCTGATCGCCCAGCGTGACATCGACGACGCCTTCCAGAGCGTGTTCATCGCCAACGCGGCAGCAGGCCTCCAGCCCCTCAACGACGTCCAGCAGCTCAGCGTCCTCAAGGGCAAGCGGTTCACCTTCGGCAGCGAGTCATCGACCTCGGGCCGGCTCATGCCCGAGTACTTCCTCGACCAGGCCGGGATCACGAGCGACAAGGACTTCAGCGGGCCGCCCGGCTACTCCGGCTCGCACGACAAGACGATCGACCTCGTGACCGCGGGCACCTATGACGCCGGCGCCCTGAACCTCCAGGTGTGGAAGACCCGCAAGGAGAAGGGCACGGTCGACCTCAGCAAGGTCAACGAGATCTTCACCACGCCCAGCTACCACGACTACCACTGGATCGCCGGCCCGAACACCAACCAGCGCTTCGGGGCCGGCTTCACCGACAAGCTGACCGGCGCCCTCACCTCGCTCGACGTGAACGACCCCGAGCAGGCCAAGCTGCTGGGCCTCTACGGGGCCAAGAGCTTCATCCCGACAAAGGCGGAGAACTACCGGGAGATCGAGCAGATCGGCCGCAAGCTCAAGCTGATCACCTGATGCCCGACGTGGTGGTGTCCCTGCGCCAGGTGCACGTCGTCTACGACGGGCGCCCGGCGCTGGACGGCTTCGACCTCGACGTCTTCGCCGGCGAGCGGGTGGCCCTCGTGGGCCCGAGCGGCGCCGGCAAGACCAGCGCCCTGGGACTGTGCAGCGGCAGCATCGCGGCCACGACCGGAGCCGTCGAGGTGCTGGGCCGGGACCTGATCGGCGCCACGGACTCCGAGCTGCAGGCCGTGCGGCGGAAGGTGGGCACCATCCACCAGGACCTCCACCTCATCGGGCCGCTGCGGGTCGTCCACAACGTGAACGGCGGCCGGCTCGGCTCCTGGAGCAGGTCCCGGGCCTTGTCCTCGCTGGTCCGGCCGGCGGGCCTGGACCAGGCCCGTGAGGCGCTGGCCAGAGTGGGCATCGCCGACAAGCTGATGGAGCGCACCGACCGCCTGTCCGGCGGCGAGCAACAGCGGGTGGCGCTGGCCCGGGTGCTGGTGCAGAGTCCCCAGCTGATCCTGGCCGACGAGCCGGTATCCAGCCTCGATCCGGCCCGGGCCGAGGAGGTCATGGACCTGCTCGGCGAGGTGGTCGTCGACCGCAGCCGCACCCTGATCGTGAGCCTGCACGACTTCACCCTGGCCCGCCGCCGCTGCGACCGGATCGTCGGGGTGAGAGCGGGGCGGGTGGCCTTTGACCTGCCGGCCGGAGAGGTCACCGAGGAACTCGGCCAGGACCTGTACCGCATCGACGCCTGAGAGCGGCGCCATGACCACGACCCACGACCTCAGCGATCTCACGGCCCATGAGGCCGGCATCCTGCCCGGAGACGCCGGCCTCGCACGCCGTCGCCGGCCGCGGCCCGGCCACCCGACCCGGCGGTTGTGGGCGTTGGCCGCTGTCATGGCCGTCGGCTGGTCACTGTGGTCGGCGGGGGTGGGCCGGCGAGAGCTTGTCAACCCGGGAGGCTGGCCGCTGGTCGGCCACTTCTGGGGCGCCGCCCTCTCCCCCGAGCTGTCGGCCGACTTCCTGGCCACGACGCTTCGAGCCACCTTGACCACGTCGGCCTTCGCCGTGCTGGGCACCGCCCTCTCGGTGGCCATCGGAGTGGTCGGCGGGGTGCTGACGAGCGAGACGTGGTGGCGCCGGAAAAGGTCCGGCCGCAGCCGTCTCCGGGCCGGGTGGTTCGTGAGCCGGGCGTTGAGCGGCCTCCCCCGCGGGATCCACGAGGCGGTGTGGGGGCTGTTCTTCGTCAGCATCATGGGCCGCGACCCGATGGTCGGCGTCCTGGCGATAGGCATCCCGTTCGGGGCGATCACGGCCAAGGTCACAGCCGAGCTGATCGACGAGGCGGCCCGTGGCCCCTTCGACGCCCTGCGGGCCACCGGCGCCGGCCGAGCCACTGCTCTGGCCTACGCCGTCTTCCCCGTCATCCTGACCGACCTGGTGTCCTACGCCTTCTACCGGCTCGAGTGCTCGCTGCGCTCGGCGGTGATCCTCGGGATCATCGGAGCCGGAGGCCTCGGCGCCGAGCTGAGCCTGGCCTTCCAGGGCCTGGCCTACGGGCGGATGTGGACGCTGATCTACGTCCTGGTCGCCGTCAGCGCCGCCGCTGACCTCTGGGGATCGAGCCTGCGCCGCCGGGGCACGCTCGGCCGGGTCCGCCTCTCCCTGCTCGGGGGCACCGCCCTGATCGTGGGCAGCTGGCTGTACCTGAGCCCCGACCTCGGCCGGCTCTTCGGCGGCCGGACCCGCGGCCTGCTGAGCGACATCTCCAGCTCGGCCTGGCCTCCGTCGCTGCCCGCGGAGGGCTGGGGCGGCCTGTTGCGCGGTGCGGTCGAGACCGTGCAGATGTCGCTGCTGGCCATCGTCCTGGCCAGCACCCTGGCCGTGCTCACCGCCTTCGTCGCCGCCCGCGGCGGCACCACCCTCCGACGCAGAGCGGTCGCCGGCACCGCCCGGTTCATCCTGCTGGTCACCCGCGCCATCCCGCCCCCGGTGTGGGCCCTGCTCTTCCTGTTCGTGCTCTTCCCGGGACCGCTCCCGGGTGCCGTTGCCTTGGGCGCCTACAACTTCGGCATCCTCGGGCGCCTCATGGCCGAGGTCGTGGAGAACCTCGACCCTCGCCCCGCCGAGGCGCTGCGGGCCCTCGGCGCCCCGAACCTGTCGGCCTTCGCCTACGCCAGCGCGCCCTTGTCCGCCGCCCGGTTCGCCTCCTACTCGCTGTACCGCTGGGAGGTGGCCGCCCGCGAGGCCGTCGTGGTGGGGGTGGTTGGCGCCGGCGGTCTTGGCCGCCTGCTCGAGCAGCAGCGCAGCGCCTTCAACTACCCGGGCATGCTGACAACGATCCTGGCCCTTGTCGTCGTGTCGATCACGGTCGACCTGGTCAGCGCCGCGGCCCGCCGCTCCCTGCGCTGACCCTTCCCGTTCTGTCGGGACAAGCTGTCGCTCAGGAGAGGGTTTGTCCCGACGGTTCGGAGGTGCTCAGCAGGGCCACCGAAGCGGTGAACTCGTGCAGGAAGCTGCGACCGCCGACCGGGCCTATCTCCCCGGCGCAGAACATGCCGGCCACCGGTGCCCCCTCGAGGCTGTCGGAGATGACGGCGGCGTCGTGGTCGGGTTGGCGGAACAGGCGCCGCCCTCGGCCGCTGCAGGTGAAGAGCAGGGCGGCGTCGGCTGACAGCCCGTCGACCATCTGGCGCAGGTCCTCGTCGGCCGAGCCGGCGTCGCGCACCTGGAACTGGACGGTGACGCCCACCTCGACCTCGTCGTCGAGCTGGATGGACCCGTCCGACACGTCACCGCCGAGGACGTTGCGGATGAGGAAGTCGCCCCGCTCAAAGGTGGCCTTGCGCTCGTCTATCACCAGGCCCAGGTGGACGCCCCGGTTGAGGAGGGTGACGTCGGCGGTGTCCAGAGTGGCGGCGAGGTCCTTCAGCCGCCCGAGGGGCGGGCGGCCGGCGAGCTCGTAGACGACGCTCTCCTCGGCCCGGGTGACCACGTACGGCGCCCCGATCGGACGGCAGCCCTGGGAGACCAGGGTTCTCACCTGCACGCCGGAGCCGAGAAGGGCGCCGACGGCCCCGATCTCCAGCACTTCGTCGTCCAGGACCAGCTGGTTGTCTCCGGGATCCGGGCTGACCAGCGCCATTCCGCCGATGAGCGGCAGGCCCCGGTGGTGCTCGTCCACGCGCTCCAAGAAGTCAGGGGTGGGGAAGCTGAACGGGTCAATCAGGACGAGCATCCCCGATGCTTCAGCCATGTCGTCGGGCCAGCCGGTGATCGTCGGTCCGTCGGGGGTGATGGTGACGTCCAGGTGGAAGGGTTGCACCGGTCCGGTGCGGCCGGCCCACAGCGACACACCGGGCGAGCTCTCCACCTCACGTCGGCCGCCGACCACGGACTCGGCCGCGCACCCGAGGAGCATGGCGGGGCAAAAGGCCCGGCGCACGAGCCTCGCCGCCTCGGGCACGAGGGACCGGTGGTGAGGTGTGACGAACAGCAGCACCAGGTCAGGCGGCTCCCCCGCCCCCAGCCCTTCGCGCACCTGGGCCACCGCCTCGTGGACGGCCTGGACCAGCTCGGGGTTCTCCGACAGCCCAGCGGCGAAGGCTGCCATCTACACAACCTACCCGGGCCCGCCCGGCCGCCCATCAGGCGGGCGACAACCCCGATGTGAGCTGTGGGCGCGGCGATCGTCGCCGGTCAAAGCGACTGGTCGATCGTCGAGTTGATGTCGGCCCGGAGCTGCACCACATCCAGCGGTGGCGGTCGACTCAACGTCTGGGCGAGCTCC
>JBBSHM010000024.1:0-32608 GCA_038253125.1 Acidimicrobiales bacterium
CACCGACACCTGGTTGTAGTGCATCCCGATCCGACGGCCGATCTCCCGATTCGACACGTCATCCGCGGCAGCCAACACCAACTCGGCCCGCTGAACGTCACGAACCCCATAGGTCCGCGACGCCGCCCGCCGAACAAGCTCCTCACGGTCACCATCACGCAGCACCAACGCAGGAAGACGCATACGCCAAACTACATCACTGTAACTACCGCGGGCAAGCACTAGTACCCAGCGGCCTCCGGAGGCGTCCCGAGGCGGTGCCTACGACCCCGCCAACTCCGAGCCGAAGGGGCCAGAATGCCAGTGCTTGCCTACTCGATCCGCATCCCCGACAGCGCCCGGGCGATGACCAGCTGCTGGATCTGCTCGGTGCCCTCGAAGATGTCGTAGATCTTGGCGTCGCGGTGCATCCGCTCCACCGGGTACTCCCGGGTGTAGCCGTAGCCGCCGAGGATCTGCATGGCTCGTTCCGTCACCCAGACGGCGGTGCGGCCGGCCTTCAACTTCGACTGGCTGCCTTCAGCATTGGTGTAGCCGCCGTTGTGGGCCATCCACGCTGCCCGCCACACCAGAAGGCGGGAGGCGTCGATCTCGGTGATCATGTCGGCCAACAGGAACGCGATGGCCTGGTTCTGGATGATCGGCTTGCCGAAGGCATTGCGCTCCTTGGCGTAGTCGCGGGCCTCCTCCCAGGCGGCGCGGGCGATCCCTACGGCCATGGCGCCGACGGCCGGGCGGGTGGCTTCGAAGGTGGCCATGGCCGGCTGCTTCTCGCCGGTGACGCCGGCCTGGCGGGCCCGGGCCAGCTTGTGGTCGAGCTTGTCCTTGCCGCCCAGCAGGCAGGCGCCGGGCACCCGCACGTCGTCCAATACGACCTCGGCGGTGTGGCTGGCCCGGATCCCGTGCTTGGAGTACTTCTGGCCCTGGCTCAGACCCTTGGTGCCGGGCGGGATGACGAACGTGGCCTGACCCCGGCTCTTCAGGGCCGGGTCGACGGTGGCCACCACCACGTGGATGTCGGCGATGCCGCCGTTGGTGATCCACGCCTTTGTGCCGTTCAGGACCCACTCGTCGGCGGCCTCGTCGTAGACCGCCCGGGTGCGCAGGCTGGACACGTCGGAGCCGGCGTCGGGCTCACTCACGCAGAAGGCGGCGAGACGCAGCTTCTCGCCGGCGCCACCGCCGAAGCACTGCGGGGTCCATTCAAGGGTCTGCTCGACCGTGCCCTGGGCGGCGATGCCGGCGGCGGCCAGACCGGACCCGAAGATCGACAGGCCGATGCCGGCGTCGCCCCAGAACAGCTCCTCCAAGGCGATCGGCAGGGTCAGGCCGGTGTCGTCGGCCATGGCGTTGGCGAAGAAGTCGAAGGAGTAAAGGCCGATCTGGGCGGCCTGCTCGACGATCGGGCCGGGGAACTCCTCCCGCTCGTCCCACTCGTGGGCGGCGGGCCGCACCACCTCTTCGGCGAAGTCGTGCACCCACTTCTGGATGGTCTGCTGATCCTCGCTCAGGGAGAGGGAGAAGTCGGTCACCGGGCCACCTCGCTGCTCGTCACGCCACCGGAGGGCTCAGGTTACCGATGGCCGTCCACATCCCGCCTAGATACCGGATGTAGTAGCGGGAACCGTCCTCTGCCCCAAGCGTCTCGTCTGGACGATCGGGCGGGCGGGGCAGGTCTACACCAGACGAACGAGCGGCACTCCGGGGTTTGCTTGATCAACGGCGCAGGCGGGTGCCAAGGGGGGTGTCCTCCACCGTCCAGCCCCGCTCCACCAGCTCGGCTCGCAGGCGGTCGGCGGCGGCCCAGTCCTTGTCCGCCCGGGCCTTGTCGCGGGCCGTCGCCAGGTCGAGCGCCGCAGGGTCCACCTCCTCGGCCACGCCCCTAAGCTCCAGCCCGACCGCACCCGTCGCCTCGCGAACCAGGCGCACCAGCCGGGCGGCGTCGTCGTGGCGGCCGGCGTCGAGGGCGGCGTTGGCCTCGCGCACCCAGTCGAACACCAGGGCCAGCGCCCGCACGGTGTTGAGGTCGTCCTCCATCGCCGCCACCCACGGTCCGAGCGCCGGCCGGTCAAGCGGCGCCTCGCGTTTAAGGCCGGCCTCAACCGCGCGCCGGGCCAAACGATCAAGAGTGCCCAGGCTGCGCTCGGCGGCTCCGATCGAGGCGGTGTCGACCAGCACGGGCGAGCGGTAATGCGCCTGCAGGAGCAGCAGGCGGTACGCCCGGTGGTCGACCCGCTCGAGCAGGTCGGTGAGGGACGTGAAGTTGCCCAGGCTCTTCGACATCTTCTCACCCGACGGGTCGACGACAAAGGCGTGGTGGGCCCAGTGCCTGGCGAAGGCACGTCCGAGGACGAGGGCGTGGGCCCGCTCGTTCTCGTGGTGGGGGAACTTGAGGTCGAGGCCCCCGGTGTGCAGGTCGAAGCCGTCGCCCAGCAGGTCCAGGCTCATGGCCGCGCATTCGGTGTGCCAGCCGGGACGGCCGTCGCCCCAGGGCGACGGCCAGGTGGGCTCGCCGGGCTTGGCCAGCTTCCAAAGCACGAAGTCGAGGGGGCTGCGCTTCTCGTCCCGCCGATCCTCGTCGACCCGCTCGGTGGCCCGGAGCTGACGCAGGTCCTGCTGGGCCAGGAGGCCGTAACCCTCTATCTCCTCGACAGCCAGGTAGACGCCATCGGACGTCTCGTAGGCCGCACCCCGGTCGAACAGCTCGGCGATGATCTCGATCATCCGCGGCACGAAGGTGGTGGCACGCGGAGCCTCGGTGGGGCGCAGGGCGCCGAGGCGGTCGACCGCCGCCCACCACTCGGCTTCGTAGCGGCGGGCGACCTCGGCCGGTTCCTCGCCCAGCTCGTTGGCCCGTGTGATGATCTTGTCGTCGATGTCGGTGACGTTGGAGACGTGGCGGACCTCCAAGCCCGTCCACTCGAGGAAGCGGCGCAGGATGTCATAGGTCAGCACCGAGCGGCCGTGGCCCACATGGGGCAGGTCGTACACAGTCGGGCCGCAGACGTAGAGCGAGATCCGGCCGGGGTCGCGCTGGCCCAGCTCTCGCACCAGCCCGGTGGCGGTGTCGTTAAGCCGCAGCATGGCCGCAGGATAGAGGGGGGCGGAACGTGGGCGACGGAGGGTTTCGCGGCCTGCTATCGTCGCCTCTTGGCCAGGTGTGCCTCATCCTGGCCAGCTCCCCCCGGTGCATCGTGCGTTGAGGCTCGCAGTGACCCGCTCCATCGAGTGCGTCGCCACCTCGTCGCAAAGATCCTGGAGATCACCTGTGCCTACATTCGCCGACCTCGGCGTCCCCGCCGACCTGCTCGCCGCGCTCACCGCGGCCGGCGTCACTGAGCCCTTCCCCATCCAGACCGCGGCGCTGCCCGACGCCCTGGCCGGCCGCGACGTCTGCGGCCGGGCGCCCACCGGCTCGGGCAAGACCCTGGCCTACGGGCTGGCCGCCATCGCCCGCATCGGCTCGTCCAGCCCCCGCCGGCCCACCGGCCTGGTCCTGGTGCCGACCCGCGAGTTGGCCGCCCAGGTGACAAAGGCGCTCATGCCCTTCGCCCAGGCCCGTCGCCGCTGGGTCACGTCGTTCTACGGCGGCATGCCGTTCGGCCCGCAGTTCAAGGCGCTCGAGCGCGGCGTCGACATCGCCGTCGCCTGCCCGGGACGGCTTCGCGACCTGGTCGAGCGCGGCGCCATCGACCTGTCGGGCATCGAGGTGGCCGTGGTCGACGAGGCCGACCGCATGGCCGACCTCGGGTTCCTGGGAGAGGTGCAGTGGCTGCTGGACCAGTGCCCGCCGAAGCGGCAGGTGCTGCTGTTCTCGGCCACACTCGACGGGGCCGTGGCCGTGCTCGTGAAGGGCTACCAGAACAACCCGGCCCGCCACGAGTTGCCCGAGGAGCAGACGGTCCCCGCCACCCACCTGGCGTGGCGCACGGCCCGGCACGGCAAGCTCGGCCTGGTAGCCGACGCCGCCAAGGCCTGTGGCCCCACCATCGTGTTCTGCCGCACCCGCCTGGGCGCCGAGGGCGTGGCCGAGCGCCTCGCCGAGCGGGGCACCTCGGCCGTGGCCATCCACGGCGACAAGAACCAGTCGGCCCGGGCCCGCGCCCTCGCCGACTTCACCTACGGGCGGGCCCAGGTGCTGGTGGCCACCGACGTCGCCGCCCGCGGCATCCACGTCGACAACGTCGCCTGCGTCATCCACCTCGACCTGCCCGATGACCCGAAGGACCACCTCCACCGCTCGGGCCGCACAGCACGGGCCGGCAAGGAGGGCGTGGTCATCACCCTGGTCGCCCCGGGCGAGGAGCGCCGGGTCAAGCGCCTGCTGTTCTCAGCCGGCGCCGCCAGCCCGATCACCAACCCGGACATGGCCGTGCTCGAAGCCCTCGACCTCCCGGTCTTCGTGGCCCCGACCGAGCCCGAGCGGCGCCAGCGACCCGACCGCCCCAGCCGCCCCGGCTACCAGGGCCGCAACCGCGACAGCCGCCCGCCCCGCCGCCACGACGGCGACTTCCGCCAGCCCGGCAGCGCCCGTCCCGGCCCAAGCCGCCCCTGACCCCCTCGTCGCCGCAGAACGGCCGCAACTGCCCCGGCAGGACACGACCCGTGCGACCGCGCTTACCATGCGGGAAGCGCCGCCGGAACTGCCCGGGCAGAAGATGACGCCCTGACGACCATTGCTGCCCGGGCAGAAACGCGGCCGGAACTGCCCGGGCAGAAGGCGGCGCCACGACGACCGCTGCTGCCCGGGCAGAAGGGGGCGCCGCGAGGACCGCGGCTGCCCGGGCGGAAAGCGTTGCGGCCGCGGCGGCTCGCCGGCCGTGGGGCCGTGAGCGGCGTCCGCCTGATCAGCTCGACCGGGGCCGCGTTGTGGTGGCGCCGGCTCGCCGGCCACGAGGGCCGAAGGGCACGCGGGCTCACAACCGCGTAGGGCGCTTCGGGGGCGGCCGTAGGATTCGCGGGGTGACCCGGAGCGTTCCCGACAAGCCGAGCCTCGATGGGATCGAGGAGGCCATCGCCGCTCGGTGGGAGGCCGAAGGCACGTACCGCTTCGACCGCACGGCCGAGCGAGGCGACGTCTACGCCATCGACACGCCGCCGCCGACGGTCTCGGGGTCACTCCATGTCGGCCACGTCTTCAGCTACACCCACACCGACGCCATCGCCCGCTACCAGCGGATGCGGGGCAAGGCCGTGTTCTACCCGATGGGCTGGGACGACAACGGGCTGCCCACCGAGCGGCGGGTCGAGAACCACTTCGGCGTGCGCTGCGACCCCGCCGTCGCCTACGACCCGAGCTTCGTGCCACCGGAGAAGCCCGACGACAAGCGGAAGGTGTCCATCAGCCGGCGCAGCTTCGTCGAGCTGTGCGAGCGGCTCACCGTCGAGGACGAGAAGGTGTTCGAGGCGCTGTGGCGGCGACTGGGACTTTCGGTCGACTGGGACATGACCTACGCCACCATCGGCACCGCCGCCCGCCGGGCCAGCCAGCGGATGTTCCTGCGCAACCTGGCCCGGGACGAGGCGTACTCGGCCGAGGCCCCGACGATCTGGGACGTCACGTTTCAGACCGCCGTGGCCCAGGCCGAGCTGGAGGACCGGGAGCGGCCCGGCGCTTACCACCGCTTCGGCTTCGCTCGGGCCGACGGCAATGGCACTATCGAGGTGGAGACGACCCGTCCCGAGCTGCTGGCCGCCTGCGTCGCCCTGGTCGCCCACCCCGACGACGGGCGCTACCGGCCCCTGTTCGGCACCACCGTTACGTCGCCGCTGTTCGGGGTGGAGGTGCCGGTCCTGGCCCACGAGCTGGCCCAGCCCGACAAGGGGTCGGGCATCGCCATGATCTGCACGTTCGGCGACACCACCGACGTCACGTGGTGGCGTGAGCTGCAGCTGCCGACCCGCTCGATCCTGGAGCGCAACGGGCGCACCAAGGCTGAATGCCCCGACTGGATCACCAGCGAAGAGGGTCGGTCGGCATACACCCGGCTGGCCGGCAAGAGCGTCTTCCAGGCTCAAGCCGCAGTCGTTGAGCTGTTGGGCGAGCAGGGCCTGCTCGTCGGCGAGCCGAGGCCGATCACCCACTCCGTGAAGTTCTTCGAGAAGGGCGACCGTCCGCTCGAGATCGTCACCAGTCGCCAGTGGTACATCCGCAACGGCGGCCGCAACGCCGACCTGCGCACCGCGCTGCAGGACAGGGGTGGCGAGCTCGGCTGGCACCCATCGTTCATGCGGCACCGCTACGAAAGCTGGGTCCAGGGCCTGAACGGCGACTGGCTCATCTCCCGTCAGCGCTACTTCGGCATCCCCTTCCCCGTCTGGTACCCGGTGGGGCCGGACGGCGCCGTCGACCACGACAGCCCGATCCTCCCGAGCGAGGACGAGCTACCCGTCGACCCGTCCTCGGACCGCCCAGCCGGCTACGACGAGGCCCAGCGGGGTCAGCCCGGTGGCTTCACCGCCGACCCGGATGTCATGGACACCTGGGCCACCTCGTCGCTAAGCCCCCAGATCGCCTGCGGCTGGGAGGACGACCCGGTCCTGTTCGCCCGGACGTTCCCGATGGACCTGCGCCCCCAGGGCCACGACATCATCCGCACCTGGCTGTTCGCCACCATGGTCCGCTCTCACTTCGAGCACGGCACCCCTCCGTGGCGCAACGCCGCCATAAGCGGATGGATCCTGGACCCGGACCGCAAGAAGATGTCGAAGTCGAAGGGCAACGTGGTCACCCCTCTCGGCCTGCTTGAGGAGCACGGCACCGACGGGGTCCGCTACTGGGCGGCCAACGGTCGGCCCGGCACCGACACCGCCTTCGACCCGAACCAGATGAACGTGGGAAAGCGGTTGGCCCGCAAGCTGCTGAACGCCTCGCGGTTCGCCCTGAACCTGGGCGAAGCGCCGGCCGGCGCCGTCCCCAACGATCCGGTCGACCTGTCCCTGCTGGCCGGCCTTCGCCGGCTGGTCACCGATGCCACCACCGCGTTCGACGCCTACGACTACGCCCGCGCCCTCGAGCGCACCGAAACGTTCTTCTGGTCGTTCTGCGACGATCACCTCGAGCTGGTCAAGCAGCGGGCCTACGGCGACCACGGTGACGACGCCGCAGCATCGGCCCGGGCGACAATGGAGGTGGCCCTGTCTGTCCTGCAGCGCCTCTTCGCCCCGTTCCTGTGCTTCGTCACCGAGGAGGTCTGGTCGTGGTGGCAGGACGGATCGGTGCACCGGGCGGCTTGGCCAACGGTGGCCGAGATCCCGACGGGGGGCGACCCGCTCGTGGCCGAGGTCGCTGCCCCCGCCCTGGCCGCCGTGCGCCGGGCCAAGAGCGAGCAGAAGCGCTCGCTCCTGTGGCCGGCCGAGCGCCTGGTTGTGACCGACGATCCGGCCCGGTTGGATGCGCTGCGCCAGGCCGAGGGCGACCTGCTGGCGGCCGGTTCCGTCAGCTCGATCGAGTACGTCGAGCTCGCTGGCGATGGCGCTGCCACCTATGACGTCACCCTCGGCGCGGCTTGAGGTCCTTCCGAGGTCGCCGGTCAGGCCCGGTGGTCTACGCCCCGGGGGATCGCCGAGGACGAGACAGCAGCCTCCGATTCGGTTCCGGCCAGGCCAGCCGGCGTGCTTTGCCGTCCGATGCCCTGGCTGGCAGGTGGGCGAACGACAGGGGCCGCGGTCAGGTTGGGCTGTCGGTCAGCACCTGAGCTGGCCGGCGGGCAGCTGGAGGGTGAGGAGGTAGGCGTCGCCGATCCGGCTGGTGCAGGGATCCTCGCCGTAGGCGGTATGGCCCTCGCCCTGGTGGGTCAGCAGGCGACCCTGGGGCAGCTGCCTGGCCAGCGCCTCGGCCCAGACGAACGGCGTGGCCGGGTCATTGGTCGTTCCGACGACGAGGATGGGCGGCGAGCCGGGAGCCTTGGCCGGCTCGGCCTTGCCGGTGGCGGGCACGGGCCACCGGGCGCACACCAGGCCCGACCAGGCGATGGCCGGCCCGAAGAGGGGAGCTGTCCGGGCGGCGTCGGCGGCGGCCTGCTCGTAGGTGGCCACGTCCCGGGGCGCCGGCCGGTCCAGGCAGCTGATGGCGGCGTTGGCCTCCTGGTCGTTGCTGTAGGACCCGTCCGGCTTGCGGCCGAGCAGGGCGTCGAATCCGGCGAGGAGGATGGTGCCGCTGCCCGCCTGGGCCTGGGCCAGCCCGCGGGCCAGGGCGGTCCACGTCTGGCGCGAGTAGAGGTAGGCGGCCGTCCCGAGGAGGAGCTCTGAAGGGCCCACCCGCCGGCTGTCGGCATCGATGGGCCGGGCTTCGACACGGGCTACGAGTGCGGCGAAGGCGGCCTGGCCGGCGCCGCCGGCCGGTCGCCACGAGCAGGAAGACGTGGCCCGGCAGTCGGCGGCGAAGGCGTCAAAGGCATGGTCGAAGCCTTCGCCCTGAGCCCGGTTCAAGGCGACGGTGCTGAGCGTCGGGTCCAGGGCGCCGTCGAGGAGAAGGGCCCGGATCCGGTCGGGGAACTGCTCGGCGTAGGCGGTGCCGAGAGCGGTGCCGTAGGAGAAGCCGACATATGTGAGCTTGTCGTCGCCGACGGCGGTCCGGATCCGGTCCATGTCACGGGCGGCGTCGGCGGTGCCGACGTGGGCCAGCAGGTCACCGCTGCGCTGCTGGCAGCCGGCCACGAAGTGGTCGGTGAAGCCCACGAGGGCCGTCTCCTCGGCCGCGTTGTCCGGCGTGGGGTCGAGGGCGAGGTAGGCGCCGAGCTCGGCGTCGGGCAGGCAGCGCACCGGAGCGCTTCGGCCGACGCCCCGGGGGTCGAAGCCGACCACGTCGAAGCGGGCTCGCACCTCGCTGGACAGGCGGCCGAGGAGATCGGGCAGGCTGTCGATCCCCGAGGCTCCGGGGCCTCCGGGGTTGAGCAGGAGCGACCCGATGCGGCGAGCCGGGGCGGTGGCCGGCTGGCGGTTGAGGGCGATCCCGATGTGGCGACCCGCCGGATCGGCATAGTCGAGCGGGACCTGGAGCGTGGCGCACTGGAACGTTCCGCACGGCTCCCAGTCGAGCGGCGGGGCCGGCGGCTCAGTGGCCGGTACCGAGCCGGCGTGGGAAGGCGGTGGCGCCGACTTCGAAGCGGCCGGGGAGGGGGCGGCAGACCGCGAGCGAGCGGCTTGGTTGCCGCCTGAAGAGGAGCAGCCGCTGGCCACCACCAGGACCGCCAGCAGCGTCATGAGGGTCCGGTGCACGCCCATCGGAGGGTACCGGTGACCTGCGGGCTACGGGGCGCCGGTCGCCATCCACATCGCCCTCACCTTCAGCTTCGGCCGGCACCGGACGCGGTTCGCCATCGGTCTGCTCCGCTCCAGCACGCATGGCCCTGCGACTTGGACGTGCTCAGGATGCTCACCGATGAGCGACTGGACCTGCGCCAACGCCGGTGGCGATGCCGCCGGCGTCCAGGCGGTAGCCGCGGCCCCGCACGGTGACGAGCCGCCCGCCGACCGGGCCCAGGCGGGCCCGCAGGCGGTTGACGGCCCCCTCGACGGCGTGGGGGTCGCTGCCGACGCCCCACAGGCGGGTGGCGAGGGTGTCCTTGCCCACCACCGCTCCGGGCCGGTCGGCCAGGGCGGCCAGCACCGCCGCCTCGCGGGGCGGCAGCTCGACCGGACTACCGTCGATGACGGCGACCGTGCCCTGCAGCACCATGGTGTGGCCACCCAGATCCAGCTCCACCCGGCGTGACACCAGCTCGTCCGAGACCAGACGGACCAAGAGGCCGAGGCGCCCCTTGTCGGGGAAGAGCGGTGCCGAGAGACCCTCGTCGCTGGCCGCTCCGGCACAGACCGAGCCCACGCAGCCGGCCACCACCCGGCCGCTGTTGAACGCCGCCCGCAACGCCGCCCCCTGGTCGTGCAGGTCGGCGAGGGTGAACAGGTTGCTGACCGCCGGGGCGCTGGTGAACGTGACGGCGTCGATGTCACCGGCCACGACCGAGTCGACCAGGCGCATAGCCGGTCCCGGGTCGTCGGGCAGGCGCCAGCGGTAGACGGGCACGGGCACCACCTCGGCGCCGGCCGCCTTCAGGTCGGTGGCAGCCGAGCCGGTCGGCTGGCCGTGCTCCTGCACCACCACCCGTTGGCCCTTGACGCCTTCGGCCAGGAGGAGGGCGACGGCGTCGTCGAGCCGCTCTGAGGGCGGCTGCAGCGCCACCTCGAGGCCCCACTGGCGGGCCGTGCCCGCCGCCTTTACGCCCCGCGCCACCAGCCGGGCCGACCGCAGCGAGTCGAGGAGCGGCTCGACCAGTCCCCAAGCCTGTGCCGCCTCGAACCAGGCCCGCAGCCCTATCCCGGTGGTGGCGATCACGATGTCAGGGGATCGCCGGACCACCTCCTCGGTGGCCTGCCGCAGCGCGGTCTCGTCGTCCAGGTACTGGGTGGCCATGGTCGGGGCGTGCACGGCCCGGGCGCCCCGGCGGGTGAACAGCTCCATCTGCTCGGCACTACGCCGGTCGGCGGTGACGGCCACCGTGAAGCCCTGCAGGGGGCACAGGTCGAGGGTGGTCGTCATGGTGAGCCATCTGAGCACCGCCGCGTCTCGTCGCGGTTTCCCGGCGGGCTCCGCCGCGTTCCAGGCATCTGACGGGTTGCTTGTGGCGTGTTGCCGGGTCGTTGCCGCCACCTCACCCGGGCCCCGGCGGCCGGTGCGCCAACTGTCAAGCGGACGTGACAGCGGGGCAAAGTCCCGGGAACAGGCCCCTGCTGTCATTGGGGCATGGCCATCTCGAACCGGTGCGGCACCGGCCTCACCACCCGTCTCGGCGTCAGGCGCCAGCTCGTGGTGGCCGGCCACGGGATGGTCGGCCACCGGCTGGTTGAGGAGCTGGTCGAGGCGAACGGTCTGGCCGGGGTCGACGGCTGGGAGGTGACGGTCGTCGGTGAGGAGCCCCGCCCGGCCTACGACCGGGTGGCCCTCTCCTCGGCCTTTGCCGGCGCCGGCGAGGACCAGCTGACGCTGGTGAGCGACGGCTTCTTCGACGGCCCGGGCCTCACCCTGCTGGTGGACGAGGCCGTGGCCGCCGTAGACCGGGAGGCCCACACGGCGACGACGACCACGGGTCGGGTGCTTCGGTATGACCACCTCGTTCTGGCCACCGGGTCCCGGCCGTTCGTGCCCCCGCTGCCGGGCCGCGAGCTGCCGGGGGTCTTCACCTACCGCACGCTGGACGACGTCGATGCCATCACCGCCTGGTGCGCAGGCCGGCGCACCGGGGTGGTGCTTGGCGGCGGGCTGCTGGGCCTGGAGGCGGCCAACGCCCTGCGCCTCCTCGGCCTTGAGGTGCACGTCGTCGAGATGGCCCCCCGCCTGATGCCCGTCCAGCTGGACGACGGCGGAGCCGCCGCCCTGCGCACCCGCATTGAGGGCCTGGGCGTGCACGTGCACGTGGGCGCCTCCTCCGAGGCGATCGACGCCGGGACTGACGGTGCGGTGGCCGGCCTGCGCCTGGCCGACGGCACCACCCTGGCGGCCGACGTGGTCGTCATCTCGGCCGGCATCCGCCCCCGCGACGACCTGGCCCGGGCATGCGGCCTCGACCTCCACGAGCGGGGCGGCATCATCGTCGACGACTCGTGCCGGACGAGTGACCCCGCCATCTCGGCTGTCGGTGAGTGCGCGGTGGCCGCCGGCCGGGTGTGGGGCCTGGTGGCCCCCGGCTACAAGATGGCCGCCGCCGTGGCCGACCAGCTGGGCGGCGGCGATGCCACGTTCGAGGGCACCGACCTGTCCACCAAGCTGAAGCTGCTCGGCATCGACGTGGCCAGCGTGGGCGAGCCGCACGGCCCGGGGGCGGTCCTTGACGACCCGGGCAGCGCCACCTACAAGAAGGTGCGGGTGGACTCCGAGGGCCATCTGGTCGGAGCGGTCCTGGTGGGCGACGCCTCCGCCTTCGGCGACCTGGTGCAGCTGCACCGCTCGGGGGCGGTGGTCACCGAAGTTCTGACGCTCCTGGCCGGCACGGCCGTCGCCGCCACCGGTCCGTCCGCCCTCGTCTGCAGCTGCAACAGCGTGACGACCGGCGACCTGGTCAGCGCCATCGAGGCCGACGGCATCTCCGACCTGGCCACGCTGAAGGCCTGCACGAAGGCGGGCACCGGCTGCGGTGGGTGCGTCCCGACGGTGAAGCTGGTGCTCGAGCGTCAGCTGGCGGCCCAGGGCGTGGACGTGCGCCGCGGCCTGTGCGAGCACTTCCCCGACCACACCCGCCAGGACCTCTACGACCTGTGCCGGATCGAAGGATTCCGCACCTTCTCAGACCTCCTGGCCCGCCACGGCACCGGCCCCCGGGGCTGTGAGGTGTGCAAGCCGACAGTCGCCTCGGTCCTCGCCTCCCTCGGCGGCGGCTACGTCCTCGGTGGCGAGCAGGCAGCCCTCCAGGACACCAACGACTTCGCCCTGGCCAACCTCCAGCGCAACGGCACCTACTCGGTGGTGCCCCGCATGCCCGGCGGCGAGGTCACCCCGCGCCAGCTGATGGCCTGCGCCGAGGTGGCCGAGGACTACGGCCTGTACGTGAAGGTCACCGGCGGCCAGCGGCTCGACCTCTTCGGGGCCAAGCTCGACGACCTCCCCACCATCTGGGCCCGTCTCGGTGACGCCGGCCTGGAGTCCGGTCACGCCTACGGCAAGGCCCTGCGCACGGTTAAGAGCTGTGTCGGCATCAACTGGTGCCGCTACGGCGTGCAGGACTCCACCTCCATGGCCAAGCTGCTGGAGCTGCGCTACCGGGGCCTGAGGGCGCCCCACAAGCTGAAGATGGCCGTCTCGGGTTGCGCCCGCGAGTGCGCCGAGGCCATGTCGAAAGACGTTGGCGTCATCGCCACCGAAGCCGGCTGGAACCTCTACGTGGGCGGCAACGGCGGATTCCGGCCCCGCCACGCCGAGCTGCTGGCCGAAGGGCTGAGTGACGCCGAGCTCGTCCGCTCGATCGACCGGTTCCTCCAGTACTACGTGCGCACCGGTGAGCGGCTCGAGCGCACTGCCGCCTGGATCGAACGCGTCGAAGGCGGAGTCGACCACGTGCGGCGGGTGGTGATCGAGGACAGCCTGGGCCTCGGCGCCGACCTCGAGGCCCAGATGGCCGCCCACGTCGAGTCCTACGAGTGCGAGTGGGCCGCCACCCTCCGCCAGCCCGACCGGCTGGCCCTGTTCCAGACCTACGTGAACGAAGGAGCTCCGACATGACCATCCTGCACACCAACCCCGCCGGTTCTGTCGGGAGTATCCCTGCGCCAGGCGACAACAACTCCCGACAGAACCCCTGGGAGGACGTCTGCGAACTCGGCCGGCTCAGCGTCGAGAGGGGAGCGGCGGCCCTGGTGGCCGGCGCCCCGGTGGCGCTGTTCCGCCTGGCCGACGACGAGGTGCTGGGGCTCGACGACATCGACCCGTTCTGGGGCGTGTCGGTGCTCTCCCGCGGCGTGGTCGGCAGCATCGCCGGGCGGGACACCGTGGCGTCGCCGCTGCTGAAGCAGCGCTTCGACCTTCGCACCGGGGCCTGCCTCGACGACCCCGCGGTCTCGGTTGCCACCTGGCCGGTGCGGGTGCTCCGGGGTCGGGTCGAGGTGGCCCGGCCCAGCTTCGTCCCAGCCTTGTGAGCCGGCTCGACCCGACCCTGCTCCCCATGCTCGAGGCCGAGCTGCGCAGCGCTCACGAGCTCACTGCCGTGGAACGTTTCAGTCAGCACGAGCACGAAGGTGCCGGTCGGTACGTTGACCTGCTCCCCGCCACCCCGCCCGGGGCCGGGCAGCAGTACGCATTCCTCGTCGACCTCGACGCCTGCACGGGCTGCAAGGCCTGCGTCACCGGCTGCCACAGCCTCAACGGCCTCGACGCCACCAGCGGAGAGGTGTGGCGCCAGGTGGGCAGCCTGGGCCCCCAGGCGGTCACGAGCGCCTGCCACCACTGTGCCGACCCGGCTTGCCTGAAGGGGTGCCCGGCCGAGGCCTACGAGAAGGACGCGCTGACCGGTGCGGTCATCCACCTGGACGACGCCTGCATCGGCTGCAGCTACTGCACCATGACCTGCTCATACGAGGTGCCGTCGTTCTCCGACCGGCTGGGGATCGTCCGCAAGTGCGACCTGTGCAACGGCCGTCTGGCCGCTGGCGAGGCGCCCGCCTGTGTGCAGGCCTGCCCCACCGAGGCCATCCGCATCCAGGTCGTTGACATCGCCGGCGCCGGCAGCACCTGGGGACTGGCCGCCGGGCCCGACCCGGAGCGCAGCCGGCCGACGACCACGTACGTCAGCTCGAGCCCGCCCGCCGTCGGGCCCGTCGCCGCCGACCTGCGGCCCGAGCCGGCGCACGGCCACCCGGCGCTGGCCGGGCTCCTCGTCCTGTCGCAGTGGGGTGTCGGTGCGCTGATCGCCGGGCGACCCGTCGCCGCCCTGGCCCTGGTCGCCGCCGCCTCGGTGGCCAGCGTCGCCCACCTGGGCCGGCCCCTGCTGGCGTGGCGGGCCGTGCTGGGGTGGCGCCACTCGTGGCTCTCGCGCGAGGTGCTGGCCGTCGGTGCCCTGCTTCCGCTGGCGGCGGCCAACGCCGTCGCCGGAGACCGCCTGTCCCTGGCGATCGCCGCCACCACCGTTGGTCTGGTGGTGGTCGGCTGCTCGGCCGCCGTCTACGCCGTGACCGGCCGCCGGTGGTGGCGCCTGCCCCGGCTCCTGGTCCTGTTCGGCTCGACCGCGGCCGTCGCCGCCCTGGCCGTCAGCGGGGCTCCGGTCGCCGTCGTG
Source organism: Acidimicrobiales bacterium (assembly GCA_038253125.1). GTDB lineage: Bacteria > Actinomycetota > Acidimicrobiia > Acidimicrobiales > JAUJNH01 > JAUJNH01. Next base: position 14,760 of record JBBSHM010000024.1, read on the forward strand.
GCCGCCGCCGCCCTGGCCAAGCTGGTCGTCGAGGGCACGGTGCTGCGCCACCGCGGCGAGGGTCAGGGTCAGCTGGGCCGCACCTCCCGGCTGCTCCTCGGCCCCCTCCGGGGGCGGGTCCTCCGCCGACTCTGCCTGCTGGCCGCCGGCCTGACGGCCCTGGCCGTCGCCGGACCCGTGGGCGTCGTCCTGCTCCTGGCCGGTGACCTCGTCGAGCGGGGCCTGTTCTTCCGGGCCAGCAGCCCCGAGAGGATGCCGTGACCACGCCGATGCGGTCCCTCGGGCTGGGATCGTGCGCGGACGAACTGAGCCGGACCAGCGGCCCGTTCGGGCTGGGTCAGGTCCCGTCGCGGCTCCAGCCCGAGGCCACCACCCGCCTGGTCTGCGGCTACTGCTCGACCGGTTGCTCTCTCGACGCCCACCTGCGCGACGGCCAGGCCGTCAACCTGACGCCCACCCGCGCCTACCGGGTGAACCAGGGCTCGGCCTGCCCGAAGGGCTGGGACGCGCTTACCCCCCTCGCCGCACCCGACCGGGCGACCACGCCCCTGCTGAACGGCCGGCCTGTGCCCTGGGACGAAGCCCTGGCCGCCTTCGTCGACGGCTTCTCGGGGCTGATCGACGCCCACGGGCCGGAGAGCGTCGCCTTCCTGTCCACCGGTCAGATCACCAGCGAGGAGATGGCGCTGCTCGGCGCCGTGGCCAAGGTCGGCATGGGTTTTGTCCACGGCGACGGCAATACCCGCCAGTGCATGGCCACCAGCGTCGCCGCCCACAAGCAGTCCTTCGGCTTCGACGCCCCTCCCTACACCTACGCCGACCTCGAGGCCTCCGACGTCGTGGTGCTCGTCGGATCGAACCTGGCGGTCGCCCACCCGATCCTGTGGGAGCGGCTGCAGCGCAACCCGGGGCGGCCCGAGATCGTGGTCATCGACCCCCGCCGGACCGAGACCGCCGCTGGCGCCACCAGGCATGTGCCCGTAGCCCCGAAGGGTGACCTGGCCCTTCTGCTCGGGCTGTTGCACGTCGTGATCCGCGACGGCCTGGTCGACACCGGCTTCGTGGCCGAGCACTGCCGCGGCTACGACGAGCTGGCGGCCGTCGCCCACCGGTGGCCGCCGGTGCGGGCGGCCGAGGTGGCCGGTGTCACCACCGCCACCATCGAGGACCTAGCCCGGCTGATCGGCCGGGGGCGGGCCGTCAGCTTCTGGTGGACCATGGGCGTGAACCAGAGCCACCAGGCGGTCAGGACGGCCCAGGCCGTCATCGACCTCGCCCTCGTCACCGGGAACATGGGCCGCCCAGGCACCGGTGCCAACTCGATCACCGGTCAGTGCAACGCCATGGGCAGCCGGCTGTGGTCGATGACCGCCAGCCTCTACGGCGGCCGCTCGTTCGAGGACGAGACCGACCGGGCCGAGGTGGCCGAGATCTGCGGCTGGCCCGCCGAGCGCATCCCATCGCGCCCGTCGATGGCCTACGACCAGATCATCGATGGCATCCGCAGCGGCCAGATCAAAGGCCTCTGGGTGCTGGCCACCAACACCGCCCACAGCTGGGGCGACCGGGGCGAGCTGGCCGGCCTCCTCGACTCGCTCGACTTCCTGGTCGTGCAGGACCTGTACGCCGACACCGACACCGCCCGCCACGCCCAGCTCTTCCTGCCGGCCGCCGGCTGGGGTGAGAAGGACGGCACGATGATCAACTCCGAGCGCCGCATCGGCCTGGTTAAGCAGGTGCGGAGACCTCCGGGCGCGGCGCTGTCCGACTTCTCGATCCTCCGCCTGATCGCCCACGCCTGGGGCTGCGGCGACCTCTTCGCCGACTGGTCCACACCGGAGGACGTCTTCCGCCTGCTGGGCCGGCTGTCGGCCGGCCGGCCGTGTGACCACTCGGGCGTGACCAGCTACCGCCAGCTCGACGACGCCGGCGGGATCCAGTGGCCGGCGGCGGCGGGAACAGGGCCGTGGGAGGCCGAACGGAGGCTGTTCGAGGACGGGCGGTCCTACCATCCAGACGGCCTGTTCCGCCTGGTGGCCGCCGAGCCGGAACCAACGCCCCGGCCCGCTGACGAAACGTTCCCGCTGGTTCTCCTGACCGGCCGGGGCAGCACGGCGTCCTGGCACACCGAGACCCGCACGGGTCGCTCGCCCGTGCTGCGACGGCTGAAGCCCGCCGAACTGCTCGTCGACCTGAACATCGACGACGCCACCGATCTGGCCGTGGCCGACGGCCACGAGGTCGAGGTGGCGTCAGCCTTCGGATCGGTGCGCTGCCGAGCCCGGGTGGGTGACGTTGTCCAGCGCGGCCAGGCCTTCCTGCCCATGCACGACGCCGCCACCAACGCCCTCACCCACCCCGTGGTCGACCCGATCTCCCGGCAGCCGTCTTACAAGGACACGCCGGTGGCGGTCCGGCCGATCCGGCCGGGTCGCCGTCAGGCGGTGGCCGACATGGCGACGATGGGCCGGTTGAGGCGCACCCCGCCGGTCGAGCCCAGGAAGGGGGCGGCCCCAAAGGTGAAGATGCCGCCGTCAGAGGCGACCAGCCAGTAGCCGCGCCCGGCAGATGCGCCGGCCATGCCGACCACCGGCCTCTGCAGGGCAAGGGCCCCGGTCGAGCCGAAGAAGCCGGAGTCGCCGAAGGTGAAAATCCCGCCATCGGACGCCACCAGCCAGTAGCCGCCGCCGGACGGGGTTGCCGCCATCCCGACGACAGGCCGCTGCAAGGCGACGCGGCCGGTCGACCCGAGGAAGGCGGCGTCGCCAAAGGTGAAGATCCCGCCATCGGATGCCACCAGCCAGTAGCCGTTGCCGGAAGGGGTCGCCGCCATCCCCACCACCGGCCGCTGGAGAGCCACCCCACCCGTGGATCCGAGGAAGCGGGCGTCGCCAAAAGCGAAGATCCCGCCGTCCGACGCCACGAGCCAGTAGCCGTCGCCCGTTGGGGTCGCCGCCATCCCAACCACCGACCGGCGCAGGGGCGCGCCGGCCGTCGAGCCGAAGAAACCGGCGTCGCCCAGCGCGAAGACCCCTCCGTCGGACCCGGCCAGCCAGTAGCCCGAGCCCGACGGCGTTGGCGCCATCCCAACGATCCCGCCGTTCATACACGAGGTCTCGACGGTGCCGAAGAAGCCGGCATCGCCGAAGGTGAAGATCCCTCCGTCGGCCGCCGCCATCCGGTAGCCGGGGCTGTCAGCGGCCTGGGCGGCCCGGGTCGATGCCGGCGCCGCCCGGCTGGCGCTGCGGGCCGCCGGCCCGCCGCCGCACCGCACGGCCGCGGGGTCGTTCGGGATCACAGCCAGGAAGGTCTCCATGCGGCGCTCGAACCCGTCGCTAGGGCGGTTCAGCACGACCGGTGTGCGTCCTCCTCCCGGCGTCAGCGACACGAAGGTCGACGAGCCGCCGCCGTCCAGGTTGAAGCCGTCGGTGGCGCCTAGCTGGCGCAGGACGCCGGCACCCTCGGACAGGCTGACGCCCTGGCTGACGCCGGGCTGCCGTCCGTCGACGGTCACCAGCCACAGGTCACCCGAGGTGTTCCAGCCGACGAGGGTGCGGGGGTTGCGGCCGGTGGCAAAAGGATCGTTGCTGCCGTCGATCACGCTGACGCCCCCGGCCAGCACCAGGGGGTGGCCACCCACCGACTCCTCGACCACCTGGTCGGCCCGGGGCTGCAGCACCACAGTGCGCCCGGTGGCCGACGGATCGTCGGCCACAGCCCAGAAGGCCCGCAGCCGGGCGGCGGCGGCACCTGAGGCCGAGACGACCATGCCGTCGGACGGTATGGGGGTCGATCCCGTCCCGAGCCGCAGCAGGCGCGGCACGATGGGCACGTCGGCCGAGAGCTGCGCCGCTCCCCCGCCGAACGTCGCCTCGTCGCCGACCGCGTCGGTGGCGGTGGCGCCCGCCCACCGTGGCGTGAACAGCACGACCTGATCGGGTCCCCGGGTCCGGTTGACGGCGTCGAGGGTCAGCGTGGCCTCCTTCACCTGATCGGTTCCGTCAGGGCCCGGGTGGGTGGCGCGGGCGACGAGGGTGGCGCCAAGGCTCAAGGGACCAGCGGCGATGCGGTTGGGACCCAGCTGCAGCTGTCCGTGGCCCGACAGCGCCGAACGCTCGAGCACGCCGTCGTGGACCACGCCACCGAGGGGGGCACCGCAGCCCGGGCACTCGCTGAAGTCACCGTTGACGCAGATGATGCCCCCCACCCGACGGCAGGCGGCGCTGGGCGTCTCGAGGCGGGAGGAGTCGCCGGCCACGGCATCTCCGGCCCTGACGACCTCGACGTGGACCGCCGCCCCCTTGGCTACCCGGCCCACGTCGATCGACAACGGCGCCCCCGGATCACCAAGGCCCGTCACCTCAACGCCCGGCAGCGGGTCGGACCGGTAGCGGGCGACGAAGCCGTAGGCGGCCGCCGGCGCCGCTGACGCCAGGAGCGACGCCAGGACGGCCACGGCGAGCAGGGCACAACGGGTGACCTGCGACGATCTCATCAGCGCATGATGACTTAGATGACTTAACCGTCGGGGCGCGCGCCCCACGGCTGCCGGTCGTGGGCCATCATGGGGCCCATGCGGCGCGGGGCGGGGGGCGGCGTGGTGACCGCTGTCCTGCTGATCGCCGCGGTGGTGGTCGGCTCGCTGCTCACCTGGGCGGTGCCGGCCCAGGCCGCCGGCTTCGCCGTGCGTCGACAGGCGGACCTGCTTCCCGGGGTCCAGGTGCAGGCCCTGGGCTCAAGCTCGCTGTCCCTCAACGTCGGGCGGGTGGCCCGGGGTGCTCCGGTTCGGGTCGAGGCTGTGACCGCGGGCGCCGTGGGCGGTGGTGTCGAGACGACGAGCGGGGTGTGCCGCCGGGTCGGCGGCATCCTGTGCGTCAACGCCGACTTCTCCGAGTGCCGGGCCTGCACCACGACGTTTGGCGGGGTGGTGCACGACAACGTGCTGCAACGCTCGCCCGTCGGCGGCCACGAACAGCTCCGGCTCGGCCCGTCGGGGCCCGGTGCCGGCGCCCTGGGCTGGAGCGGTGCCCTCGAGGCGACGGTCACCTACGTCACCACGCCACCACCGGTCCTTGGTCTCCTCGCCTCCCCGCCGACCGAACGGGTGGAGACGGTCAGCCTGCCGCTCGACGCGCTGAACCGGGCCCGGGGCCCGGGCCAGGTGGTGCTCTTCACACCGCCCTGGGGCGCTAACACCGGCACACCCGGCGGAGGTGACGAGGCCGTTCTCGGAGGCGGCGCCGCCAGCCTGGGAACCAACCTCGGCGTGGACCTTCGCTCGCTGACTCCGAACGTGGGCTCGACTCCCATCCCCGGGGACGGGATGGTCGTGTCATCTCAGGGCGCTGGCGCCTCCCGCCTTCGGTCCTTCTGGGCCAAGGCCACCGATCCGGCCGCCTCCCGCCGGTCGGTGGTGCTGCGCACCACGGTCGACAAGCCCGCCGAGGAGTCGGTCGGCGGGCACCCGGTGATCCTGGCCAACGACCGGGAGGTGATCGGCGGCAGCAACGACCCCTTCGCCACCGGCCGCAACCCCCGCACTCTCGTCGGCTGGAACAACGCCGGTGACCTGATGCTGGTCACCGTCGATGGCCGCCAGCCCGGCAGCGTCGGCGTCAGCCTGGTCGAGGCCGCCGGCGTGCTGCGCCAGCTCGGTGCCACCAACGGCTTCAACCTCGACGGCGGTGGGTCGACGACCTTCGTCTCCCTGCCTTCCGGCGGCCGCACCCCTCAGGTGCTGAACAGGCCCAGCGACGGGACCGAGCGTCGCATCACCACGGTGCTGGCGGTCGTGCCCGCCGACAGCAACGCCGTGCGCGTCAGCGGTTCCCCGGCCGCCGCGCCGCCCCAACCCCCGCCGGCGCCGCCGGGGCCGCCGCCGGCGGACGAGGCGTCAACCGACGGTCTGCCCGCCAGACCCCGGGCCACCCCGGCGCCGACGACCACCACGACCACCCCCCTGCCGCCGCCGACGATCTCCCCCGCCCCAGCCGTCGAGCCGCCCGTGCCCGACACCGCCCCACCTGAGACCGCCGCCCTGGAGGAGGCGGCCCCGGCCCCGGGCCCGATCCCGTCGAAGGGGCCACGCCCTTCGACCGCCATCCCCGCCGGGGTCGCCGCGGTGGCCCTCGTCACCGCGGCCGCCGCTACGGCCGCCACGGCCCGCAAGGCCCGGCGCCGGGCCCGGCCCGGAGCGGCCGAGCCCACCCCGCCGGCGTAGGGCAGAGCGGCGACGTCGCGACCGGCTTAGGCTGCCCCTTTGCAGCCGTTCCGGGCGATCAGCGCCGGAGGAGGTGGCTCACGTCCTGCACCCACAGCACCGACAGCAGGCAGATGACGCTGAAGGCGATGATTGAGATCGGCCACCGCCACTTGTGGTCGACGGCGAAGAAGCGGCGGATCGTGAAGACGTCGCAGACCATGGCGAACGAGCCGATGAGGACGCCCAGGACCGGCCCGACCCCGGTGGCCAGGCCCACCGCCGGGGCCACGAACGGGAAGATCACATAGGTGAGCGTGCAACGAACGGCCGAGATCAGCATCGAGCGCTGAAAGGCGCCGTAGGCCGACGCCGACGTCAGCCCCGCCGGCCGCTCCCGGATGCGGAGCACCTTGCGGACGACGAGGTCGGCCTTGGAGCGCGACGGGCCGGCCCCAGGGCGGGCCACGGGGCAGCCGCCGGTCGTCGGGTGAGCCACCGGGCAGCCGCCGGCCCGGGCACCGTCCACGGCGGCGACCGAGGGGGGACGTGCGGTGGTGAGTTCTTCCTCAGCCGGTGCCGGTTGCATCGTTCCCAGCCTACGGACCGTCGCCCGGATACAGCCAGGCCGGCTCTCGCGCCGGCTTCGCAGCGGTCGGCTGCGCCTACCCCACCCGCTTGGCGCTCACCCGGCAAAGGTGCGCCACCGACACGACCGTGGAGACCGCCACGTCCGCCCGGAGGAACGCTGCCGCCGGGGCGACGCCGGGTGCGGCCGCTTCAGCGCAGGTCGGCGAAGGAGACGACGTTCAAGACGTCGGTGGCCAACGCCGGCTGCAGGTCATCGATGACCCGGGTGATGGCGGCGGCATCGAGGTCGCGGGCGTCGAGCACGTACATGCCTCCGGCCCGGAGGTGAGCGGGCGGGTGGTCCGGCGAGAGGAGGGTGACGTGGGCCACGATCCGTTGGTGCGACACCCGGGCGGTGGCCACGTCGAAGCCGTCGAGCCGGCGGCCGGGCACAAAGGCGTGACAGGGCAGCTGGCCGGCCGACTGGAGCCAGTGGCAGGACTGGAGCAGGTCGGATCGAGCCCGGGACCAGGTGCGCCCGCCGTGGCGGCCCCATCCTCCGTTGGCCAGGTCGACTCCGGCGTCGGCCAGCCGCCGGACGTCGTCCGGGTCGTTCTTGGCCAACGAGCCACCGACTATGGCGGTGACGCGGGCGTCCGCCAGGCGGCCGGGCAGCGCCGGGTCGGCGATCGAGTTCGGGCCCAGCCGCACCCCGACGAAGACCTCATCAGAGCTGCGTTCGGGCCGGGCCATCCCGATGCCGTGGGCGGCCGCAGCACCGACCCCGATGGTGAACGTGGACCACACGGCCGCCAGCCCAACGGCCACGGCTGCCGCCGCCCGGGTGCGTGGCGCCCTACGCCGGGCACGAACGGCGACGGGAAGCGGCGCCGGCGCCACCAGAGCGGCCACCTCGTCCGCCGCATCCCCGTTGAACATGGCCCTGCCGGCTTCGACCTGGCGGCGGCCGGCCAGCGTCGTCACCCGGTCGAGGGCGGCGAGCAGGTCCTCGGGCCGGCGGGCGTAGGCGGCGACGCCCGCCCGCTCCATCAGGTCGCCGTTGTCCCGGCCATGACCGGGTATCGGCAGGTAGGTGACCACGGGAAGGCCGATGGCGAAGGCCTCCATGCAGGTGAGGCCGCCGGCGTTGTGGACGAGGGCGTCGCAGGCGACCATGAGCGACGGCATCTGGTCGGTCCAGCCGATGGCCCGGCCACCGGGGCGTTCGGCCAGCGCGGCCCGCAGCGCCTCGTTCCGGCCGCACACGGCGATCGGGATGTAGTCCTCGCACCCAGCCAGGGCGTCAAAGGTGTTGTCGATCTCTCCGACGCCCCACGACCCGGCCACGACCAGCACCGCCTTGTCGTTCGGGCCCAGGCCGAGCTCGGCTCGAGCGGTCTCCCGGTCAGGTCGTTCTCCCCGGAAGCGGTCGGCCACCATCGGGCCGGGGGCGCCGGTGGGCCGGCCGGTGCGCCGAGCCGCCATTGCCGCCGCCTGCGGGTGCACGCACAAGGTGAGGTCGTTGCCACGGTGGACCCATAGGGGGTGCACGGCGAAGTCGGTGACGAAGGTGACGGTGGGCACGGTGATCCGCCTGCGCCGTCTCAGGCGGCCGAGGACGATCGAGGAGAGCCCATAGGTGGTCACGATGACGTCGGGTTGGTACTGCTCTATCCACTGCAGCAGGCGGCGGCGGGTGAGGCGGGTGAGGAGAGCGGTGAACGCCCAGCACAGCACCGGCAGCAACGACCAGAGCCGGTATGTCAACTCGTAGGACCAGGGCGCCCACCGCAGCTGCAACTCGTAGCTGGAGCGGCTCAGGCTCCCGAGCCGCAACGGCGCGGCATCGAGTGCGTCAACCATCCTGGCCTGGTGGCCCTGGGCCTCGAGCCGCCGGACCAGCTCACGGGCGGCACCGTCATGGCCCTCTCCCATGCTGGCGGAGACGACCAGGAACCTTGACATGAGCGGGGCGACGCTAGCCTTCTCTGCCGTCAACCTGGTGGTTCCAGCAGCAATCGATCCGGGCTGAGGGCGCGACCCGGTCATGATCGTTCGCCCACGGTCCACGCGCTGGCGGCAGCGAGCACCACGGCGGTACCGACGGCCGCTCCGCCGATGACGTCGGTGAGGTAGTGCACCCCGAGGACCAGACGCGAAGCGGCGACGGCGGCGGCGTAGGCGACGGCGACCACCGTGAGCGGGAGCCTCAGATGGCGCGGCCCGATGGCCCAGAGGAGCACCACGGCGGCGGTGGCGAGCGCGGTCGAGCCGGTGGCGTGGCCCGACGGGAACGAGCGGTCCTGGAGGTGAACGAGGATCGCCGTGCTCGGGCGGGCTCGGCCCACGAGTACCTTCAGCATCTTTTCGACCAGAGCGGCGGCACCGATAGCCAACGGAGCGAAGAGGCAGAGCGCCGCCTCTCTGCTGCGCACCCAGGCGACGGCGGCCAGGCCGAACGCTCCCACGGCAGCCGCCACGGGCGAGCCCACCAGGGTGACGGCGGTGGCGATGGAGCGGACGGCAAGTCCAGGCCGGGCGTAGACCGCACGCCCGATCGCCCCGTCGACGGCGTCGGCTCGGGTGGCGTGCCACAGGAGAAGGCTCAGGACGACCATGAGGAGCACCTCAACGGCGATCAGGCCGGGCAGGACCCGGCGGACCCGTGGCCCGAGCACGATGTGAGCCGACCTGGGGCGCCACCGGCCGGCGCTCCTCCGGCTCATTCAGGTTACGGGAGAGGTCGCGGCCACCGCCATGGCGCGCTCGAAGTAGGTCTCGGCCAGCACCTTTGAGGTGGCCGTGCCGATCACGAGGGAGACGCTCAGCACGCCAGCCAGGACCAGGGGCGCCAGGCGGGTCCGCGGGCTGGGATCGAGCAGCTCGCTGATCCGACCGGCGACGTCGTCGACGGCGGCGGCCATGCCCGGGGCGCCGGGCGCCCCGGCGGTGAGGATGGCAGTGCGAGCGATGGCTCTCGCCGTCGATGCCCGACCGAGCTCCCGGGCGGTGTCCTCGTCAGCCCACCGCTCGGTGCTGCGGCGCACGGCGGCCGTCAGCGGGCGCAGCGCCGGATGGACGTGGGCGGCGAGCTCGGTGGCCGTACGGTGCCACAGGTGGCGGTGGACCAGGTGGGCCCGCTCGTGGGCCAGCACGCACCGCTGCTCCTCTTCGGGGAGACTGTCGAGCAGGCCACGCGACACCACGATGCGGCCGCCGGCCGCCGTCAAGGCGTAGGCCATCGGCTGGGCGGACTCCAGGACCACGACCTCGCCCGGGTCGCCGCCGAGGAGCCGGGCCAGTCTGCGACCCTCCGTCGATCGGCGGGCTTGGCCGACCAGGGCGAAAGCGAATGCCGCGGCCGCCCGGCCGAGCAGCAGTGCCAGCACCGCCCCCAGGGCCAGGGGCACTGCCGCGCTTCCCCGCAGGCTGGCTGCCGACCATGCCCCGGCACGGGCTACGAAGGGGATGGCTCCGAGGGCGGTCGCCACCACGACGCCCACCACGAAGACCGAGCACGCCGCGGCCATGACCGCCAGCGCGCTGGTGCACCATGTGGCGGTAGGCGGCGAGAGCCGTCCGAAGACGGACGGCCCGTAGCGGCCGGCGGCCGTTGAGGCGGCGACCACGATCACGGCGGCGATCAGGAGCACTGGCCCGCTTCTTCGGCATCGCTCAGCAGCTGACGCAGTCGAGGAAGGTCATCGGGTTCCAGATGCTCGACGAAGCGGGCCAGCGCCGCTTCCCGGTCATCGCCGGCGTCGAGGGCCTTGCGCATGAGCATGGCCGTCCTGGTGGCCGGCTCGACGGGCCGGTATGCAAACGCCCGGCCCGTGCGCTCCCGACTCAGCAGCCCTTTGCCCTGGAGGCGCACCAGGATCGTCATGACCGTGGTGTAGGCCAGGTCACGGGCCAGCAGGTCCCGGACGGCGCCAGGCGCCAGGGGCCGTCCGGCCGAGCGCACGGCCATCAGCACCTCGCCCTCGAGCTCGCCCCGCTCCCTCCTCGATCCTGCCCCCACCCGGCCCATCCTACGACGCGAATCGTCGTAGGAGTGTTCGGGTCAGACGTTGAGGCGGAACTTGTGCCTCGGCACAGACAGGCCGTCTGATCTGGGCTTTCGCGCCAGCCGTCAGGCCGTGGTCCTTCTCAGGTCCTTCGCAGCGCCGGTGCCGAGGCGTCGATGGGTCCCGGACGCGGTCCTCGGCGCCGGGCCAAAGGTGCCCGTAGACGTCGAGCGTGACTTCGCCGACCCGTGCCCGAGCGCGGTCTGGACCTGCTTCACCGTGCAACCGGCGGCGATGAGCCGCGGAGGCGAGGAAGCGTCGGAGGTCGTGGAACGACACCCGGTCGGACACGCCGGCATGCTTGAGGAAGGCCCGCATGCAGTGGCCCCAGCGGGCAGCGTCGACCGGTCGCCCGTCGGTGTGGACGATGACGCCGCCGTCCCCGGCGCCGAACTGCTGGAAGTGGAGGTTGAGCTTGTCGAGCACCCGCCCCCCCCCCGGGATGATCCGGGTGCCGGCGGTGGTCTTCGTCGCCGCGAACGCCCGGGCCTGTGGCTTGCTGCCACTGGCGGTCGACCCGCACGGTGCGCCGCAGGAACTCGACCCGGTCCATGGTCAGGCCGGCGGCCTCGCTCTGGCGGAGCCTGAGGCCGGCCCCGATGACGATGGCCACCCGGAGGCACGGCGCCCCGCCTCGTGGAGGGCGATGACGTCATCGTGCGACAGCCCGGGCTGGCATAGCCCGTGAGGAGCCGGTGCTGGACGTCGACCAGGTGCCGCTCGGCATCCGCTCGCCGCTTGAACGCCTTCGTCCGGTCGGCAGCCTGCGGATGCTCACGCCAGACCGCTAAGCTAAGCTTAGCTTAGACCACCGTCTTGGCATCGACTTCCAACGTCGGCGCCCTGATGGAACAGGGCTGCACCGACTGACAACTGGCAGCAGTCCGACGTGGTCGCCCGACGGCAAGTGGATTGCATTCATGGCTCCAGCTTCGAGCGAAGGCGGTACACCGCGCGACGGATTCTTTGAAATCCAGCCCGAGGATGCGGCACCGCTGAAACTTACCGATGGGTTCGTCATTAAAGGAAGTTCGGCCGATTCCGAGCCTGACTGGTGACGATACCTTTGAGGCCTCAAGAACATATTGCTCCACCTTTTTCGTGGGCGCATGCATCGTCCGATGAACAGGACCGTAGATGTGGGAGACGATGTGGTACGTAAAGAATCGTTCTCCAAGGCGAAGGCGCTGGCCGATGCTTGCGCTCGCGAGGAGTCCCTCAGGCTCCAACAAGAGGCTCTGGCGCTTGCCAGAAGGACAAGCCGGCAGAACAAGAACATTCAAATCGTTGGAGCTGTCGTGGGAGTGATCGGCCTTGTTTTAGCGGTGCTTGTTGCATGGCAGCCCTGGTCGCGTGGCAGCCCTGCCGCGCTCGCGCGTCTCGTCCCGAGAACCCACAACGCCGTTATACCTTCAGGCATTGCGCAAGTCACGACCCCACCCCAGTACTCACCGGATCTTTCGGCCGATCACTGTGACCTGTGGTGGCGAAGTTGGTTCGAAGAGCAGGCCGCCGCCGAGGATGCCGTCCCGACCATCGAGATCTCTGCACCCTCAAGTGCCGGCGTCACGGTTACGAGCGCGACCATCCACGTCTTTCGCTCGTACACGCCGTCCAATCTCTCGTACGTCGAGTGCGTCCACAGTGCTGGCCCCATGCCAGGAACCCTACTGAATGTCAACCTCGACCGGCCCGATGATCCTCCTACGTTAGTTGCGGACGACGGATCAGACAGGCCGCTCTCGATGCCTGACGCCGTTATTGATATCGGCCCAGGTCGCACAGAATTGCTAGCCGTTACGCCACGAGGGATGCCACGACTATATGAATGGTCGGTGGATGTCGGCGTCATCGTGAACCAGCGACGCCAAACATTCACCTTCGGTTCCGCTACGGACCCGCTCCGAGCCTGGCTCGGTAAGAGGCCCACTAACTCGTACGACTACAACTTGGCTTCCCGCTCTTGGGAGCCGGTGAAATAGCGGTTATTCTAAGTCGCATGTCAATCGAGCGGTGCGCTCGGGTGTATCGTGTTCCGCGCTTTATCGTGTAGAGCGTGGGCTGTGGACGACCGACCAGGGATGAGCTGGAGCCCGAGAACGCCCGGCTGACGGCGAGCTGGGTGAGCTGGGGGCGCGGAATGAGCAGCTGACCCGGTTGAAGAAGGTGCTGGGGGAGCAGCGCCACTGGGGAAAGGGGCAGACGCCTTGTTCCTCACTCGAAGGGGTGACTCGGCGTTGGCGACTGCCCGCTCGGCCGCAAGAGGCAACGGCCGGCATGGCCATCGGCGGTGACATCTCCAGGTGACATCTCCAGTCGGTAGACTGGAACCTGGGCGCCCCGTTGCGAGAGTGATGCCCGGGGTGCGGTGGTGACGTGGCGTTCGAGCTATGGGCCGAGCAGTTCCAGCCCGAACTGCGCTGTCCGCGCCGAGGGCTGCCCGTAACCCTTTTCCGTTGAGCCTTGCCGGAACCCTATTTTCAGGAAGTGCAGCGGGACGGTCGCCCCATAACGTGGGCCGTCGACTCAGGCCGCCGCGTCCCACTGGTGCCTGTAGGTGGCGCTCGCGGCTGCGAGCAAGTCGAGCGTAGGACGCCCCGCTGGCCGAGCAGATCGGCTCTGCTGCTCACCGGATCCCGCGGGGGCGTAGGACACCCACCCATGTCGGCAGGTTTTGCCAGAGCCGCTGATCCGTCCCCACCGCCGGAGATGGGCGTCCAGGGTGACCACCGACCCGGGGCTGGCAGGCGAGCCAGGTTGCTGGAGCGGTAAGGATGCGCTCGCTTGCCAGGCGATGCCGCTGTTGATGTCGGCCTCCGGCGCCGCCAGGCCCTGTTGAATGCAAAGCCCGTCGGCGGGCAGACCCTGCCTGATCGACCTGCCAAGCGACTGGCGGAGTCGATCGAGTTGATCGGGTTCAACCTTGGGCGCGTGGTGCTCGTCGCGGTCACCTTCGGGAGCAGCGACGTGGAGGTTCTTGCCATGTCGGCCACGGGAGAGCGCCGTGTAGGCGTGCTCGCGAGTGGTGGTCTCCTCGAGAGGATGAAGCACCGGTCGACGGTGGCGCCCTGTGCCTTGTGGATAGTGGCGGCGTAGCCGTGGGTGAGGTGCCCGGCTGCGGCGTAGTCGAACGGGATGGACAGCCGGCTGCTTCCATCGGTCAGTACCTCCACCTGCTCCGCTCTGGCGTCGATGCGGTGGATGGTGCCTCGGGTGCCGTTGAGGAGTCCGAGGCGGTAGTCGTTGCGGAGGGCGAGCACCTCGTCGCCGCTCGTGAATGCTCGGCGGCCGATGCGGACCATGTCCGGGCCGAGTCGCCCCTCGTGCTGCAGGAGGTGGCGGGCCCGGTCGTTGAGGTCGTCGACCGAGCGGAGGTGGGCGGTGACCATGAGGGCTTCGAGTCCGGCTGTGCGGGCGGCGTGCCAGTCGCTGACGAGCTGCGCCTGGGCGTCCTCACCTTCGGCTCCGTGGTGGATGCGATCCTGGCCGAGGTACTGGTCAACGTCGCCGTGGCGGAGATGGGCGAGGGCGTCCTGCTCCCACGGTTCGGGTTGTCGCCGGTTCGTCTGCAGGTTGGCCTGACCGTGGCGGCCGATGAGGGCTGCGAAGGCCGCCGGCTTCGAGCTCGGGTAGCTGGCGGGGGTCTCCGACCAGGAAGACCTTGGCCCCAGCCGCCTGGGACTGCTCCACCAGCCTGAGGAGGCTGCGGGTGCTCACCATGCCGGCTTCGTCGATCACGACCAAGTCAGCATGGGTCAGCGGGTTCGGTGGCCAAGCTGCGATTGAGCCAGTCGAGGGTGGTGGACGGATACCGGAGCCGTCCTCCAGGCGTTCGGCGGCCCGAGCGGCGAGGCACGCGCCCCGAACCCGGTAGCCGGAGGCGGTCCAGGCGCCGTGGGCGGCGGCGAGGGCGAAGGTCTTGCCGGATCCGGCGACTCCCTCGCGATGACGTCGACGCCGGCGCCGCTCTCACAGATCTGGCGGATCATCGCTTCCTGCTCGAGCTCGATCGTGGTCCAGTGGGCCAGGGCTGTAGCGAGGACGTCGGGCTGTGTCCGCCCGGCCTGTCCCCGCTGGCTCTGTGCGACGTGGTCGAGGAGTCGGTGCTCGGTGGCCACCATCTCCGGTGTCGTCCAACGTTCGACGCTGCCATCGGTGGCGGCCATGGTCCGGTCGGGTCCCTGAGGATGCCGGCTGGGGTGGGCCGATCGGGATGACGTGCTGGGAGGCCAGGAGGGCGTCGTCGAGGGCGACGAATGTCAACGGTCCGGCCGCCGCCAGGGAGATGGTCACAGATGGCCTCGAGGACCTCGGGCCGGCCGAAGGGCGAACGGCGGGAGGTGAGCCCGTCCGAGGCGGCTGGCAGGACGATGAGGTCCTCGGCCGACGAGCTGCCCGGTGCCGGCAGCTCACGGAGCTCCTGGCGGCGGAGGGCGGCGATGAACACCTGCTCATCGAGCCCGTGGGTCCTGACCTTGTCCCGCCAACCGTTCACGAAGGTTCTCTGCGGTGGTCTCAGGGGGTCCTTGGCGGCCCGAGTGGCGTAGGCGGCGATCTGGGCGGCCCTCCCGCCGCTCTCGCCGTGGAGGTTGAGGTGCTCAACGATCTGGCGTCGCCGGGCTGACGACACGATGATGACCAACCGCCTCAGGACCACGGCATCGAGCGTTCACCGCTCCGACAGAGCCGGCTCGACGCTGAGCGGCTTCCCCTCCTCCAGCCTCGGGCCAAGGCTGGTGGACCTACCCTGACTCCATGGCGCGCGACGTCGAGCCCGACGAGCTCACCGATGACGAGATCGTGGCCCGCCTGCGGGAGGCAGCTCGCGACGAGCAGGAGGGCCGGCTTGTGCGTTGCGACTCCGCCGAGGAGCTCCGGGCCTTCTTCGCCTCCATTGGGTCCCATCCTCGAGATCCTCGGGCCAGCCCGCCGCTGCCCGGCTGACCATCCTCGACGCACCGACCGGGGCGCCGTCGTCGATGCGGTCGGGCACGGGCCTTCGCTCAGTTGCTCAGCGCCGGGACAGGCGTCCCCGGCCATCGAACGCGTGGTCACAGCTGAGACCAGAATGAGGACGTGGTCGTGCGCGTCGAGGTCAAGCCGAGCCTCCTGGCGTGGGCGCGCGAACGGTCCGGCATCGACCCCGCGGACCTGGCCCGGCGGTTCCCGAGGCTGGAGGACTGGGAGCAGGGTAAGGCCATGCCGACCCTGAGACAGATCGAAGGCTTCGCCCGGGCCACCCACACCCCGGTCGGGTTCCTGTTCCTCGAGGAACCGCCCGACGAGCAGGTGCCGATCCCCGACTTCCGGACGATGGGCGATGTCGCCATCAGCCGACCCAGCCCGGATCTCCTCGCCACGATCTTCCAGTGCCAGCAGCGCCAGGAGTGGTACCGGACCTTCGCTCAGGTCACCCGGGAGGACCCTGTCGAGGCGGTCGGCTCGCTGACGACGGCGACGACGGTCGTCGACGCTGCTGAGGCGATGCGGGGGGTGCTGGGCTTCGCCGTCGACGAACGTGGCCCGACCTGGACTGACGCGCTACGCCGCCTCGTGGACCAGGCCGAGGAGCTTGGTGTGCTGGTGATGATCAACGGTGTCGTGGGGAGCGACACCCACCGGCGGCTCGACCCGCGGGAGTTCCGAGGCTTCGCGCTTGCCGACCCGCTGGCACCCGTCGTGTTCGTCAACGGGGCCGACTCCAAGGCGGCGCAGATCTTCACCCTGGTTCATGAGCTGGCCCACCTGTGGCTGGGGGAGTCGGCGCTCTCCGACGCCGACCTCGTGGCGACTTCGCAGGTCCTGTCGGAGCGGTGGTGCAACGAGGTTGCTGCCGAGTTCCTGGTCCCGCTCCAGTCGATCGCTGCGGACGTCGAGATGGCCCAGCCGTTGGCGGAGGAGCTCCAGCGGCTCGCCCGGCGGTTCAAGGTGAGCACGCTCGTCGTCCTGCGGAGGATCCATGACGCCGGCTTCCTCGGCTGGGACGAGTACCGGGCCACCTATAAGGCCGAGCTCGCGCGGCTGGTTGAGCTGCTTGGTGAGCGAGGCACCGCTGGCGGAGGCAACTACTACAACACCCAGCCGGTTCGGGTCAGCAAGCGGTTCGCCCGGGCCCTCATCATCAGCACCCTCGAGGGTCAGACCCTGTATCGCGACGCCTTCCAGATGCTGGGCTTCAGGAAGACCTCCACCTTTCACGGGCTGGCCCGCCAGCTGGATGTCGGTTGATGGCGTACCTCCTCGACGCCAACGTCTTCATCCAGGCCAAGAACCTGCACTACGGCTTCGACTTCTGCCCGGCCTTCTGGGACTGGATCGACGAGCGCCATGCCGCCGGAAGCGTCTTCAGCATCGAGAAGGTCGGTGACGAGCTCGTCGCCGTTGACGACGAGCTGGCCGAGTGGGCCCGCCAGCGAACGGCCTCCTTCTTCCTCAAGCCAGATGGGCCGGTGATCCCCAGCCTCCAGGCGACCAGCGCGTGGGCCAACGGCGCCGGCTACGAGCCCGCCGCAGTGACCACCTTCCTCCAGGTCGCCGACTACTACCTCGTTGCCCACGCCCATGCCCACAGCCACGTCGTCGTCACCCATGAGGTGGCGGCCAACTCCACGAAGAAGATCAAGATCCCGAACGCGTGCATCAGCCTCGGCGTGAAGTGCATGTCACCCTTCGCCATGCTGCAGGTCGAGCGAGCCCGCTTCGTGCTCGGCCACGCCGCGTAACTGGTCACCGACCGAGGGAGGCCGGGCTCAGCCCGTACGGAGCGGCACCGAGCGGGGCCGGCCCACGGCCAGGGCGGCGTACTCCAGCGCCGCCAGCAGGTCGTTGCGTTCGAGCTCGGGGTGGTCGGCGATGACGTCGTCGATCGTCATGCCGGAGGCGAGCAGCTCGAGCAGGTTCTCGACCGGGTGGCGGAGGCCGCGGATCGTCGGCTTGCCGTGGCAGATCGAGGGGCCGCTCGTGATGCGCTCCAGGCGGGTCATAGCGAGCACGATGGGGGCCCGTAGTCCCTC